>JBCBSN010000166.1:0-10243 GCA_039819225.1 Bacteroidota bacterium | reverse complement strand
CTTACAGCCTATTAGGATTGAAAGAGCGCATAAAAAGAAGCTTAATAACCACTGTTTCATATGTTTAAATTTTTACACTTTTTTGATTTAATGCTACTTTAAAAATCCTTTTTCTTCCCGGTCGCTTGTTACTGGGCAGGGGGAACACTTTTATGTTTATCTTCATTGATTCAAAATCATATCAATTATTCGCGCCAACATAAAAACCATAAATAATAAGTTCTCCTACCACGGCACCTGCATCTATGGTCCCTATGGATTTTCCACCATAATAGGCCGCCCTACCATGTTGGGCCATCATATTTTTGGTAGACTCCACTCCCTCCTGGGCCGCGGAATACGCGGCGAAAAGCCCTTCAATCAGGGATTTATTTTGTAAAGAAGCATCCCTGAGCGCTTTAACCGCCGGATTCAAGGAGTCCACAATGGTTTTGTTTCCGGGTTTGGTTTTCCCCGCTTCCCCGATACCCTGCATAAATGCATCAAAAAAAGAGCTGATATCGTCCAAATTCATCTCCTGGATTCCGGCAATCGATTTGCCTCCTTTCATAAATCCCCTTGCGAGAAGGGTTCCCATTGTGGAAGGAGCCTCCGTTGCAATTTTCATCCCTATTTGAAGCATAAGTTTTCCAATATCCGTTCCTTTAAAACTTTGTGCCTCTGTATTTGCAGCCGTGAAGGCTTTCTGCATGGTTATGCCCAAGTCGCCATCACCCATGGCACTATCAAGTTCAATAAGGCGTTCACGATTATGATCCATCGTTTTTTTGAGATGGTCAAATACTTGTCTTAATCCTTTGTTATCCAAAGTGGTCACAGCGTCAATTGTTTTTGTTCAAAAAATGGGGTAGATGCCGGCTTGGAAAGCAATTCCTTTAGTTCCATGTCCAATTTAAGTACAGAAATGGAGGCTCCCATCATTTCCATACTAGTGGCAAATTCGCCAATGTATACCTTAAAAACTTTCAGTCCCTTTTCTTCCATAACTTGGGCCACCCTTCCGTACATGATGTACAGTTCTTCCTTTGGAGTAGCCCCCAATCCATTGATCAATATGGAAACCTCATCCCCTTCGTCATAGGTAAGGTCTCCCAAAATGTGTTCTAATATTTCGTTTACGATCTCATCCGAGGTTTTGAGCTTTCCCCTTCTAATTCCGGGTTCCCCATGGATACCCATTCCGATTTCCATCTCATCCTCGGCCAGGCTAAAGGATGGCTTTCCTACTTCCGGTACTATACAAGGTGTTAGGGCCACTCCCATGGTCCGCACATTAAAAGCTGTTTTTTCCGCTACCCGTTTCACCTCGTCCAAAGGGGCCAATTCGGCAGCCTTCGCCCCGGCAATCTTGTATACATAGAATATTCCGGCTACACCCCTACGTTTGTTTTCCTCTCCTTTGGGCCCTGATGCAACATCCTCGCCAACAACTACTTGTTCCACATGTATACCCGAGGCATCTGCCAATTCCTTAGCCATATCAAAATTGAGGATATCCCCTCCATAATTTCCATAGATGTACAGCACACCGGCACCTTGGTCAATATGCTTTGTTACCTCCAGCATTTGTATGGAACTTGGTGATTGAAATACGCCCCCCACAGCGCAGCCATCCAATAAGCCTTGACCAACGTATCCCAAAAAAAGGGGAAGATGACCAGAGCCGCCTCCTGTGGCTATCCCTACCTTATTGGGTACTTTATTCGCACTTACCACACACCTTAGATCATCATTGGTTTTGGTCAATCCCTCGGGATGGGCGGCAAGAATTCCTTCAATCATTTCATCCACAAAATCTTCCGCTTTGTTCATTATTTTTTTCATATGCACTTGTTTTTATTTTTAAATTTTTGCCAAGACAAGAAGGGAAAGTCCGAGGATATAAAAGAGGAACATGGCAACAATGAGTTTATTGACACTTTTTGGTGCGGTCTTGAACTCTTTCCAAATGAATACTCCCCAGAAAGCGGCCACCATAGTGGCCCCTTGCCCAAGGCCATAGGAAATCGCTGTACCTGCCTGATCCTGGGCCAAGGTCATGAAGGAAAAACCAATAATCCATATGATTCCTCCTAGAATACCCATGCTATGGTCTTTTGATGTCCCAAGGGTGAAATACTCCTTAAAACCAACCTTTGTCCCAACTAGGGGTTTTCGCATCAAAAAGGTGTTCCAAATAAAGGAGGAGAGAAATAGGCCCAATGCGAACAAAACAATGGCAGTGTATGGGGTGAGTTTTCCCATTTCCGGATTCACTAGGTCTTTTGTCAATGACTTCACAAGCAGGGGATAAAATAATCCCATTACCAAACCTACCACTACGGAAATCAAAATGCCCTTTACCACATGCTTATCTCCCGTACTCGGTATTTTACCGTATGACACGCCCGAAAGTATTATGGCGAGAACCACTCCGACCAACCCTGAAAAAATCAATATCGCATCCCCTACTGGGTCACCAATATAGCCCACCACCACACCGACCACTAGGGCGAGTCCCACCCCGATAGGAAAAGCGATGGCCATCCCGGCCAAGTCTATCACGGTGACCAACAACACATTGGAGAGATTAAAAATGACGCCAGCAAAAAAGGCATAGCATACATACTCCCATTGCGCCATGGACAGGTCATGAAGAAAAGGTCTTCCCTCATCACCAAAACTTCCCGCAGTAAAAGCCAATAGAAGTGATAACAACAAAACCCCTAAGGAATAATCCCAATAAAACAGTTGGAAGGCCCATTTCTTCTGGGTGGCCTTCATGGTATTGGCCCATGACCCCCAGCAAAGCATGGTTATGATGCACATGGCTATGGCCAAGGAATAGGATTTTACGATAAACATATACTATCTTTTATAGTTGATTTTCTTGAATGGCATATGGGTTTTATTGGAGTTACTTAAACTGCTGAACCAGAAATTGGAACATGGACTCATTGTACAGATAGTAATCGTTTATCCTGAAAACCCTGATATTCGTTCCCATACCTTCCCCGGCCTCTTTCCAAACGGCCACACCTTCATCGTCAAGCGAAAATTCTATGGGAACAAAACTGTAGGGCGCAACCATTTTTGCTTTTGGACGGTCTTGGGCCTCGGTAGGGGACATCCACCCCAGTTCATCGTCTATTTGATAGCATTGTAAACCGGCCGATTCGATGAAGGCGGGGGTAGACCACATGGGGCGCATGGTCTTATGATCCGATCGTATTCTTTCGGAGGCAAAAAATTGTCGAATTTTTTCTGGGCTTTGCTGTAATAACCTAGGTTGAAAAAACAACCAGTAGGATACAAATCTGGATGGGCCTCCCCTTCTTTTGGACGGGTTTGTGGGCATCCAATCTATAGGTAATCCTGATGTCATAAGACACTTCCAGGCTTCCACGTCCTTTGCCGTATTGGTGTCCTCAATACCAGCGTAGCCAAAGGAGTCGCCCACGGAAATAATAACTTTTTTTACCTTTTCGTGAAATAGCCTGGGATTACGGTTAAAAGCGGCACAAATATCCCTAACGGATCCCGTAGTAATGATAAAGGCGCTTTTGTCCGGCACTTCCTTTAACTGCCTCATTATAAGCGCTATTGCCTTTTGTTCTGCCTGGGGATAATCCAAACCTTTGTCCTTGGTGGATTGTAACGGACTTTGGAGCCCGGCTTCCACCGAAACCGCCTTACGGTCAAAAAGGCGTGTCACTTTTTCTACGACCTCTAAGTTGGGCTCCTTTTCCACCTTTGTCCTTTTTACATTGGCTTGCATGGTATAGTCGATAATAACCGCCCTGATGTCCAGATTTTTAATGGAGAACAAGGTGGCCAAATCAAAATGATCATCGGGATCGCCATGAGGATCCCATAAATCGCTGGAGTAGATAACCGGGATTCCCTCTTCTTTCTGTGTTTGTGCCCAAATGACTGTATGAAAGGCATTAAGAGCCAGTAACAGGGACAAGAGCACCATCCGTTTTGTACGAGTCCCAATTTTGAAGTTGTTTTCTTTAATCATCATTGTTTACATTTTGTTCCTGCTATGGTTTACTGCTTCTGGGACAAGAGCAATTCCCCAAATACTTGGGGCGACCGCATGGGCCATGCGCCCACCCAGTCATAAAGCTGACGGCCTTTGCCATCATTGTCGCCATTGGCAAAATTTATCCCCATGACAAGTCCTTCTTTGGGCCTTCTTTCGATTTCATCCCACGGAAAAAACAAGGAGACCATATAGCCCGTGTCAACATCCGTGGTATCGTTCAAAGTCCCTATCACCCCATGCGAGATTTTTGCCTTTCCATCCCATTCAGGATTTGTCTCACAAGTTTGGGAGCCACGGTCGTCCTTCTTTGTCCCCAAAAGATTGACATGATATATAATATGGGTTCGCGACCAGCAACTGTCCCTTTCGTATTGTGTGTCGATCAGTACCTCCACCATATCGTCCAGGTACAGCCGTGGGTGGTCTTTTTGATGTTGATAAGCCCTTAAATCGATGTCGTGTACTTTAAAAAAGAAGACGAGCGTATCCTCGTTCCATTCGGACAGTACGGTCAATTGGTTCTCGCTTTTTTCCGCCGCTCCACTGATCTGCACGGACAATTCGCTTTGCCATTTGGAATCGGTAAATTTCAATGGGGCCATAGTTTTGTTGTAGACCGAAATAATCCTGGCCTCGCTTTCCGGGGGTTGTCCTTTACAGGCGAACATCAAACCACAGAGTAGGCCGCCCACAAAAAGAAATCGGTTTCTAATAACCAAATGCATACTATCTTGGGTTTGTGGGGTTCAGGACACCGGGTACTATATTGCCTCCCGGGACGTAAAAAAAGAGTTTTGCCCGTCGATCGCTTTCCCCTATAAAAATGGTGCCATCGGCTGCCGTACACATGGCATCGAATTGATACCCGATTTTCGCGTAATACGGACTTCGGTCCACTCCCAAAACACCATAATCCAGGAAACCTTTGTCCGTATCGGACAGGTCGTACGAAAACATTCGGCATACATTGGTCTTTTCCCCACATATCATATATAATTGTTGATCATCCCCAAGGGTCATTGCCCGTATCCTGCGTTCCACCATAGGTTTCCCGATTACCTTTAGATGGTTGGCCATACTGTCTATTTGAAAAACAAAACCGTCGCTGGTGCCCCCCAAAACGCTACCGTCAGGTTGCAGCAACAGTTGTTCCGCTACGGGATAGGCCTCGTATTTTTGGGTTATCCAGTACTCGCCGGGAATCCGAATTTGTGTCTTATGGATCTTCTTGTCCCCCGGATCAAAGTAGTGGATCAAGCCGTGGTCCCCGGAAGATAGTACCCTGCCATTGGATAGGCATACCAATGCGCGCGGAACGGAGCGCCAACTTCGTTCGGGGCCGGCATAGGACTTGGTGGTAAGCCACGCCCCATGATCGATCATTTTTCCGGTTTTCATATCGAACTCAAAAAAATGTGCGTCCGGATACGAAATGCCATAAATCCTATCCTTTTCCCCGTTCATGCTCATGGCATAGACGGAATTGCCGGTAATGGGAACACCCAAATCCCTTACCTTGGCAAAATCATCGGGCAGGTATACCTCCTTATCCCCGACGGTAGGATCGTAGACAAAGATTTTGCCTCCTTCAAACCCTTTGTACTTATTCTTGATCTCGTTCCATAAGTGGTTCTCGATCGTTCTGCGGCCATAGGGTACATCCTTGGATAGATTGATCAATTCCAACTCGTTCATACCTGTGCCAATGTATATTAGACCCTTTTTTCCTTCTACCAGGCCATTATGGACCCCAATGCTTTCCGGTATTTTACCCAAGGGATATACTTTATTGGTCAAAGGGTCGAATACGAAAAGGAACGATTGTTTGCCGGAGGTGGCTCCATAGACCTTGCCATTGGAATGTGCCAGTAAGGCCGCTATGGGCGAATCGTCCGCGGGTATAAGTGTTGCCGCGGGGTAACCCAAATCACGGAAATCCAAACGGTGGGCCTCAAAGTGGGGATTTACATTTTTTTGTGCCCGGCCCGCGAAAGGGAGGAGCAGCATTATGACCAAAATACGTAGGAATATGTTGTATCTCATATGGCTTATTGATTGTTTGCGTTTGCATTTATCCCGTTGGGATCATAGGCGATAAGTCCCATGCTAAAGGGCCATCTTCTTCCCACCTCCCCAACTACTTTATCCTTGTTTTTCTCCTCAATGGCCCCAACGAAGTAGATTCTACCATCCTTGGTCCCGGTACAGGCACCGCCAAGGCCATAGGCCAGGTTACCTTCTTTGGTAACTATCTTGCCCAACGATCGGCGTACTTTGGTCTTTAGGTTATAGGAGATGAGATAGGATACCGGAGGAAAATACCCTCCGGACATCTTTGCCTGAAATTCTTCTTCATCCTTCACATCCCATGAAGTGCCTACATAGTCGAAAGAACTGGAACCCGTAGGGGCATAGTAAATTATTCGATCTTTGGAAATGGTAAGTGCCAACGTTGCAAAGGGAACTGTTCTTGGGTTCTCCGCATTCCAGTATTCCGGGGCCGTCAAAGGGGTAATGTACTCTATTTCTCCCTCCGTGCCCTTGTGCACATCGTATTTAAAAAGCATGGAATTTCCCCCTACGATACCATAGGCGACCTTATCCACGGGATCCCATTCGATTACACGCCAGATAACCTTTCTGTCGATCATGGGCTTCGACATGGTTCTCGGCAGGACCCGCATGTCATATTCCAGCCGTATATTGGGAAAATCGATAACCCTGTCCTTTACGGGGTCATATTTCCAGATCTGGGCCACTGGAAAGGAACCGTATACATTTCCTTTGTCGTCGGCAAAAATCGTTCTGCAGATATCCCAGTCGTCTACCTTGCCCAGATCCCGGGTATAATCCCCGGCAATATCATACATATAAAGATGCCCATCTTCTGCAAGGCCGTACAATCGATTATAGTTGTTGTCATAGACCATGCCCAGCAATCCAAAGTGGGGACTGATCATATCCAGCACTTCCACCTTGTCCGATTTGGGGTTATATCGGTACCAGAAAGCGCCTTTGTAGCTAGAAGGATCTATAACCTCTGGCCCCGTATCCTCATTGAGTCCCGCAAAATAGATGTTGCCCTGCTCGTCCTCGCCCATGCGTACATGTATCTTCCCATTTGTATTAATGGCTTCCCCCCGTTCGTTGTGCAACTCCGTAAGGTCTACAATATGCCGCATCCTCTCGGTTGCAGGGTCAAATTCATAAAAATGTGCTGCTTCCGCATGGGTGCAAAGTCCAATATAGATCTTCCCGTTTTTGGCGGCATAGAGCGCACTCCACATACTTTCTTCCCTAAAATCGCCGGCAAAGCGGTAATGTTCCACTAGGGCCTTTTCCCCAATTACTTCCGATCTTACCTGTCCATGGAGTACGGGAACGACACCGAACACACCCACTAAAAAAGCACTTAAACCTTCAAAAAATCGTAGTCTCATTTTTGTTTTTCCGTTATAATTTCCAGTTTTGATATCGTTTCGTTTTTAGTTGTAGTACTTATATGCCCTTAAGCCAGGGGCATCCGTTTTTACCATCCAATCCAACAAAAGCTTACGGAACTCCTTTAGCGTGTCATCATATCTTGATTCTACTGCTAGATTCACCATCTCACCTGGGTCATTTTCAAGGTTGAACAGTTGTTCCCGATGTTTACCCTGACTGTAACCGATATATTTTAGGTTCCCTTTTAGTATCGCATAGCCGTAGTACTTTCTGTTCACGATGATTTCGGGAACGTCCATTAGCGTTTCCACGAACACTGGGGGGCGTTCCTTATCTTGGTCATTTATCCATTCAAGAAGGTTGAAGCCCTCCAGCCCTTTGGGAGCCCTTATCCCTGTAAACTCGGAAATTGTAGGGAACAGATCTAACCCAACTGATACAGGCATGGAAACTTGTTTCCCTGCGTGCTTGGAATTGGGTAGTTTAAGGATAAGGGGTACATTAATGGATTCTTCATAAAGAATGGTTTTCTGGTTCCATTGATGGGCCCCTTGGCCATCCCCGTGATCACTGGAAAAAATGATGAGCGATTCCTCATAATAACCATTATCCTTGAGTGCCTCGATAATCTTTTGGATTTCGAGGTCCACCTTTTCCACCAATCTGTTGTAGGCATGTCTGTATATACGCCAATCGTTAGGGGTGTATGAGAAGGTAGGGAATACCCTAGGACGTTCTGCCTGATAGTCCCGGATAATGTCCGGTTCAAATTCGGGTATCCCAAAATTTTTGGGCAGATTGGGAAGTTCCCTGGAATCGTTCGGGACGTTGACCTCTCCCCAGGGGAGGGGTTGATTTCGTGCGAACTCACAAATGTTGTGAGGATTATCAAAGGACAGTACCATAAAGAAGGGACGGCTGTGCTTTTTTTCTATATAGTCTATAGCGCTTTCCGCCAGATCGTCGTCCCCAAAGTCCGTGATGATCTCAAAACCTTGGCCCTCTTTTATAGTGTAGCTGGGTAAGTGCCATTTTCCTCCATAGAACGTTTCATATCCGTTCCGTTGCAAAGTATGGGCCAGGGTATTGGGTAATATGGAATCCGGAATGCCCACATTGTTTGCATTGTTTCCTGTTCGGTGGGGCATTAGACCGGTCATCATACTGGCCCTTGCAGGGGAACAGATGGGGAAGGTACAATAGGCATGTTCATACAATATGCCATCTTTGGCCAAGCCATCCATGGCCGGGGTGGCGAGTTCAAGATTCCCTGTGCACGACATGGCATTGGCCGATTGCTGATCGGTCATGATGTAGATGATATTGGGTTTTTTGGTTTTTTGGGCCGTACCAAAATGACAAATAATCATCATGGTCATGCATACCGTTCTTACCATAATTTTTCCGGGCATTTTCTTTTTGTATTGAATACGCATTGTGCTATAAGTTTTTAATCGGTGCATTGGTTCGGTCCAGAATAATTAGGGGAGAGTCATATACTGGTATGTTTTTAAACTCAGTTCCCTTTTCCGACACCTTATATTGATCAGGGGGAAATTCAAAAACTTCGCCCGTCCTGGTATCCACCACTACGGGATCCTTAAATGAAATACCGTTGAATTGAAAATCAAGGGGGATGTACCAATCGTTTTCAGTAGGTTTGGAGCCGTCCAGCCAAATCGCGACCATGTTACCGGACTGTTTATGCTTCCAGGAAAAAGCAGACATGTGATAGTCCGACTTGGTCTCATAGGAAAATGTGGTATCCAGAGTATAGTCATGATCCAACAATGCGGTCAAATTTTGATAGGCATAGTAAGCTGGTTTAGCGTAGGCAATGGATTTGTCCGGGTTTATCTTTAGTAGTCCCTTGCTGTTTAATCCGGAAAACAACTCACGGTCGTATACATATTCACTAATGGTAAAATGGAGATAGGGATACCCCCTTCCCAAATGGGCCAATGCCCTGCGGAGCGACCATTTGGCCTGAAGTTTTTCGGACCAGGGATATTGCTTTAACGCTCCCGATGTGGCTAGCGTAGACGGGCATCCCGTTTCCCCTTGCCAAAACGCAATGGAGGGGTCATAGGTATGGGTCAGGTTTTTGAGGGAATCTATATAGTGAAAGCCCTGATCCGGATTCGCCAGGTACCCGTGAAAGGTAACCACATCCACTAAGTGGATGGCATCCTTCTCCTTTAGGAAATCTAAAAAATCCTTTACAAATTTTGGTTTGTTTATTCCGGCCATGGACAATGCCAATAGTTTGGCATTGGGCTGTACGGCCCTCACCACTTTGGCCGTGCGATAGTATAGATTGGCATATTCCAATCCCGAGCTTTTGTTGTACCCATGATCTGCCTCGTTCCATATTTCCCATTCGCTTACGCGGCCTTGAAAGTGTTTTACAAGGGCCCTGGTATAGTTTTCCCAAGCTTGTAATGCCTCTTCCGATGTTGGCAGACCCTCTCCCAAGCTTATGCCACCACCTCC
The DNA here is from genome assembly GCA_039819225.1 of Bacteroidota bacterium. Lineage (GTDB taxonomy): Bacteria > Bacteroidota > Bacteroidia > Flavobacteriales > Flavobacteriaceae > Ulvibacterium. The sequence continues at coordinate 276 of JBCBSN010000166.1, read as the reverse complement.
GGGATAAAGCGGATTGCCGTAGGAAATTTGCATCCAGGGTTCAATTTTTTTGGAAATAAGGTCATCCACAATAGCATCCAGCCATTTAAAATCATAGACCCCTTTTTCCTTTTCCGTTTTGGCCCAACCGCTTTGGAGCCTTGCCTTTTTGGCACCCAATTGTGGCAAATAGTCCTTATACGCATCATAGTCCGCATAGTCCCGATCCAACACTTCGCATCCTATCCATAGATCGGAACCCGCAATTTCCTCGGTGCTTCGGAATTGTATCGTTCC
>JBCBSN010000165.1:0-10255 GCA_039819225.1 Bacteroidota bacterium | reverse complement strand
TTTATTAAACCAGAATACCCATGGTCGAATATGACTATAGGTTCCATTTCCCTTTGTGGGAACCGCCTTACATTTAAGGGTATTGAAGCCCAAGACTTGGAGGAATTCTTCAATAAAACCACACTTTTTTGAAGGTTCACAACATAAATCGCCCTTCGTCGAAAATATCAAATATTCCCAAAGTATGCTACGTTTTAATGCTTGAACGGACGGTGATTAATGTCGAATTTTGATCAACATGAACCAATTATTACGATTTTTCCCTTGGAAGAGATCAATCTATCTTTCTGCAATTGTACTTGTACTCTTGATAGTTTTTAGCTTTTATGGCCTGTATACCAACCAGTTTTATTTTTTAAAGCCGGATAATTACATTTTCCCGCTATTGACCATTGCCCATTTCATATTCTTATATGTGCTTTGGTTTAAAGTCACCGAGAATGAAGTTGCCGATCCGCAAATGCGCAATCTGGAGTACGGGCTTTATCTCATTTTTCTATTGTATATCTTCAAGTTAATCGAGTCCATTTATGTCTTAATGAGCTATTCCCTGTACGAGAATTATAGTATACCGGATACTTTCCTGCCTTTTGGTTCCCTGATTGTTGGTCTTTACTTCATATTATTAGGGCTTACTTTACTTACCTTTTATTATAGAAAAAGTCTGGTGGGAGCCTATAAATTTGATGATATGGGCCATCATATCGATTCTTGGGACCAATAGCTATAAATACTACTCAAGGATAACCGATTCCGAATACCAAACCTTTCCTTCAATAGGAAAATGTCAATTTCGATCTTTTTCAAATTTTATATTCCAAAAAGGGTTTCCCGGGCCGGCCGACTACAGTTTTTGGGGATATCGTGATGTTTATGTGATAGTTTTTGCCTTTTTTCGTGTCTAATGCGTTATGAAACAATTGTTAATAATAGAGGACGATCCCGAAATCGTTAAGCTGTTGGAGATACATCTTAAAGATTTCAATTATATCACATCCAAGGCGTTGGATGGGGAAACCGGATATAAAATGGCTTTAGAGCATGATTATGATCTTATTTTGCTAGACCTTACCCTTCCCAAAATGAACGGAACGGAAATCTGTAAGAAGCTGAGGCAGAAGAAAGGAACACCGGTAATAATGCTAACGGCCAAATCCGAAGAAATTGATAGGGTACTTGGACTGGAGATAGGAGCGGACGATTATATTACCAAACCCTTTAGCATACGTGAACTTTTAGCGAGGATAAAAGCAGTGCTTCGCCGTACGGAAACCAGTGATCTGGACAAAAAGGACACTTCTACCATTAGTGCGGAGGGCCTTTTTATAGACATGGACAAACGAAAAGTGCTATTAAACGATAAGAAGGTTGAGCTTTCCCCAAAGGAATTTGAACTGTTGACCCTTATGGCGTCCAACCCCGGAAGGAACTATTCCAGAACAGAATTGCTAAATTTGATATGGGGTTATAATTTTGATGGGTACGAGCATACCGTGAATTCCCATATTAACAGATTAAGGGCCAAAATAGAATTGGATATGGCCAACCCCATCTATATTCTTACGACCTGGGGTGTTGGGTATAAATTCAATGAAGATATTACGTTATGAGCACAACGGAAAAGACACTCACCCCTAAATTAGTAAAGAAGTTATGGTTGGCGTTTATCCTACTCATTCTTCTGATGGGCCTTTCCTATATCTGGATTACCGGATACTTTGCCAACAAGCATTATCAAGAGACCACGCAACGGCTTAACGCGGAAGTTGCCAATCATGTCATTGAGGAAAAGTTTCAGAATGCCTCCCCTTTTCTTGAGGATGGTAGTGTAAATAAGGCCTTATTTGGTGATTTGATGCACGATATGATGGCGGTAAACCGGGGTATAGAAGTCTACTTGTTGGATCAGAGTGGTCATATTCTGTATTCTGTTGTTCTTGATCCCAGCGACACCAAAGCACAGAAGGCCGTATCGCTTGATCCCATCCAATCCTTTATTCAAAGTAAGGGCCAAGAGTTTATCTTGGGGGACGATCCCCGTAATCCTGGAGAACAGAAAATATTTTCCGCCGCCAAATTCAACGATAAAGGCAAAGAAGGGTATATCTATATTATCCTGGCAGGTAAGGAATTTCAATTGGTCAGTAGCAATCTTATGGGGCAATATTTTGCGAAATTGGGTATTGGGGCCGTTTTGCTGACCACTTTGTTTACTGGTATTATTGGTCTTTTGAGCATTTGGTTCATCACCAAAAATCTACGTCTTATGACCCGCACTGTGCGCAGGTTCCAAGAAGGCGATCTCAGTGCGCGTATTGAAAACCCGGAGCAATCGGATATTGAGGTGTTTGCACGTACATTCAATACCATGGCCGATAGCATTTTGGACAATATGGACAAGATGAAGTCCGTGGATTTATTGCGCAGGGAACTTATTGCCAATGTATCCCATGACCTTAGGACGCCTTTGGCCGTACTTAAAGGGTATATAGAAACTTTACAGATAAAAAGGGATACCCTCTCTGAAAGCGAAAAGCAGGAATATTTACAAATTACGCATAGCAATGCCGATAAGCTTTCAAAACTTATCAATCAGCTATTCGAGTATTCCAAATTGGAGGCGGAGCAGGTAACCCCGGTAATGGAACCCTTTTCCATCACAGAACTTTCCCATGACCTTATTGCCAAATTCAAAGTCCTAGCGGATAAAAAGACGCTAGAATTGCAACTGCAAAACCCGGAAGAGAATAGTATTGTATATGCGGATGTTAGTCTTGTGGAAAGGGCATTGCAAAATCTTATCGAAAATGCCATTAAATATACCGACTCCGGAGGCAAGGTTACCTTGACCATAAACCGGAAGGATACTAACGTTGAAATAAACATCACGGACACCGGCACTGGAATTCCCTTGAACGAGCAGCCTTTTATCTTTGATCGTTATAAGCAGGGCAACAAGGACAGTAAAAAACAACAACTTGGGCACGGTTTGGGATTGGCCATTGTGAAAAAGATCATGGATTTGCACAATACCACCATAACGGTCTTAAGCAAGCCCAGGGAAGGCAGTTCCTTTATTTTTCAATTACCGGCCTACCAGATGTAAATGGGAAAACAATTGCTATGAAAAACCCCAACGGAACTAATCTGTTGGGGTTTTTAGTTATTGAAGCGATTTAAACCTTTTCGTATTGGCAAAAAATTGTCGTCCCAGATGGGTAAATACAAAACCGGTACGTCTCATCCTAGCAGATTTGGTATCGCAATCATTTCAAAGCCTTTCGCGCGGGCAAGACGAGTACAATTAAAGGCTTAAAAGATTAGAGCCCACTGATAAAACTCCCATAAAGATCCTGGAATTGGTAGCCTTCCGCAAACCGATGTTTGCTCAACTTCTTATGGGCCACCAATCCCCATAAAAGAACTTCTTTTAAAAAAAATACGTCCTCTTTGGGAAAATCTGGCTGGTACTCCTTGATCAATTGATTCAAGGCAGGGATATCGTCCAAGGCCCGTTTGTATTCTTTGTCCGTATAGTCGTCCAAAAGCTCAAACCCTTCACCTTCAAAGAACCAATGTACCAATTCGTCATAGGGCGTTTCCTGATCTTTGCGTTCCAATTTGTTTATCTTTGGAAAATAATCCGGGAATAGGGATTTTACCGCATCATCGATCAACAGTGACGCAACTACATCCGCTCCTTCTTGCTCTCCCTCATATACCAACTCTATCTTTCCCGTTATAGCGGGGATCACTCCTAAAAAGTCGCTCAAACGTACCACTGTACTATCGGCTCCCGATAATAAAGCCCTCCTTTCCGCCGTGCTAAGCAAGTTTTCAAAAGCCGTTATACTGGCCCTGGCACTTACTCCACTTTTAAAGTCCACATATTCACTATCACGTGCCTCAAAACTAATTTGTTCCAGAAGGTCTTTGGCCAAATCCGGTACGTAAACTGCCTCTTTTTGCCGATTGTCCAAGTTGGATTCTTGTTCCGTAATCCTTCGGGCCGTCTCTATATCCTCGGGATAGTGGGTAAGAATCTGGGAACCGATTCTATCCTTTAAAGGCGTTACTATATTTCCTCTATTGGTATAGTCCTCCGGATTGGCCGTGAATACAAATTGGATATCCAGTGGCAGCCGCAGTTTAAACCCACGGATCTGTATGTCTCCCTCCTGTAGTATGTTAAAAAGGGAGACTTGGATCCTGGCCTGCAGATCGGGAAGTTCATTGATTACAAAAATACAACGGTTGGCCCGTGGGATCATTCCAAAATGGATTACACGGTCATCTGCATAGGACAGTTTTAGATTGGCAGCCTTTATAGGATCTACATCGCCAATAAGGTCGGCTACCGTAACATCCGGGGTAGCCAATTTTTCATAAAACCGCTCATCCCTGTGCAGCCAAACAATCGGGGTGTCATCCCCTTTACTGGCTACTAGTTCCTTGGCAAAACGGGACATGGGCACAAAGGGATCATCGTTTATCTCGGAGCCCTCTACCACAGGTATCCATTCGTCCAAAAGATTCACCATCAATCTGGCCAAACGGGTCTTCGCCTGCCCTCTAAGTCCTAAAAGATTAATGTTATGCCGAGAAAGTATAGCTCTTTCCAGTTCTGGGATAACGGTACTCTCATAACCCCATACCCCAACAAAGGTATCCTCACCCTTGCTTATCTTATTCCGTAGATTCTCCCGGAGTTCATCTTTGATGGACTTGCTCTTGTAGCCCGACTTCTTCAGGGCTCCTAAAGTGGTGATTTTTTTATATTTCAATATCATTTAAATTTTAGCTTTTCTCTTAATTTCAAATATTGTGACGAGAATCTAAAGGGATGCTTCGTTTTTTGAGAACACCTTATAGATCCCATAGTTTTATGTCCTTACCCTTTTAGTCTTTTTCTTCTGTTGGATTCATAATCTTCAAAAATCATTTCGCCCAGTCCCTTTAAACCGGTAAAAAAGGCCTTGCCCTTATTGGCCTCCGTAAAATGCCGAATAAACTGCATCAGATAGGGGTCTTGCGCAATCATAAATGTAGTTATGGGAATATGGAGTTTTCGGGCCTGCCGTGCCATATTGTAACATTTTTCCACAATGTGGTCATCAAGTCCAACACTGTTTTTGTAATAAGTACCATCGGAAAGCCTTAGGCAACTGGGTTTTCCATCGGTAATCATAAAGATTTGCTTGTTCGTATTCCGTTTTCTGCGCAGCATATCCATGGCCAGCTGTAGTCCGGCCACCGTGTTGGTATGATAGGGACCCACCTTTAAATAAGGGAGTTCCTTAATGGTAATGGGCCAAGCATCATTGCCAAAAACTAAAATATCCAAGGTATCCTTGGGATAACGGGTGGTTATGAGTTCGGCCAGGGCCATAGCGACTTTTTTTGCCGGAGTAATACGGTCTTCTCCGTATAAAATCATGCTATGGCTAATATCGATCATCAACACTGTGCTCATTTGAGCCTTATAATGGGTATCCTCCACCACTAAGTCCTCCTCGTTAAGGGAAAAGTTGCCCATGCCATGGTTGATCTGGGCATTCTTAAGACTTTCCGTCATGGAAATCTGTTCCAGGGCATCGCCATAACGGTATTCCCTAAAATCTCCGGTATGTTCATCTCCTCTACCGGATGAACCTGTTTTATGGCTCCCTGCGCCCCTTCGTTTTAATTTTCCAAAAATCTGGTCCAGGGCCCTTTTTCGTATAATTCGTTCCATTTTGGCGGTGATCGAGATACTTCCCCCACCATCGCCTTCTTCCCCTTCTTCACCCTCTCCAGCTTGTCCGTCCCCCGCTTCAAATTCCTCTCGGATATATCCTTTTTGTTTAAGGTCCTCTATAAAATCATCAATGGTATAATCGTCATCGGTAAGCTCATATTCCTTGTCCAATTCCCGTAACCAATCAATGGCCTCATCAAAATCGCCCGAGGTGTGGGTAATGAGTTCCTGAAATATGTCGAAGAGTCGCTCAAATGGGGTTTGTTCCGGGGCTTCGTAAGAGGCAAAACGAAATCCCTTTCTAATATTCATAGCCATACCTTAAAATTAACACTTTTCAATTGGACCGTTTCCATTTTTAGGAAAAGTTAACTTTAACTCCTTTTGGCTTGGCGTAAAGATCAAATTCAAGTAAGCAGATCAGATTTAAAAGCAGATTTATAGGTCTATCCAAAAAAATCCATAACCATAGCTGGTTTTAGGCACTCCGTTCTTAAATTTCATGTTTCCCATCCGTAATCTTGTGCTTCTACGGCAACAATGGAATAGGTATCTTAGTCTAAAATTAAAAATGGCCCAAGGACTACATCTAGGTTTTCTAAGTGCCCCTCCGCTTTGGATAAACGAGCAGTTTGGTATACAACAATTTGCATTTCCCAAAGTGGATCTCTCCGATTTTACTCCTGAACCTATTCCAAAAAACATTCGCCTTGGCCACCAAATGGAGTATGTATTTAAACAACTTATCTCTCACGATGGCTCCTATGAAATTGTCCTCCACAATCTTCCTATAAAGAAGGAGGGCCGTACTATTGGTGAAATCGACTTTATCCTGAGGGAGGTAGGGACCCAAAAACTCATCCACGTGGAGCTTACCTATAAGTTCTATATCGTCAATCCCGAGATATCCGAACCGATCCATCGGCTAATGGGCCCCGACAAACGGGATATGTTCTTTACCAAGATGGAAAAGATCAAGAACCGGCAATTTTTTTTATTGCACACTTTGGAAGGAACAAAAGCCTTGATGGACAAGGGATTGGATGTGAACCATATAAGCCATCAAGCATGTTATAAGGCCCGGCTATTTATACCGTACGGAAGTAAAAAAATAAATATAAGACCCCTGAATACCGAATGTACTGCCGGATGTTGGCTTCGATTCAGGGATTTTAATACCAGAAAATTCCAGCCCTATACCTATTATTTCCCGTTCAAATGGCAATGGGCAATTACTCCTTATGACGATGTTGCCTGGCTATCACATCAAAATGCATTAATGGAAACCAATCTAAGAATGCTTCGGCAAAGTTCCCCAATGCTCTGGATGAAAAAACCAAATGGAAAAATTGATAGCCTCTTTGTGACTTGGTGGTGAAATATGGATCTGGTTTAAAACAACGGGCAATCTGCTAGGGTCTACTATTGAAATTCATACCTGGCCTTCACCACTTGGGTCAATCTAAAATAGCCATGGGCATAATTATCCGGATCAGTAAGGTTAATGCAGTTTCCCCTTAAGGCCGCTGGAATTGTCCCGAAAAGATCCACCCCTCCTGACTGCTCTATAAGTATGCGCATATAGTTGTGATAATCCTCGGAAATCCCATGGAAGTCTATATCTATGACATCACCTGGAACAAACTCCTCTTCATCATCCTCACTCTCCTTTTCATAATACCATTCTATTTGGTTACCATTGACAAACTCGTCGTTAAACTCTTCCAAATCCGGCAACAGGTCGCCTTCTTCCTGAAACCTAAAAAGATAGGCATTGCCCTCTTCAGCGGGATCCGTGAAGATAATATTCACTTCCAATGCGTCTTCGTCAAAACCGTTTTCCCTGGTCTGGTTTATCTCTGTAATATCGGTAACGGCCATCATGGTTTCCGTGGCACTATATGTGTCACCATTATATTGAATCTCCAAAGTATAGGATTGGTTTAGTATAGGAATAAAGGTATCGGTATTATATTCCCCGTTTCCCTGATCGGCGAAAACAAATTCGGTTCCATCGGAATCGTTAAGGACCCTAACGGAAGCTCCGGTAACGGCCGTATTGCCCGTAGTATCAAAAAATGGTGTCGATTTCCCAAGTCTTATGGATTGCATATTGCCGGAGGTTCCCTTTTCCCAATCCAGGGAAGCCTCCACTGTTAACCTTTCCGGCTCGGTCTGCACCTCAACATCGATAACATCCTCACAAGAGGTCAACGCTTGGACAAGAACGATAAATAGGAATCTAAAAGTAGTTTTCATAGCCTTAAAATTTAAAATTATAGGTTACGGAGGGAACGACGCCAAAAATTGCAATCCGAGTGGCTTGGTTGGCCCCTGTTTCTATATTCTGGCCAAAAGAAATAGCCGCCGCATTTTTGCGGTTGTAGATGTTGTAAATGCCAACGACCCATTCGCCCTTCCAACGTTTATTAGGCCGCTTTCCAGGAATATAAGTGGCCGAGACATCCAATCTGTGATAGGCCGGTAACCTATCGGAATTCCTGTTGGAATAACTTGCTATGGAAAGGCCTTCATACTCATATTGTCCTGTGGGATAGGTCACTGGCCTACCCGTCTGGAAAACCAAATTGGCACCAAAACTCCATTTGTTGTTTAATTGGTAGGCCGTGGTCATGGAGAGGTCATGGGTGCGGTCAAAGGGAGTATAATACCAATTACCGTCATTTATTCCCAATCCCCCCGCGTTTCCTCCAGGTGTCCTTTGTTCTGATTTGGATAAGGTATATGCCAGCCAGCCCGTAAATCTACCCTCATTTTTACGCAAAAGGAATTCCATCCCGTACGCCCGGCCCTCTCCGTTCAGGATTTCCGTTTCAATAGTGTTTGTACCGATGAGATCGGATCCATCAATATAATCGATTCTATTGGCAACGGTCTTGTAGTAGGCCTCTACCTCCAAAGAGTAGGTCTTGTCCTTAAAGTCTCTAAAATAGCCAAGGGCATATTGATCGGATAACTGGGGGGCTATATACCTCCCGCTCGGTGTCCAAACGTCCAAAGGGGTAACGGAAGTGGTGTTGGACAACAGGTGTATGTATTGGGCCGCCCTGGAATACCCGGCCTTTACCGCAGAAACTTCATTTAACCGATAGGATAAGGAAGCCCTAGGCTCCAAATTACCAAAACGTTCTATGGTCTCCCCTTTCCCAAAATCAGTCTCCCCAATGGCCTCCCCACGACGGTAAATTCCCAAAGTTGGATCGTATACCACGGGTTGTTCGTTGGCATAGTCCACCATAGCCTGGCCCCCTAAACGGTTAAAGGCACTGTAACGCAATCCATACTGTGCTGTGAGATGTTCCGTTAGTTTGTGTTCTGCATCCACATACAAAGCGGTTTCCAGGGCCTTTTTACGATCTAGGGATAAAGGATTTATAGGGGATGAATCAGAAGTGGGTCTCACCTGCCCGGGGTCAAAATCATAATAAATACCACTCACTCCAAAATCCAATTTAAATGAATCGTTGGCATAGTACGCCAAATCGTATTTAAGATTATAGTTGTTGATGGCAGAAATCCATTCAAACTCCTCTATCCGTATACCCAGGTCGTAGTCATATTTACTGTAGATAAGGGATAAATTGGAAAAGAGACGATTGTTGAATATATGGTTCCAACGCAGGTTGCCCGACAAGTTTCCATAACTACTATCAAAACTGTCCCCAAACTCAAAAGCATCCCTTCCAAAATAGCCCGAAAGAAAAAGTCGGTCGTTTTCGTTAATGTTATAATTGCCCTTTAGGTTAAGGTCATAAAAGTAGGCACTGTTCTTTTCACCTGCGGCCTTGAGCAACAAATGGATATAAGACCCTCTACCCGCAATAAGGAAGGATCCTTTATCCTTGAACATTGGGCCTTCCGCAGCAAGTCTACTGGAAATTGCCCCAATGCCCCCGGTCATGTGAAAGTTTTTACTATTACCGTCCTTTTGACGAATATCCAAAACAGAAGAGACCCTGCCGCCGAAACGGGCGGGTATTCCACCCTTGTACAACTTCATATCTTTAATGGCATCTGCATTGAAGACCGAAAAGAAACCCAACAAATGTGAAGTATTATATATAATGGCTTCATCCAGTAATACCAGGTTCTGATCTACCGCTCCGCCCCGTACATTAAATCCGCTGGAACCTTCCCCATTGTTGGTTACCCCGGGCAGCAATTGAATGGATTTTAAGATATCTACCTCCCCCAGGACCACAGGCATTTGCTTCACCGTTTTTATATTCAGTTTGGCAATACTCATTTCCGGCTTTCTAAGGCTAATTCGTTCTGTTTCCTCCGCGGTGACCACAATTTCCTCTAAACGTGTAGCGTATTCCTCTAGTTCAATATCCAGATTTTGGTTTGTATCCAATTGTATTTTCCGTTCAACCTCGGAATAACCCATATAGGATACGCTTAAGGTATAAGTTCCATTCGGTGCGGTTATGGAGTAAAAACCGTACTCGTTAGTAACTACTCCTATTGCCGTTCCCAAGGGAACGGCAATAGGAG
>JBCBSN010000164.1:0-10439 GCA_039819225.1 Bacteroidota bacterium | reverse complement strand
TTATTCTGCATGTATACGCATTAAGCGCAATTGAAAAACTGATCTATGCCTAATTCGAATTTATTTATTGAAACTGAAAGACTTTTAATTAGACCATTTACAATTGAAGATATAGAGCCTTCCTACTTGATGAATTTAGATGCCGAAATAAGTAGGTATACCGGTGACGGAGGAATAGTGTCTAAAAAAGAAATTGAGCGAAGAATTATCGAAAATGTAATTGGAGATTATGAAAAACACGGGTTCGGTCGACTTGCGGTTGAATTGAAGGGAGAAAATAAATTTATTGGATTTACAGGGTTAAAGTATCTAGAAGATATGGATGAAGTGGATTTGGGATATAGGTTTATGAAAGAATACTGGGGAAAAGGAATTGCCACCGAATCTGCAAAGGCATGTGTGAATCTTGGCTTTAGCACTCTAGGATTAAAAAGAATAATCGCAATGGTTCTTCCCGGAAACACAGGTTCAATTCGGGTTCTTGAAAAGCTCAATTTCGAATTTGAAAAGGAGATCGTTGAAGATTATCAATTGGCAAAAGTTTATTCACTAATTAAGAAAAAAGCACCTGGCAAAACCTAAACTGCATTAAAACGCAGTTTAGCCAAACCGTTAAGATACCTCACTTTTTTTCGATACTTTTCAAAAGACAAAATCCATTTACTTCTTAGAATGGTATTCTTTGTGCTTTCTACCATCATGGCCAACTGCTCCTGTATACTGTGTACTGCCACTGCCTACTTCGTAAAACCCCTATCTTTGCGCCAACCAAACAAAAACCAATGCAGGTGACCACCCAGGCCATAGTGCTTACTTCCCTAAAATATGGGGATACCAGCCTAATTGTTAGGGCCTACACCTTATCTGACGGCCTTAAATCCTATCTTCTAAAGGGGGTGCTTACTTCAAAAAAAGGAAAACTGAAATCGGCCTACTTTCAGCCTCTTACCCAATTGGAACTGGTGGCGAATCACAGGAACAAAGGAACTTTGGAGCGTATTAAGGAGGCTAGGATCGGATATCCCTATCAGACCCTGCATCGGGATATGACAAAAAACGGCGTGACCCTTTTCTTGGCGGAAATGTTGGGCAATAGTATCCATGAGGAGGAGCGTAACGAAGGACTGTTCCATTTTTTAAAAGCGTCCTTACAATGGTTGGATACCCATGGTAAAATGGCCAACTTTCACCTCTTCTTTTTGTTGAACCTTACCAAGTATCTGGGGTTTTACCCGGACACGCTAAATGGGGATAGTCCCTACTTTGATCTAGTGGAGGGAGAGTTCGTGGAGCGCCCCACCGGAAATCCGGTGCTGACCGATAAAAATTTGGACTTCCTAAAACAGTTTTTGGGCATAAATTTTGATGCCCTTCATACTATCGCAATGAACCAAACCGACCGACTGGAGCTGTTAAAATCCCTTATCCTGTATTATGAACTGCATTTACAGGGATTTAAAAGGCCCAAATCCCTGGCGGTCCTAAATGAAGTGTTCCGCTAGCGCTATGTCAAGTTTAAAGTGTCGTATAGGTTATAGTGGTATTTTGTGCCAGGGCAAGGCACGACATAGCGTGAGCTATGGGCGAGATGGAGCGGTGGCTTGCATAGCCGTAGCTACGGAATTATTTTTTAACGACGGCATGGTGCAAAAGACACATCATATATGCGGCAGTATAAACTTGATATGGCGCTAACATGTACAAAATAGGTGATATCATAGTTGGCATATTTCAAAACTGGCTCTTCGTATCCTTTTTTTTGCTATCCTACCTCTTATCGGGACAAAACATACGCGTCCTGGATATGGAGACAAGGGAGCCTATACCCAATGTGGCCATTTTTAATAGGGATAAATCCAAAACGGCCCTTTCCGATCGCAATGGGCAATGCGATCTGATTTTTTTTGAAAGGCATGAACGGATTACCTTTAAACATCTTGGTTATGAGATTCAGAAGGCGGCCAAGGCCAATATCCTTAAACGGGGGGGCGCAATGTACCTTGTACCTAGTGCCCAACAGTTGGATGAGGTAGTGATGTCGGTTTCTAAATGGGAGCAGCAAAAAAAAGATGTCCCTCAGAAAATAGTATCCATTAATTCACGGGAAATAGCATTTACCAGCCCACAGACCTCTGCGGACCTTCTGCAGAATAGTGGAAAGATATTTGTACAAAAAAGTCAATTGGGCGGTGGAAGCCCTATGATCCGAGGTTTTGCAACCAATAGACTGTTGCTCTCCGTGGACGGGGTACGCATGAATAATGCCATTTTTAGGGGAGGCAATATCCAAAACGTGATTTCCTTAGATCCCTTTACGATAAAAAGTACCGAAGTGATCTTTGGCCCGGGATCGGTCATTTACGGGAGCGATGCCATTGGCGGTGTTATGAACTTCTATACCCATGAGGCCGGTTTTTCGGATTCGGACAGTCTTGTTGTCTCCGGGAATGCCAACTATCGTTTTGCATCGGCCAATGCGGAAAATACGATCCATGCCCGGGTTAATCTTGGCAAAAAGCGTTGGGCCTTTTTAAGCAGTGTCTCTTACAACAACTTTGGGGATTTAAAAATGGGTTCCCACGGACCGGAATCCTACCTGCGAAGAAGTTTTGTGGTTACGGAAAATGGGGAGGATAGGGTTGTAGGCAATCCCAATTCCCGGGAACAGGTGCCCACGGGCTACGATCAAATAAACCTCATGCAAAAGGTGGCCTTTAGGCCTAACAAGCAATGGGACTATACCTTGGGACTCCATTATTCCGAGACATCGGATTATTCCAGGTATGACCGCCTCATAAAACCGGGCCGCGATGGGAACGAATTCCGTTCCGCGGAATGGTTCTACGGTCCACAGAAATGGTTTATGGGAAATTTTCAGATTGAGGAAAAAGGCAAGGGCAAGTTCTATGATCGATTGAAAATCACCAATGCCTTTCAACACTTTGAGGAGAGCCGTAATAATAGGGATTTTGGCGAGCTGATCCGTTTTACCAATAGGGAAAGGGTTGATGCCTTTTCGTCCAATATTGATTTTGAGAATAAAAAAATAGGCAATCTGCGGCTTTACTATGGTGCGGGTTATGTGTTCAATAAGGTGAACTCTACCGGGAGCCAAAGGAACATTGAAATGGATATGGCCTCTGCTGCGGCCACGCGTTACCCGGATGGATCTACCTGGCAAACCGCAGCGGGATATATTAATAGTGAATACAAGGCGAGGCCCAACTTTGTGCTGCTTTCCGGACTTCGGTATAGTCACGTTTGGGTGGATGCCACTTTTGACAAAACCTTTTTCCCTTTTCCTTTTGATGGGGCCGATCTTAGTACTGGGGCCCTTACCGGAAGTTTGGGTTTTAGCTGGTTCCCCAAAGCGGATCTGCAGGTAACCTGGAATGGATCAACGGGTTTCCGAGCTCCCAATATTGATGATATCGGAAAGGTCTTTGATTCCGAGCCGGGTTCCGTGGTGGTGCCCAATCCGGATTTGGAGCCGGAATATGCCTATAATACGGAACTGGGCGTTCATAGAAACTTTAAGGATAAAGTAGTGGTCAAAGGAACCGCTTTTTACACCTATTTGGTAGATGCCCTAGTTCGCAGGGATTTTAGCTTTAATGGGGAATCCCAAATTGAGTATAACGGGGAACCGAGCAACGTACAGGCCATACAAAATGTGGCCAATGCCCATGTTTATGGGCTGGAGTTGGGGGTGCAGGCTTTTTTTTCAGATCATTTGTCCCTAGCATCCAACCTTACCTTAACGGAGGGGACGGAGAAGAATACGGACGGCACGGACTCCCCTGCACGGCATGCTGCGCCTGCTTTTGGAGACGTCCACCTTATCTGGAAAAATCAGAGGATACAAACGGACCTGTTCCTTAACTATAACGGTGAAATTGCATTTGAGGATTTAGCACTTTCCGAAAGGAGCAAGGCGTATATTTATGAATCGGATGCCAATGGAAATCCATTTTCGCCTTCTTGGTATACCTTAAATTTTCGCTCCCAATATCAATTTTCCAATGCCTTTAAACTAGGATTTCACTTAGAAAACCTAACCGATCAAAGGTACCGCCCCTATTCCTCCGGCATAGCCGCACCGGGACTTAATATTGTCCTTGGGTTGGACTATCGGTTTTAACTGATACGGCCTATTTTCCATATTGAATTGGTATAGCTGGTTTGCAGGGCAAGGGCTGTCAAAACAAAACCCCGGCTTTTGCCGAGGTTCGTCTAAAATTATTTCTAAGGGAATACTCTTAGTTGTCCTCTTTTAGGGCATCTTTTACGTCTTGGGCCGCCTTATTGGTAGCGTCCTTTACGTCATTTCCTGCCTTTTTTACATTATCAACGGCGTTCTGTCCGGCCTGCTTCGCATCATCGGCCATTTCTTGGGCACCTTCCTTCATGTCGTTGCCCATTTCCTTGGCCTTGTCCATGGCATCCTGTCCCATTTCCTTGGCATCTTCTACCATGTTTTCCGTACCTTCCTTGATATCATTGCCCATTTCCTTGGTCTTGTCCATGGCATCGCTGCCCATCTCCTTCAAGTCCTCGCCAACTTCCTCCATAGCCTCGCCGGTCTGTTCAGCGGCATCCTTGGCCTTATCCGCAGTTTCCCTACAGGAAGTAAACGATAGCCCTAGAGCGAGCATCAAAATAGAAGTTAAAATTACTTTTTTCATGTCTAAAAATTTTAGTGTTTGTTTACTAGTTAATGATATTTTAGAGTGCTCAAATATAGACAATATATGACAGTGCCCCTATAAAATTAGATGAACGGTAGGCCGTGGCATTGTTTTCAGCCCATGGGCCGAATCAAAATCCAATCAAAATCCGTAATTTTGCAGCCTTAAAATATGGGATAGCAACCTAGTTGTATATGAAGTTTTCCGAATATAAGGGATTGGATTTGCCCAAGGTGGCACGGGAAGTGCTGGACTATTGGAAGGGGAATACCATTTTTGAAAAAAGTGTTTCTTCCAGGAAAGGTGCCCCTGAGTATGTCTTTTATGAAGGACCACCTTCCGCTAACGGGATGCCTGGCATCCATCATGTTATGGCCAGGACCATAAAGGATATTTTTCCCCGATATAAGACCATGAAGGGTTTTCAGGTAAAACGAAAAGCGGGATGGGACACCCATGGACTTCCCGTGGAACTTGGGGTAGAAAAAGAGTTGGGCATTACCAAGGAGGATATTGGAACCAAAATATCGGTAGAAGAATACAATGCGGCTTGTAGGAAAGCCGTAATGCGGTATACCGATGTTTGGAACGACATGACCGAAAAAATTGGATATTGGGTGGATATGGAGGATCCCTATATTACCTATACCTCCAAATACATGGAGTCCGTCTGGTGGTTGTTAAAACAAATCTATGACAAGGGTCTTATCTATAAGGGATATACCATACAACCCTATTCCCCCAAGGCAGGAACCGGACTTAGTTCGCATGAACTCAACCAACCGGGAACCTACCAGGATATTACGGATACAACGGTAACGGCACAGTTTAAAAGTAGGGAGACGGACGGGGTCTGGAAAGCTTTTGGACATTTGGCCACAGGGGATACAGGGGAAATCCCGGTCTTTTTCCTCGCCTGGACCACTACACCCTGGACCCTGCCCAGTAATACGGCATTGACCGTAGGCGAAAAAATAGACTATGTATTGGTGAAGACCTTTAACCAATATACTTCTAAACCCATCCATGTGGTTTTGGCTAAGGCCTTGGTTGCCCATCAATTTGGGGGAAGGTTTTTTGAAACTAAGGATGACATTGATTTTGAGAATTTTACATCGGAAAACAAAAAGGTCCCCTATCGGATTATTTCCGAAACCAAAGGAAGTAATTTGGTAGGCATTGCCTATGAGCAGTTATTGCAGTATGCCTTGCCTTATCAAAATCCGGAAAATGCGTTCCGGGTCATTGCCGGGGACTTTGTGACCACAGAAGATGGTACAGGAATTGTGCATACCGCTCCCACCTTTGGGGCGGATGACATGTTGGTCGCTCAAAAAGCAGATCCTCAAGTTCCACCAATGTTAGTGTTGGACGAGAACCAAAATCCAGTTCCCCTGGTAGATCTACAGGGAAGGTTTCGCCCGGAAATGAAGGAGCTGGCGGGAAAATACGTAAAAAACGAGTACTACGAGGATGGTACCGCTCCGGAACGGTCCGTTGATGTGGAAATTGCTATTAGGCTTAAGGAAGAGAACAAGGCCTTTAAAGTGGAAAAGTACGTACATAGTTATCCCAACTGTTGGCGTACGGATAAACCCATCCTTTATTATCCCTTGGATTCCTGGTTTATAGAGATTACCCAAGTACGGGACAGGATGTTCCAATTGAACCAGCAGATCAATTGGAAACCCAAGACCACCGGAGAAGGTAGGTTTGGCAATTGGTTGGCCAATGCCAATGATTGGAACCTGTCCAGATCACGGTATTGGGGCATTCCCCTCCCCATCTGGCGTACAGAGGACGGCGCGGAGGAAATGGTTATTGGGTCGGTAGCCCAATTGAAATCGGAAATGGCCAAGGCTATAGAAGCCGGTATCCTGGAGAAGGACATTTTCCCCGATTTTGTGGTAGAGGACATGTCCGATGGCAATTATGGGAAAATAGACCTACATAAGAATATTGTAGATCAAATTATATTGGTCTCGCCTTCTGGAAAACCCATGAAACGGGAAAGCGACCTTATTGATGTCTGGTTCGATAGCGGATCCATGCCCTATGCCCAATGGCATTATCCTTTTGAAAATGCCCAGCTCATAGATGATGCCGTGAGTTTCCCCGCGGACTTTATCGCCGAGGGTGTGGACCAGACAAGGGGCTGGTTTTATACCCTGCATGCCATAGCCACTTTGGTATTTGATTCCGTTGCCTATAAAAACGTAGTGTCCAATGGGCTTGTGCTGGACAAGGAGGGCAAAAAGATGTCCAAACGTTCTGGCAACGCTGTAGATCCCTTTACCACCATAGCGGAACATGGGCCGGACGCCACGCGCTGGTATATGATCTCCAATGCCAATCCATGGGACAATCTCAAGTTTGATATGGAGGGTATCCTTGAAGTAAAGCGAAAATTCTTCGGGACACTTTATAATACGTATTCCTTTTTTGCGCTGTATGCCAATATCGATGGATTCCATTATGCCGAGGAAGAGCTTCCGCTACACGAACGCCCTGAGATCGATCGTTGGATTTTATCGGAACTGAATTCGTTAACCCTTGTGGTAGACAAAGCTTATTCGGATTATGAGCCTACACGCGCCACACGTGCCATTTCCCATTTTGTCCAAGAGAACCTTAGCAATTGGTATGTTCGCTTAAGCAGAAGACGATTTTGGAAACCTGCCCAACAACAGGAAAACTCAAAGGGGGAGGCAAGCTATGGGAGAGATAAGGTGTCCGCCTACCAGACCCTATATACCTGTTTAAAGATCGTCGCACAACTCTCCGCCCCGGTGGCTCCTTTTTATATGGATCGTCTTTACACAGATCTAACCGGGGCTGCCGGAAGGGATTCTTTGGAAAGCATACATCTGGAGGCATTTCCATCTGCCGATCTTGCCAAGATCAACAAGGATCTGGAAGGCAAAATGGAGAAAGCCCAGGCCATTTGCTCTTTGGTGCTTTCCATCCGCCAGAAACAAAGGATAAAGGTGCGGCAACCCCTAAAGCGCATTATGATTCCTGTTCTGGACAAACGGGAAAAGGAGGAGGTCGAGGCTGTTTCGGACCTGATCAAATCCGAGGTCAATGTTAAGGAAGTGCAATTGTTGGATGATGCTTCCGGAATTTTGATAAAGCGGATAAAACCCAATTTTAAGGTGCTTGGCCCCAAATTTGGAAGGGATATGAAGAAAATTGCCCAAGCCATCGGTAATTTGGGCCAGGATGATATCCAAAAAATTGAACAAGAAGGCGAAATATCCCTTGATATTGAAAATAAAAGTATTAAATTACAGTTACAGGATGTGGAGATTTCTTCACAGGATATTGAAGGTTGGCTTGTGGCCAGTTCCGGTTCGCTCACCGTTGCCCTGGACGTTAGCATTGATCAAGAGCTTAGGGAAGAGGGTATTGCCAGGGAGTTGGTGAACCGAATTCAGAACATTAGAAAGGAATCGGGTTTTGAGGTCACGGACAGGATACATATCAAAATCCTTAAGGATGGCAGGGTAGAAAATGCGGTGCAAAACAATTTGGGCTATATTAAGTCCGAGACTCTCACTGCCGAGCTTGATATGGAAGAGAAATTGGACAATGGCATCGTTGTTGCCTTTGACGAAATAAATACAAAATTGTTGATTCAAAAACATGAGAAGATATGGGACAGGATTTAAAAGTACGATACTCTGACAAAGATTTGGCGGAGTTCAAGACACTCATAGAGGAAAAAATAGAAAAGGCCCAAAGCCATTTAGATCTTCTTAGAAGTTCCTATATGAACGATGGTGATAACGGTACGGACGATACCTCGCCAACGTTCAAGGCCTTTGAGGAGGGCTCACAGACCATGAGCAAGGAGGCCAATACGCAACTGGCCATTAGGCAAGAGAAGTTTATACGAGACTTAAAGAACGCGCTGTTGCGCATAGAGAACAAGACCTATGGCATCTGCAGGGTTACCGGTAAGCTCATTAATAAGGAACGCCTAAAGCTGGTTCCGCATGCCACCCTGAGCATAGAGGCTAAGAACATGCAGAAGTAATGGTATTTCAGATATAAAGAAAGGGGTCTACGAGGCATAATCGTCTTTTAGACCTTTTTTATAGGCACGCCAAAAAACAAGCGGCATGCCTATGGAATATGGAATAGGCACTCAGCAGTACCATAGGTAACATACTTTGGGGAGAAAACCGAATATTATAAGTAGTTTTGCCACCGCTAATGGCAAAGAACCTATGAGTTTAAGGAAGTCCCTCTTACTAATACTGGCGGTATTGATTCTGGACCAGGTCAGTAAAATATATATAAAGACCCATTTTGAACTTGGAGAGTCCGTGGACGTTTTTAGCTGGTTCAAAATCTTGTTTATTGAAAATTCAGGGGCCGCTTGGGGTGCCAAACTAAGCGATTTTTTGCCTATTTCCGAATCCTCCGGAAAACTGATATTGACCATCTTTCGGTTGTTCGCCGTGGCAGGTATTGGTTATTGGCTCTTTGATACGATTAAAAAGGAAGCTTCCAAAACCCTGATACTGGCCGTTTCCCTAATTTTTTCAGGGGCCTTGGGAAATATTATCGATTCGGTTTTCTATGGTCTTCTCTTTAACGACAGTTCAGGACAAGTGGCCAACTTGTTCTCCAATGAGCCCTATGGGGGACTTTTTTATGGTAAGGTCGTGGACATGCTGTACTTTCCTATGATCAATACCAGATGGCCGGATTGGGTGCCCTACTTTGGCGGAAATGACTTCAGATTTTTTGAACCGGTATTTAATGTTGCGGATACGGCAATAAGTACGGGTGTAGGGATTCTTTTGGTATTTAATAAAAGTGCTTTTGGCAAAAAGGGAGAAGAGGAACCAAAAGCCGCCCAAGGGAATCAAGAGGCAGAAAACATATAGACTCTCTTTGGAGTAACACCGTAGTCCAGGGCAACATCGTTATTATGGATATCGGTAATTTCCTTTTCGGGCCCAAAAAGGCACAGCCCCACTTTTACCACATCGGGCCGGCATTGCCTTAAAAAAGTATCGTAAAAACCCTTTCCGTAGCCAACTCGATTTCCTTGAGTGTCAAAGACCAAAAGGGGCAGAAATACCACATCAATTTGTTCCACGGGCAACTCCGTACAATTTACGGGCTCCGGAATTCCCCATTTACTTCTCCGGAATTTCGTTTTTTCTGAAATCAGGCAGTTTTGAAGTAGGGTATCCTTGGCGGTCACTTTTGGAACGATGACCTCCTTATCCCTTTGCAGAAGAATGTAACGCAAATAGGCAGTATGTAGTTCCTTTTTTTCCGTAATTGGCATAAAAATATGGTAGTGTTGAAAAGACCATATGGGAAGTTGCAGAACATGTTTTGTAACGCGCAAACTGGAATAAAGAAGAGTGGTACTGGAAATGTCTTTGCGTAAGGCAGAATACTTTTGCCGCAAGCCCTGTTTAAGCATTTACGGGAATAAAGATGTTAGATAATCGGCAATCCTGTGCAACTACTCCTTGGCGGCTACAGCAAAGTAGACCTTGAAGAAAAGCATTAATATAAGATATGTGGCAAGTGTGATAAGGTAGCTGTCCATGAAATTCCTGATTTTCAGGTTAAATTTAATTAAAAAAAACTTTATTAAACCCATAAAGTGTATTTTTTTATCGATGAAATGCACGTTTTTAAAAAACATTTAACATTTGTCCAATGGTCCTTATATAAGCCATATAAATTGTTTGTAATCCTAAGTATTTAATAAACAAGTTG
>JBCBSN010000163.1:0-10482 GCA_039819225.1 Bacteroidota bacterium | reverse complement strand
CCCATACTAGGATGTTTGTATAGTTCCGGAACAGGCAATATGCAGTTTTGCCTTTCCGAACAAAGTGCCCTTATAAGGGGTACGAGTTCCCCCCGTTTGTGAAAAGCGAGCTATTTTTTAGCTCGCTTTTTTCTTGTAAACGTATTGAACGGTTTCTTTTTAATGACTTTAAACAAAGGGAACCGGATGATTGCTTAGCTAATACTAAGTTTAAAACTCCAATCGTATAAAGAACCCGGGATCGCTTTCAAAATCCCAATCCTCTCCGTTTTGATAGGTGTTGAGTCCTAGACCTGCTTGAAGCGTATCCCAGCTAAGACCGATCCGAAGGCGCTGAAAGGTGAAGAGGTGCCCATCGCCATTAAAGTTGAGGGAGTTCTGGAACTGACTAAAAAACCCCATTTTATCGTTAATAGGGAACCTGTATTGGGCCAAAAGGTACCACTCGTACAAAGGATTGTCCCTTATTTCCGTGGTGAAGTTTGTCGTTATAAAGAAGCCTTCCCCTGTTTTTGCCCACTGAACTCCGGCCAATGCACTGGCCCTTCCCTCAAAAACACGGCTTCCTACCACAGGGCCCAGACCCTTCCAGGCATCATAACCCAGCACGGTATAGGATACAAAAGCGGTTTCCTCCGTATCATAGTCAATAATGACATCATTTAAACTAAAAATATTGAATGCATAATCGGAAGTGAGCGGTTTAAAGAACCACGACTCTATGACCATTTCATCCAGGCCTGCAAAGGTTTCCAAGGTGGTTTGTGCATGGCTGGCTTTCCAGAAGGCAAAAAGAAGAATGGTGAAAAGGTAAATTGATTTTAGTTTCATGGTTTACATGTATAAACCACAAAACTAGTAGACCTTGCTTCTCACTTATTTATAATTTTTTAGGGAAAAAGTATACATATTAAGGTAGTTTTCGATAGGCATTGGGGGTAATGCCCGCATTCCTTTTAAAGTATGCGCTAAAGTTTGAAGCCTCGTTAAAACCCAATTCCTCGGCAACGACTGCCAAGGGTTTTGCGGTCTGGGACAAAAGACTCTTTGCTTTTAGCATAACGTATTCCTGGGCAAGGGCAACAGGGGTTTTACCTGTGACTTTTTTGACCACTTCCGAGAGATAGGACGCGCTAATATGGAGCAGGGCGGCATAATCCGTAATCTTTAAGGCGTAATTGGCCTTTTCCTTCAGCACATTCTCGTATTGGTAGGCAATTTCTTCGGAGCGATTTCTAAATGAACGTTGGGAAGGGGAGCGCTCATAAAAACCGTTTATTTTTTCCAATACTATGGTCAAGTATGCCGAAATAATTTTTGGATATCCCTGTTGGGACGGGTCATTAAACTCCTTATGTAGGGTCTGCATTAGGCCAACGATTTGGTTGCGTTGCATGGCATCTAAAAACAAAACGGGCGAGGTGTGCAAATTGAAATAGGGATAATCCTTGTAAAAGTCGATCTTATCGAGGGTATTTCCCAAAAGTTGGGGGGTAAAAAATAGCATATAGCCCAAAGAGTCATTTTGAAATTGATTTAGACGCCAAGAGGTAATCTGGTAAGGGGTGGTAAAGGATATGGCATCGTTCAGGGGCTTGAATTTTGAGGTTCCAATGGTAACATCAACGTCGTGCCCGTTCCCAAAGGAGAGTTCAAAAAAATCGTGTTGGTAGGGGCCAAATGAAAAGGGCCTGTTTTCAAAATGGTCTTCACATTTAAATATATGGAAATGGGGATGACCCGGTCTACTTTGGATACCCCAATCCTTTAAAAGATCCGCAATGTGATGGTACAGTTTCAACCCCTAAAATGTGAAAAAGAGTATCTAAATCATGGAAGTGGTTAAAAAAGACCGCTTAGCCATCATGAAAGATAACTATGTTTTATGGTTATGACAATGAAGTGGTCTTATATTATTCAGAACTTAATCTCTAGGGTAAATACGGCATGAAAAAGGGTGTCGTCCAATCCACTTTCGATAAGAAATTTACCGGGGAAAATAAGATTGGTCTCCAACTCTAGCGCAATGAAGCGGTTTACTGCAACCCCGGTTATCGTTCCAATTTGCTGTCCAATAAATCGGTTTGAGTTGACCGAGGGATATTCCAATAGCAACGGAGGGCTATATACGCCATCTATACGGGAAAAGCGGCAAAAGGCCACATAGTCCAATTCCAAGGAGAGGGGCCCCAGGTTCGTATCAAAATAGGGATGGATATCAAACAGGTTTGATGGGCCAATACGGGCCACACGACCAAAATAGGCACCACGGGGGTAGAGTCCGTCAAAGGTGTTCAAGGTGCCATCGGTTGCGCTGGTATCCCCGCTGATAGCCTCTGTTTTTATACCAAGAATACTGTTTTTGCCTATGGGATGCTCCAGATTAAAGGATACCGTCCACGCACTGATATTTTGATTCCCAAAACTTCCGGTCTGGTATACAAACTCGTTGTTATAGGTCAATTTGTTCCAGCTTCCAAAATGACGTAAACCAAGACTAAGCCGGTTGTCATCCGCTGTTCCGGAATCCCATGTTTTTCCTTCTTCTTCTTTGTAGATGGCATACATGTCGGTACCGGTATTGGGTCTCCAATGTTGTGTCCAGTAAAGCGCGGTTACGGATTCCTTAAAGTCAAGGGCATCGTTATCAAAAATGCCTTCCTCCAATTGGACGGGCACGGCATGGAATGCGGTTATTTTGGTTTTTTTTGCTTCGTACGCTACCTGCGCCATATCAAAAGAGAGGCGAACATTGGGGCCTTCGCGTATATCCATTAATCGACCACTTCCCAAACGCATATTTTGGCGGCCCACCAGCACGTTCCAATTTTTATGAAAGCGGTACAGTACAAAAAGTTGGTTAAAGCTTAATTCATCCCGATCAACTGGGGTCAGATTGGCCTTGCTGGCAATCAAACTCGAATTCAGCTCCGCGAACAGTTCAAAGGTATCCCCAAGTTTTAAGTGGGAATGGAATAGGAATCGATTTAAGAACCAGATATCGTCTTGGTCCATTTCCGTCGAAAACTGTTCGTTGATGAAGCCTTCGGTCTGAAACCGATAACTGCCCCCAAAACTCAGGGTGTTTTGATGTCCCAAGTCAATTTGCTTCAGCTTTGTATAAGCTTCCGTTTTTGCTTCGGGATGTATGATAATCCTATCGTTCTGACGCAGCAGACCAAACTCCAATTCGTTTTCCTCCTGTCCGTTCACAAAAGGTATCCAAAGACTTAAGGCCATAACGATTTGGAACTTCTTTTTCATTTCCCAAGGTGCTAAGTGGTAATCGACAAGAAGGGTAATCCGGCTGTACCAGCCCGATAGTGTGCCATAGAATTTTGTCAAAACAAAACGGGCGATTCGAATTTAAAACCGCCCGTTTTCTTCCAGTGCATTAGTTTATTCCCTAACGAACTGTAGGTCGACTACGAGTTTAACCTTTTCGCCTACGACAACGCTGCCCGCTTCCGTTACGGCGCTCCAGGCTAGCCCGAAGTCTTTTCGATTAATAGCTCCGGTAATTTCAAAGCCTGCTTTGGTCTGTCCATAGGGATCAACCGCCACTCCATTGAAATCCACGTGTAACGTAATGCTTTTGGTTACATTGCGAATAGTAAGATCGCCTACCAGCTTTTCCCCATCAAAGGAGGTGGAGGTAAACTTTAATTCAGGATAAGCCTCCGCATTAAAAAAGTCATTTGATTTTAGGTGATTGTCCCGATCCGCATTCTTGGTGTTGATGCTTCCCACGGTGGCAACGAAATCAAATTCGGCGTTCGAAAAATCATCCGAGGCAGTGGTGACCGTGGCGTTGAAATCGGCAAAGTGCCCGGTTACCGTTGAGATCATCATGTGCTTTACCTTAAACCCGATTTCAGAGTGTACGGTGTCCAGGTTCCATTTTGTTTTTACCGCTGTTTCCATAGTATTTCATTTTATGAATTGTTGTTTTAAAGAATATAGGTTCTACCATGAATCTTGTGAAAGAGATAGAAATCGCAATGATTCTACATTGTCCAGGGTCGTCCCTCTCCTTGGGAGGGGCTAGGGGAGGTCGGCCTAAGGGCAGGCCGAGATTCCCCTTATTCTTTAAGACCCCTCCCAAACCCTCCCCCAAGGGGAGGGCTTTCACGGGAAACAATATTTACACAAAAAAAGTAAGCGATTCTTATTGATTTAATCCATCATTCCACAAGATTCGTGGTAGAACCAGAATATATTTAACTCAAATACAGTTTTCTAAAGTCACCGGTGCGATAGAGTGGAGACCAGTCTGGTGCCACTTCTGGCAGGGATGCAGGGGCATACCTTTCAAAAGCGTCATATGCGTGCACTACATTACCCCCAACGGCGGTCAACTTGGCATGGGTGCGCGGTATCAGGGCATCGGGGATTTCCATAACATCCTGGTTGAGGATGGTAAAATCCGCCAATTGACCCTCCGCGATGGCTCCTTTTTTACCGCTATCCCCGGTAAACCAGGCAGAGCCCGTGGTCCATAGTTTTATGGCTTCCTCTCTACTCAAAATGTTGTCCTCCCCATACATCTGTCTTCCTCCCCGGGATTGTCCTGTGGCCAACCAGTGAATCGAGTACCATGGGTTGTAGGAGCTAACACGGGTAGCATCAGTTCCGCCGCCTACGGGAATTCCCATTTTCAGCATTTTCTTGATGGGCGGAGTTTGCGCCAACTTTGCCGCTCCATACCTTTTTACAAAGTCTTCGGCTTGGTAAGCGATTCTGTTTTGAACAGCTATGCCCATGTTAAGTTTGGCAATACGCTCCAAGGTTTTTTCCGAGAAGGTTTCACCATGGTCTATGAATGTACCCTTTGGCAGTTTACCATCCCCGGCAGCCGCAACCTCTTCATAGATATCCAAGAGTATCTCTGCCGATTCATTGTAGGTAATATGTTGTCTCCAAGGCCAATTGTTCTCTGCCAAGAGCTTGTAAATAGGTAGGGCTACCTCTTTGACATTGCGTTCCAGGTCAGGGCGTTCCTGGGCAAAAATTTCATAATCATAAGCTGCCCATGCAATGTTCTCACCACCGCCAATGAATCGGTACATATCGTCACCATCCCCCGGTTTTATCATACCTACCCATTTCTTGTAGTCATCATATTCCCGTCCTCCGACCTGCGGAAAAGTATGGATACCTACGCGTACCGTTGATAAACCTCGTTGGTGCACATCGCCTATCACGTCGTACGCGTCCGGATACTGCATGCCACCACCTCCGGCATCGGAAATGGAGGTGAGTCCCAATACGTTCATTTCATTCATAAAATGTCGGGTTCCCAGTATTTGTTGTTCCTTGGTCTTTGTAGGTAGCTTGGTGAGTGTTTTGTACATGATCAAGCCAGAAGGAGCTGCGGTAATAATACCTGTAGCCCTGCCCATCCTGTCTTTTTCTATTCTGCCTTTGTGATACAGATCAATGGGTTCAGTGTCATAGTCTAAGACTTCGACCGCCTTTCTGTTTAGCATACCATAAGCATAGAGGTAAAAAATATAAACCGGATGGTTAGGCGCCACCTTGTTTATCTCTTCTAAAGTAGGCATCCGCTTTTCCCTGAATTGTTCCCAAGAAAAACCGCCGACCACTCTTATCCATTGTCCTTTTGGGGTGTGCTTTACCTCTTCCGCAAGCATGGCCAAGGCCTCTTCCACGGAGCTCACCCAGTCCCATCTCAGTTCCAGGCCATAATGCAATCCTTCACGGACACCGTGCGTATGGGAATCATTTAATCCCGGGATGACCCTATGATTTTTTGCATCAATCACTTTTGTCCTTTTCCCTATGAATTCGGAAACCGCGTTGTTGGAACCTATTCTTTGGAATACCCCGTCTTTAACGGCAAATGCCTGTGCAGAAGGTATATCTGGGTTTATGGTGGTTACCTTGGCGTTTCTTACCACTAAATCGGCCGAACCTTTGATCTGCGAAAATCCGTTTCCTAAAACGGAGGGCATAATAAGGCCTGAGGCTCCTGCAGCAAGCGATCTTTTTAGAAAGTTTCTGCGATCAATATTGTTTTTATTTAATTTTTCCATAATCACTTTTGTTCGGAAATTTTATAGCAAGCCAAATTCACCCGCTACCGCTATTTGTTTTTTGGATAGCGGGTTTTGGATTAATGGGATTGTCCTATTTTTCCTTGGCCCATTTTTGCATGGTTTTTATGTAATCGATGCCTAGGCCATAAGCTCCTCCATATCTTTTTGCAAGTTCGTTTACCTCCACATACTGGTCGGAACGCGCCCAGTCGCGGTACACTTCCAACATATATTGCATGGAAGTCATGGGGATTACCCCAGCTTGGATCATCCGTGCCATCGACATATCGTGGGCCTCTTGGGATACAGCACCTGAAGCATCGGAGATAACATATACCTCGTAACCATCCTCAAGAGCCGACAAGGCTGCTAGATTGATACACACCTCTGTCCAAAGACCCGCCATGACCAATTTTTTCTTACCGGTGGCTTCCACGGCTTTCACGAAATTCTTGTCCTCCCAAGAGTTCATGGTAGTCCTATCGATGTATGTTGACTCATCGGGATAGTACTCTCTAATTTCCGGGAAAACTGGCCCTGAAAATTGTTTTTCGGCCACGGTCGTAATAATTGTTGGTACTTCAAAAAGCTTTGATGCACCGGCAATCAAACCAGCATTGTTACGCAACTCTTCAATAGGCTGTGACTCTACGGCAAAAGCCATTTGACCTTCATGGTCAATAAGCAGTAAGGCATGATTGGCGGGGTTAAGTACTTGCTTTGCAGCCTTGGCCGGATCATTTACGGGATTTGGGGCATATTGTGTCCATTGCCCAAAAGTCAATGTACTTACCAATAGCGTTAATGTAGATAAAAAAAGGGTTCTCATTTTAAGTGTATTAAGTGTCAGTTGTTGACGGTTATACTTGATTTATATTGTGATTATTGAATGTGCATGGGAACTTCCATCAGTAACAATTCCGTATGGGAATCGGCGGTGATATCCAGGTTTTCGATATCCCAAATTCCAAAGCCGTCCCTTTTTGCCAAGGGTTGACCATTTATGATCACATTCCCTTCAATGACAAAGGCATAGACTCCATTGTTTTGGGCATCGTTCAAAAGGTATTGCAATGATTTTCCGGCTTCCAAAGAGGTCATGTTGAACCAAGCATTTTGGTGGATCCAAACCCCGGCATCCTCGGCATTGGGCGAAAGCACCTGTTGCAATTTGTTTTTTCGATCCTCAAGATTCAGGGTTATTTGGTCATAGCGCGGGGTCACGCTCTCTTTATCTGGAATGACCCATATCTGCAGGAATTTTACCTCCTTATCGGCATTGGCATTGTACTCGCTATGCATGATACCGGTACCGGCGCTCATCACCTGGATATCACCTTGCTTTATTATGGCCGAGGTTCCCATACTGTCCTTGTGCTCCAAATCCCCTTCCAACGGAATGGAGATGATTTCCATATCCCGGTGCGGATGCGTACCAAAACCCTTGGCTTCGGAAACGATATCATCGTTTAATACCCGAAGTACCCCAAAGTTCATTCTGTCGGGATTGTAATAATTGGCGAAGCTGAAGGAGTGGCGGGAGTTCAACCAACCATGATCCGCTTTACCTCTAGTTTCCGCTTTATGCAATACGGTTGTTTTTGTTTTTGTTTCCATCGTTTTAATGTGATTAAATCCTATTTGTTCAATAGCTGTTTTTTTGTTCTTGGAGGGATCAGGTGCCGCTTTGAGATAGTTGCCTATCCCTAGGGCGGCTACAACTCCTCCCGAAGACATGTTTTGAATAAATTCTTTTCGTTTCAACTTTTTATGCTTTTTTAATTGACCTAGTATAGGCCAAGCTCGTGCCAAAGGCATAAAAAACTGAATGTGAATCAGTTGAGCGTTTTTGGTGAACAGAGATTTTATCCCATTTTTTAGAATTTTCTGTTATATGAGAATTTTTATGGTTATTTTAACGGTGTAAATCAGAAGCGAATGGACGAACAGACCTCTTTTGGAATTTTTCGGGATCAGTTTTTTGAAAACCTTCCCTATAAGATCATGTGGATGGATGAACCGGGCAAAATCATCTACGCCAACACCCAGTTTTTAAGGCGCTTGGGCTATAGTCAGAAGGAAGTGAAAGGGTTGACCATATTCGACATCAATCCCAATACTACCCCGGAAAGTTGGCAAAGCCATTGGGAAAAAGTAAACAAGGAAGGAACCCATAGTTTTAAGGCGGTACACCAAACCAAAAAAGGGGCATTGTACGATGTGGAGATTTCCGCTCATTTTTTCTCAAATAATGGAAAAAAAATAATAGCGGCCATCGTCAATGATATTTCCGAATCCAGTTTTTACCAAAATCTATTGAATCATGCCGAGCGGATGGCCTGTGTAGGGGGATGGAAATTGAATTTACAGGATGGTTCCATTGTGGTGACCCAACAGGCGCTACAGATTTTTGAGACGGAGGATACGGATACGTTTTTACCGGGAAAAGTTATCCATTGGTTCCGGGAAACGGAAAAGCTCAAAGATCTGTTGGGAAAGGCCATTCGAAATGGGGCCTCCTATGACGAAATATTTACGCTTCAACTGCCCAAGGGAAAAAGCAAATATCTGAGATGTGTCACCGAACCCGTTGTACACAAAAATAAAATCGTAAAAATAATAGGTACCTATCAAGATGTTACCGAACAGAGGGAACACGAATTGGGATTAAAGCTCTACAAGGAGATTATAGATAATGCCCCAGATCTCATTTATATCTGGGATATTCATGGGAAATTGTTGCATTACAATGAGGCGGTTCCCAAGAATCTTGGTTTTACCAAAAGTGAGCTCAATGAATTTTCGATTTATGATTTGGACGATAACATAACCCCCGAATGGTGGAGATCCCATTTCATGGAATTGATCGAAAACAAAGTATTGCAATTAGAATGGCTTATCACCCGAAAGGACTTCACAAAATTCCCCGCAAGCATCTCTGCCAATCATTTAACGTATCATGGAGAGAATTTGAACTGTGCCGTGGTCAGGGACGTTACGGAAAGAAAGAACCGGGATAAGGCATTATTCGAGGCATTGGAGGAAATCCAATCATTAAAGACACAGCTCGAAGTAGAAAACGAATACCTCAAAGAGGAAATAAAACAAAAGATAAATTTCGAAAACATCATTTGTCAGAGTGAGGAATACCGAAAGGTATTGGAAAAAGTGGATCAGGTGGCGCCCACGGACACTACGGTCTTGATTACCGGGGAGTCTGGCACCGGAAAGGAGTTATTGGCAAGGGCCGTCCATAATACGAGTCGGCGTAAGGAAAAACCGCTTATTAAGGTCAATGCAGCGACCTTGCCCCACGAGTTGATCGAAAGTGAACTCTTTGGCCATAAAAAGGGAGCCTTTACAGGAGCGACCGAGGATAAGATAGGCAAGTTCAGTCTGGCGGATGGGGGGACTATTTTTTTGGATGAGATCGGGGAACTGCCCTTGGAGCTTCAACCCAAATTATTGCGCGTACTCCAAGAGGGTGAATTTGACCCACTTGGTGGAACGAAGACGGTAAAAGTCGATGTGCGTATCATTGCGGCTACCAACCGTGATCTGGAGAAAATGGTGAAGGAGGGAAAGTTTCGCGAAGACTTGTTTTATCGTTTGAATGTTTTCCCCGTTCACAACATTCCCCTACGGGAACGTAAGGACGATATCCCCTTGTTGGCCGAATACTTTTTGGAAAAGTATTCGGCCAAAGCAGGGAAGTCCTTTAAACGGTTGGGCAAAAACACCATTGCCGCCTTGATGCGCTATTCTTTTCCGGGCAACATCCGGGAGTTGGAGAACCTAATCGAACGGGCCGTAATCGTTGAGAGCGGTACCACGTTGAACCCGGGATCATGGATGCCCAATTCCGATGTATCTGGGACAAAGGATGATTTTAAATCGTTCGAGGCCATGCAGCGGGAATATATCATTAAGGTCTTGGAGAAGACCAATTGGCGCGTAAGTGGGCCAAAGGGGGCGGCGGCCATTTTGGATTTAAAGGATAAAACCCTGTTTGCCAAAATGAAACGATTAGGGATTGAGAAGCAAGTGGGGTTAAAAAAGTCTTGAGAACTCAAAGACCAATTTCACTAAGATAGAAAATAACATAGATTCATTGCCTTAAAAAGTAAGTTTACGATCTTATAATATAAAGCCCTTTTATTTTTTGAGTACTTTGTAGGTGATGGATCAGGGACAAAACGATACCATAGAAAAACTGGCCGCTCTGGTAAAAGGTTCCAACGAAGTTGCCTTTAATTCCCTTTTTAACCAATTATGGGAGCCTATGTTCGGATACGCGAAATCCATTCTTATGGACGAAGCCCTGTCCCAGGATATTGTACAGAATGTTTGGGTGGACTACTGGAATAGAAGAAAACAGATTGAAACCACCAATATAAAGGCCTATCTCTTTAAAGCGACCCGC
>JBCBSN010000162.1:0-10513 GCA_039819225.1 Bacteroidota bacterium | reverse complement strand
GAGCGGGTCACCAAGGAAGATCTTCCTTATCGCCTAGTTCAATAATTCTTGCGGTGACTTTTTTAAGTTCTTCATCGTTCAGCGTTATTCCCAACTCCTGCAAATTTTTTTGGATATTGGCCTTTCCCGACATTTTTCCCAAGGCATATTTGCGCTTTCTCCCAAAACGCTCCGGCATTAGGTCGCTAAAGTAAAGGTTCTTTTTATTATCCCCATCTGCATGTATACCAGCTGTTTGAGTAAAAACATTATCCCCAACAATAGGTTTGTTGGTAGGGATGCCCACCCCGGTAAATGCAGAGACCAATTTGCTTAGTTTGTAAAGGGCCTTCTCATTAACGGTTATCCGGGCTTCCGGCAAAAAATCGTTGATGACGGCAATGGCACTGGCCATTGGGGCGTTCCCTGCACGCTCACCCATACCGTTTACGGTAAGGTGCAATCCATGGCACCCGGCTTTAATTGCCTCCATAATATTGGCCACCCCAAGGTCATAATCATTATGGCCATGAAAATCAAAATGTTGATCGGGATACCGGTCTACAATTTGAGAAACAAAATCGTAAGCTTCCATATGAGTAAGGACACCTAAAGTGTCCGGCAACAAAATGCGCCTTACGGGCTGGGTGGCCAAAAAATCCAGGAACTGGAAGACATAGTCTGGCGAATTGCGCATACCATTACTCCAATCCTCCAAATAAATATTGTTGACAATCCCTTGCTTTTCGGCCTGGTCAAAAACGGTCTTAATTTCCGAAAAATGTTGTTCCGGTGTCTTTTTAAGCTGATGGGTCAAATGGTTCAAAGACCCCTTGGTCAACAAATTTTGCACTTTGGCACCTGCTTTCCCCATCCATTCCAAGGACACGCCACCATCCACAAAAGTCAGCACTTCTATGTTTTCCAAATGTCCGTTCTCCGCGGCCCATTGCGTGATTTGTTGTACGGCCTCAAGCTCTCCTTCGGAAACACGGGCAGAGGCTACCTCTATACGGTCTACCCTTAATTCCTCCAACAATAGTTTGGCCAAGGTCAATTTTTCAAGCGCGGAAAAGGATACCCCAGAGGTCTGTTCCCCATCCCTCAGGGTAGTATCCATGATTTCTATCTTCCGTTTTGCCATAATTCCTTACAAAGGCCTATTTTGAGCAAACTCCCGGATATCTTCCTTGAGGTTCAAAAGGTAATCAATATCATCAAAACCATTGCGCATGTTCTGTTTCTTGTAATCGTTGATCTCAAACTTTTCGAACGCTCCGGAAGCTAGGATAGTAATGCGCTGTTTGGGCAGGTCTACCTCCAAAAGTGCTTTGGAATCGGTCTCTATGGCACGAAAGATTTTCTCCAAAAACTCCGGGCTTACCTGGACCGGGAGTACCCCGATATTAAGGCAATTATTGCGGAAGATATCGGCAAAAAAGCTAGAGACCACACAACGAAATCCGTAATCATAAATGGCCCATGCCGCATGTTCACGGGATGATCCCGAACCAAAATTTTTACCCCCCACCAAAATCTGCCCACTATATATGGGATTGTTCAGGATAAAATCCTTTTTCGGGGAATTGTCCGGGTGGTATCTCCAATCCCGAAATAGATTATCCCCAAATCCTTTACGCTCGGTTGCCTTTAAGAATCGGGCTGGAATTATTTGATCGGTATCCACATTCTCTATGGGAAGAGGAACACAAGTGGTAGTCAGAACAGTGAATTTATCGTATGCCATTTTTATCTCGCTATGCGCACCGCGCTTATAGCCATGCGCTAATTATACTCTTAAATCTTTTGAATTAAACTATTCAAACTTCGTTTTGTCTTGTTGACATTGTTATTCAGAAAAAGAAAGTCTGATTTTGCCAAATATCCTAGATCTTTTGCCAAAATAGTAAAGTACTCAAGTTCGCTTGCCGAACCTTGGGAAATGGTAAGAAACCTCTTGAACTCAGCATCCGACTCCCTACCGCAGCCCTCGGCTATATTTGATGGTATGGAATAAGCTGCTCGACGCATTTGACCTGTTATACCATAGATTTCCTCATGGGGAAATTCCATCGATAATCTGTACATATCCAAAGTAACCTGATGACCAAGTTCCCAAACCTTATATTTTCTAAAATCCCTCATAAAACGTTTTATTGATATTCAAAGAGCGTATGGCGCAAAGCGAAAGGCGTCATGCGACTTCCACCTCCATGAGTTCACGGGGATCGGTGACCCTCCCGGTTACCGCGGCCGCAGCGGCTACCAAGGGACTTGCCAACAAAGTACGGGCGCCAGGTCCTTGACGTCCTTCAAAATTACGATTGGAGGTGCTTACTGCATATTTTCCTGCCGGAATCTTGTCATCGTTCATCGCGAGACAGGCTGAACATCCGGGTTCACGAAGTTCAAACCCGGCCTCCTCCAAAATATCCAAAATGCCCTCTTCCTTGATGGCCTTCTCCACTTTATGGGAACCGGGCACCAACCAGGCTGTAACATTGTCTGCCTTTTTCCTTCCCTTTACAATGGAGGAAAAGGCCCTAAAATCCTCAATACGTCCATTGGTACAACTTCCTAGGAAGACAAAGTCTATTTTTTTACCTTTCATACTCTCCCCTTCATTGAAGTCCATATACTGCAATGACTTGTGATAGGTAGCGGTACCACCTTCCACATTTTCGGCCATGGGAATACCATTGGAAATCCCCATGCCCATACCCGGGTTGGTACCATAGGTAATCATAGGTTCAATATTGGAGGCATCAAAGGTGATTTCTTTATCGAAAGAAGCACCTTCATCTGTCGGCAGAGTCTTCCAATAGGCCAATGTTGTGTCCCAAGCTTCACCTTTGGGTGCAAATTCCCTTCCCTTTATATAGGTATACGTGGTACTGTCCGGAGCTATCATTCCGCCCCTGGCACCCATTTCTATACTTAGGTTACAAACGGTCATACGGCCTTCCATGGACATATCACGGAAAACCTGACCTGCATACTCCACAAAGTAACCCGTTGCACCGGAAGTTGTAAGTTGGGAAATAATATACAATGCAACATCTTTTGGCGTAACGGCTTTGCTCAAGGTTCCTTCCACGTTGATCCGCATGCTCCGCGGTTTGGTCTGCATAATACACTGGGTGGCCAAAACCATTTCTACCTCGGAAGTACCAATACCAAAGGCGATGGCACCAAAGGCCCCATGTGTGGAAGTGTGCGAGTCCCCACAGACTATAGTGGCCCCGGGAAGGGTAATCCCGTACTCCGGTCCCACCACATGGACAATACCATTTTTCTCATGTCCCAAACCCCAATAGGATATTCCATGCTCCTTTGCATTTTCCTCAAGGGCCTTTAATTGATTGGCGGATAGCGGATCCTTTACGGGTAAATGTTGATTGATAGTGGGGGTGTTGTGATCTGCAGTGGCAAAGGTTTTTTCCGGATGCATAACGGGTATCCCCCTGTTCTTTAGGCCTAAAAAGGCCACCGGACTGGTAACCTCGTGTACCATATGCCGATCGATGAACAATACGTCCGGGCCATTTTCAATACGCTGGACTACATGCGAGTCCCAAACCTTGTCGAACAATGTCTTCTTTGTACTCATTTCCTCAAATTCTAAGCAAACAAAACTAACGAAAACAATGTTTTTAAGAAATAATTGCCCTTGGAAATTACGATGTTCAACACCATTCCAATGGTCAGGTCACTCCACCCTCATGAAGGTTTACATCATCCGTTTAACATATGGAAATCCGAATTTAACAGGATTCTAACTCTTTTAACGATTGGATATAAATACCTTGACAGCAACAACTTATTCAAAACTAAAACGAACAGAACACATGAAAAATTGGATTAAAACAGTTTTGGGACTAACAATACTAGGGGTATTGTTTTTTGTAGTTCCTGCTACCGCACAACTGGATTTGCCCAGGGGCAGCCAAATGGCCACCGTATCCCAACGAATTGGAATTACGGACATTATGATTACCTATTCCAGGCCTAACGTGAACGGACGGGAAATTTGGGGAAAGTTGGTTCCCTATGGCATGAACGATCTTGGTTTTGGTACGGCCAAGGAATCCCCATGGAGAGCAGGTGCCAATGAAAACACGGTTATTGAATTCTCTCATGATGTACAGGTTGAAGGGCGGCCCTTGGCCGCTGGAAAGTACGGTCTTCATATGGTAATCCAAGAAGATGGCGGTGCACAGGTTATTTTTTCCAAAAACCATACGGCCTGGGGAAGCTATTTTTACGAACCTTCCGAAGACGCCCTTAAGGTGAATGTGCAAACTAAGGAAATACCGCACATGGAACAGCTTACTTTTTTGTTTAACGAAGTGGATGGTACTTCAGCAGTAGCGGCCCTACATTGGGAAAAAAAGCAGATTCCCTTTAAGATAGATGTCGCTGTTACCGATATTGTTTTGGGTAGTATTCGCCAAAAACTACAGAACACCCCCGGATTTAGTCGTCAAAGTTGGGAGCAGGCGGCCAACTATGCCATGAACAACGGGGGCGATCTAGATGAGGCCATGGCCTGGGTCAGCGCCGCTATGGAAGGCCAATTTTTTAGTCAAAAGACCTATGACAATATGGCCATTAAAGGGCAGATTTTATTAAAAATGGGAAAACGGGACGAGGCCCTGGCCCTGGTTCCCCAATTGGCGGAAATGGCCAATACCAATCAATTGAATGGTCTGGGATATCAACTGTTGAATATGGGCGAACACAAAATGGCCCTAAAGTATTTTAAACAAAACGTAAAGAACAATCCTGAAAATGCCAATGTATATGATAGTCTGGGGGAGGCCTATAAGACCATGGGCGATACAAAGAATGCCATAAAAAACTTGCGAAAATCACTTTCGCTAAACCCGTCTCCAGGTGTAAAGGCCAATTCCGAAAAATTGTTGAAGGAGTTGGGCGTAGATGTTTAACCGAAAGAATCGGTTTTACGGATAAGGATGTTGACGATCGTGCTCAACTGATATAAGTCCAAATATTCTTGTGCTTTATAAGTTGGGCATAGGCTTGCTTAATGACAAGGTTTTCCGGAAGTTCCAGGGAAGGATCTGTTTTAAGGGTACGCAGGGCATAGTGCCTGGCCGTCTTTAGAATGGCGTTGTCCTTAACGATATCGGCAATCTTTAGACTTAGGACACCACTTTGCTGGGTGCCCATAAGATCCCCGGGGCCACGCAATCTTAGGTCTACCTCGGCAATTTCAAAACCATCATTGGTGCGTACCATGGTCTCCAGTCGGGTCTTGGCTTCCGACGAAAGCTTGTATCCCGTCATGAGGATACAAAAGCTTTGTTCGGCTCCACGACCTACCCGACCCCGCAATTGATGAAGTTGTGAAAGTCCAAAGCGCTCCGCACTTTCAATGATCATCACCGAGGCATTGGGGACATTTACCCCGACCTCGATTACCGTTGTGGCTACCATGATCTGGGTTTCGCCCTTTACAAAACGTGCCATTTCGTAATCCTTGTCCGCAGCTTTCATTTTGCCGTGTACTATTGAAATTTGATAATCCGGTAAGGGAAACTCCCGTACAATACTCTCGTAACCATCCATAAGATCTTTATGATCTAAGGCTTCGGATTCCTGGATCAAAGGATATACGATATAGATTTGCCCGCCCTTTTTGATTTCGTTTTTGATAAAACCGAATACTTTAAGACGGTTGGAGTCATACCTATGTACGGTACGTATGGATTTACGCCCGGGGGGAAGTTCGTCAATGACCGAAATATCCAAGTCTCCGTACAGGCTCATGGCCAAAGTACGTGGAATGGGAGTGGCCGTCATCACCAAGATATGGGGCGGAATTTTGTTTTTGTGCCATAATTTGCTGCGTTGTGCCACCCCAAAGCGGTGTTGCTCGTCCACTATGGCCAATCCAAGGTTGTAGAACTTCACCTTATCCTCTAGCAAGGCATGTGTCCCTATTAGAATTTGTAGGCTACCGTCTTCCAATTGTTCATGAATAGGCTTTCGGGCAGATTTTTTGATCGATCCGGTCAACAGGTCACAGGTAATCCCGGTATCCACCAATAACTCCTGTATGCCCGTATAGTGTTGCTGCGCCAAAATCTCCGTGGGGGCCATAAGACATGCCTGATATTCGTTATCCAAGGCTAGGAGCATCGTCAGCAGGGCAACAATGGTTTTGCCAGAGCCCACATCGCCCTGTAGCAAACGGTTCATTTGGGCATTACTCCCAAGGTCCGCCCTGATTTCCCTAATGACCCTTTTTTGCGCATTGGTCAGTTCAAAAGGCAAGTGGCGGCTATAAAAATCATTGAACAACCTGCCTACCTTTGCAAAGGGAAATCCCTTGATCTTACGTTTTCTCGCCAACTTCTTGGAAATCAATTGTAATTGCACATAATACAATTCCTCGAACTTTAACCGAAATTGAGCCTTGGCCAACAGTTTCTGGTTTTTAGGAAAATGGATGTTCAACAGGGCGTCCGTTTTGGATATTAACCCGAGTTCCCGTAAAAGGGCGGGGGAGAGCGTTTCCGTAAACCGGCCCTCGCTTTCCAACAACAGTTGCTGCACCATTTTGCTTATAGCCCTGTTTGTGATTCCTTTGTTCGCCAATTTTTCCGTGGAAGGATATATAGGCTGCATTGCAATTTTAAGTCCGCTTTCATGTTCGGTCAACAATTCCATATCCGGATGGGGCATGGAGTATTTGCCATTGAACCAGTTGCATTTCCCGAAAACAACATAAGGGACATTGAGTTTTAAATGCTCACGGATCCATTTTTGGCTCCGGAACCAAACCAATTCCATCTCCCCGGTCTCATCTGCAAAGTGGGCTACCAACCGCTTTCCCTTTTTTTGTGCTACTGTTTTTAGGTGGCCAATTTTGCCAATAATCTGTACATCCGCATTGCTTTGCCTTAACTGTGCAATCTTGTAATATTGTGTTTTATCAATATATCTATTGGGAAATAGGTGCAACAAATCCTGGTAAGTGGCCACACCCAAATCCGACTGCAGGGCTTCTCCGCGATTGGGCCCTACACCTTTTAAATAAGCAATGGGTGTCTGTAGATTGAAGCTCATAGAACTAAAATAGCCTTTAACGGGCGTGACGACAAACTAAAACGGTATTTTTGGTGAGGACTTTGTGTTTGTTGCATTATGAAACAACTTGTACTATTTGTTTTTCTACTGATTGCCTTGGTCTTAAATGCCCAAAATCAGGATAAGGTGGATTTTACCCACGCCCAGGCCCAAATTACCCTCTTTCCGGAAACAAAGTCCATACAAGGCAAGGTTACGTATACCTTGGATGCTTTAAAAGATGTGGATTCCGTTTTTCTGGATGCCAAGAATATGACCTTCAGTGCGGTTAGCTTGAATAAGAAAAAGGCAGAGTATACCAATTCGGGGAAGGTAATTTGGATCTATGAAAAACTAAAAAAGGGAAAGTCTTATACGCTTTCTCTGCACTTTAGCGCCAAACCTATGCAAACCCTATATTTCCTGGGATTTACGTTACCTGATTCCCTAAAGATCTCAAAAAACATTGACAGCAATACAAGGTCTTACGAAACCATTGGCGGAAAACACGGGCAAATATGGACTCAGGGTCAAGGAAAATACACCAGTCATTGGTTGCCCAGTTTTGACAATATGGAAGAGAAAGTCGAGTTTGATTTGAGCATTGGTCTCCATACCGACTACCAAGTCATTGCCAATGGGAAATTCAAGAAAAGGTATAAAGAGAGTGGTAAAACAATATGGGCATATGACATGCAAAGGCCCATGAGTAGTTATCTTTTGGCCTTTGCCATTGGGAAATATGTCAAAGAGGAATCGACTTCTGCAAGCGGTATCCCCTTGGAAAACTATTATTATCCCAAGGACAGTTTAAAATTAGAGCCCACATATCGCCACACCAAGGAAATCTTTGATTTTCTAGAAACCGAGATTGGAGTGCCCTATCCCTGGCAGAACTACAAACAAGTACCCGTACGGGATTTTTTGTACGCGGGAATGGAGAATACAGGAACCACCATTTTTTCCGACCAATATGTTATTGACTCCACCGGTTTTATAGATAAAAATTACGTAAATGTAAACGCCCACGAAATGGCCCACCAATGGTTTGGCAATCTGGTGACCGAAAAAAATGGTGAGCACCACTGGTTGCACGAGGGTTTTGCCACCTACTATGCCTACTTAGCTGAACAGCATCTGTATGGGGACGATCATTTCTATTGGAAGCTATATAAAACCCTGCAACGCCTAAAGGAACAAGCCGACAAAGGGCAGGGACAAAGCTTGCTAGATCCCAAGGCCAGTAGTCTCACCTTCTATGAAAAGGGAGCCTGGGCCCTATTCATGCTACGAAACAAAATAGGAGATGCACCTTTTAAAAAGGGGATTAAAGAGTATTTAAAAAAATATGCCTTTAAAAATGTAACCGTCCCGGATTTTTTAAATGAAATGGAAAGGGCCTACGGAGATGCACTGGATGATTTTGAGGCGGAATGGCTTCTAAGCTCTGAACTCCCTTTTGAGAAAGCAAAAAAACAGCTCGCACAGGTATCGCCTTCCATTGCCCTACTGTTTCGGATGGAAGCAGAATTGGGGTCTGCCCAAGGAGATGATTTCGATTACCAAAAGTATTGGGACGCCACAAGTTCCGTCCATCTAAAAAAACGGTTGATTCGTGATTACGGGAAATCCTTATCGGAAGGAATGATTTTAAAGGCGTTTGCCTCGGATACGATCCCCATAAGGCAAGCCGTATTGCTGGCAGACCAGGAAAATCCAAGATTGGATCAAAACCAATTGGAATCCTTTTTGTCGGATAAGAGCTACATCAACAAGGAAACAGCATTGTTCGCACTTTGGCAACGGTTTCCCGAGAATAGAAAAAAATACCTGGATCGGACCAGGGGTATTATGGGTTTGCCCCATAAAAATGTACGATTGTTATGGCTTACCCTGGCCATTATGACCGAGGGTTACGAAGGACGCAATACCCAGGCCTATTTTGAAGAACTCAGTGGATATTCCGATGCCAGTTACAATTTTGAAATACGGCAAGGCGCTTTTTTCTATTTAAAAGAGGCCTTTGGATTTGACGACCAAAGTCTTATTAACCTTATGAAAGCTACTGGCCACCACTCTTGGCAGTTTCGTAAATATGCCCGAAATTTAGTAGACGAGTTGTGGAACGATATGGAATACAAAACGCGAATGGAAAACTTGCTTCAAAAACTAAATGTGGAAGAAGCTCGTTATCTTAATACTAAAGTAAGTTCGGAATGAGGGCGATGGTCATTTCAGGTGGGGGCAGCAAGGGTGCTTTTGCAGGGGGTGTAGCACAATACCTGCTAAAGGAAGCGGGGCACCATTACGATATTTTTATTGGCACCTCCACGGGCAGCTTGCTAATTTCCCATTTAGCTTTGGGCAAGATCGAAAAAATCAAGGAAATCTATTCCTCCGTTAATCAGGACAGTATTTTCAACAACTGCCCTTTCATCGTTAAAAAGAAGTATGGCTCCGATATTATTTCTATGGACCATTGGAACATTTTCAAAAATCTTTTAAGGGGGAAAAAAACATTTGGAGAGAGTGAAAATCTTCGCGAACTCATCGCAGAAAGCCTCACAAGGAGCGAATTCGAAACATTGAAGTCCGGCCCTGTAGAAGTGGTCGTTACAGTGTCTAACCTATCCTTGAACCAGGTAGAGTATAAATCCATCCGGGATTGTACCTATGAGGAGTTCTGTGATTGGATTTGGATATCCTCCAATTATACCCCCTTTATGAGCCTTGTCCGGAGAAATGGATGTGAATATGCCGATGGGGGCTTGGGCAGTCTGGTACCCATTGAGGAAGCTATTGAAAGAGGTGCCACCGAGGTAGACGTGGTAGTACTACGGACGGAGGTCAGCTATTACAACCGGTTGCCGTCAAGGAACCCTTTTGAATTGATTACCAACATGATGAGCTTTATTCTAGACCGTATTGAGAATAACAATATTCGCATTGGGAAATTCGTGGCCTCACATCATGATGCCATAATCAACCTCTATTACACGCCGACGGTATTGACAACCAATTCTTTGATCTTCAATAAGGAAAAAATGACCCTATGGTGGAAAAAGGGCTATCTCTATGCGAAAAACAAGGATGCCGAAAGTATGCCCATTGAGCCGGATTTACGGGAGTAGAGTGGTTTAAGTTGTTTGTTGTTCACGGTTCCGTGTTGGGGTATACGGTCAACTTTGAACCTACGCCTAATTTCGAAATGGGTCTATTTGAAAATTTGAAGATTGGACGGTAGGCAACCTAGAACCCGAAACGCCAGAGGTCCGAGTTCAAGTGTAAAATTCAAACTCAAACTCAAGTTCTAAATGACGGAAGACCAAAGACGGAAGACGGAACTTCAAGCACAAGCTAAAGTATCAAATTCAAAATTAACGGAATAATTCCAAGCCATGGTATTTTTTAACTGACGGAAGACAGAAGATGGAAGAAG
>JBCBSN010000161.1:0-10558 GCA_039819225.1 Bacteroidota bacterium | reverse complement strand
TTTTTGCCCATATACATACTTTCCTGATGGCATCGAGGGCAAGACCCCGTGAGTATACTATATATTTTGTGCCCTTTTCCGAACATTTGCAATGTTTTATGCCAAAGGTACGGGTTTAGGGGAATCTTAACGTAACCTTGGTAGCAAAAACTCAAGTTTAAGTTCAAATTCAAGTTCAAAACGAATGATGTACTTTTGAAACAAGAAACAAGAAACAAGAAACAAGAAACTGGAGACTTGTTTCGATATTTGTATTTGACATTTGAGCTTGAACTTGAACTTGAACTTGAAATTGACATTTGTATTTGAACTTAAACCATGTTGAACGTCCACAAGCTTTCCGTTTCCTTTGGGGGCGAGTACCTCTTTCAGGAAATCTCATTTCGCCTTAACGGTGGAAACCGGGTAGGGCTTATCGGCAAAAACGGGGCCGGTAAATCTACCTTGCTCAAGGTATTGGCCAAAGAGATGCCCCTGGATACAGGGACCATAGCTATTGAGAAGAACATAAATATTGGGTTTCTTAAGCAGGATATCGATTTTGAACAGGGAAGAACGGTTAGGGAAGAGGCCTACCAAGCCTTTTCCGAAATAAAGTCCTTGGAAGGGCAGTTGGATGACATCAACCATCAACTGGCGGAGCGTACGGATTATGAAAGTGAGGCCTATCACCAGTTAATGGTAGACCTGAACGAAGTGACCCACCAATATGAAATCCTGGGCGGGTATAGCTATCAAGGCGATACCGAGAAAATCCTTTTGGGACTGGGATTCCGAAGAACCGATTTTGATCGCGGAACGGACACGTTTTCCGGAGGGTGGCGCATGCGGATAGAATTGGCCAAATTGCTTTTGCAGAACAATGATGTACTGCTGTTGGATGAGCCCACCAACCATTTGGATATTGAATCGATTATTTGGCTGGAACAATTCCTGAATAATTATCCGGGCGCGGTGATGATCGTTTCCCACGATAAAATGTTCCTGGACAATGTAACTAACAGGACCATTGAGATTTCACTGGGCCGTATCTACGACTATAAGAAACCCTACTCCCAATACTTAAAACTACGTGATGAAATCCGAGAACAACAACTGAACGCGCAAAAGAACCAGGATCGGGAAATACAGCAGGCGGAACGTTTGATCGAAAAGTTCAGGGCCAAATCCACCAAGGCCTCTATGGCGCAGTCCCTGATCAAAAAATTGGATCGGATGGATCGGATCCAGGTGGATGCGGAGGATACCGCCGTTATGAAAATCCGTTTTCCCATTTCGGTTACGCCGGGGAAAGTGATCGCGGAATTGGAACAGTTGTCCAAAAGCTATGGGGACAATGTAGTACTCCAGAACCTGAATCTGCTTATTGAGCGGGGAGGCAAAATTGCATTTGTAGGCCAGAACGGACAGGGGAAGACCACCTTGGCCAAGATTATCGTTGGCGAATTGGAGCATCAAGGACAAGTAAG
Organism: Bacteroidota bacterium; assembly: GCA_039819225.1. Classification (GTDB taxonomy): domain Bacteria; phylum Bacteroidota; class Bacteroidia; order Flavobacteriales; family Flavobacteriaceae; genus Ulvibacterium. Next base: position 9,089 of record JBCBSN010000161.1, on the reverse strand, counting down.
ACTGGGGCACAATGTCCAAATCGGCTATTTTGCGCAGAACCAAGCAGAGTACCTGGACGGGAAAAAAACGGTCTTGGATACCATGATAGACGCGGCCAATGAAAAGAACAGAAGCAAGGTAAGGGATATTCTTGGAGCTTTTCTTTTTGGAGGGGACGATGTGGAGAAATACGTTAACGTACTTTCCGGGGGTGAACGGAACAGACTTGCTTTGGCCAAACTTTTACTGAGCCCCTTTAATGTCTTGGTAATGGACGAACCTACCAACCACTTGGACATAAAATCCAAAAATGTCCTTAAACAGGCCCTACAAAATTTTGAGGGAACCTTGATCTTGGTTTCCCATGACAGGGATTTTCTCCAAGGACTTACCAATAAGGTCTATGAGTTCAAGGACAAAGGGATAAAGGAATATCTTGGGGACATCGATTTTTACCTGGAGCAACGGCAGGCAGCTAATTTTAGGACCATTGAGGAGAAGAAACGTACGGTGAATAAAGAGGATGGGAAAGAAAAGGGAGAAAACTCATTCCGGGATCAAAAAAGGTTAAGGTCCTTAAAGAACAAGCTAAGCGGAATCGAGGCCAAAATTTCGGATATGGAAAAGGAATTGGCCAACATAGACCATAAACTGCTAATGGACTATGATGCTACTATTGCCCAACCCAATTTTTTTGATGATTATCAGGGTAAGAAGAAAACCTTGGAAGGGCTTATGGAAGCCTGGGAAAAGACCATTCTTTTATTGGAGGATATGTCCATGTAGGAAATGTATCCGGAAAACCTACAATTTTTAAACCACATGATTTTAAGGTTTCACAACAAAATAGGCCTTTTCGTCGAATTTTTTTGCTTTTCATCTGTTATTGTAAGTACTTCGTAGGACAATTCTTAAAGCGCAAGTTTGATTTTGTCTTGAGTTCAATATAAATGATGTAGTATGAAGAAGTTGTTTTATTCTTTAGTATTTACATTGCTTTCTTTCCAAGTTATGGTAGGCAATGTATCTCGAAAAGAAAGAACGGCCTTGGTGGATTTATATGAGAGCACTAATGGTCGGCATTGGATAAAGAAGTGGAACCTTACGGAACCAGTAGCTAAATGGCATGGTGTAAAGGTAGAAAATGGGCATGTGACCGAAATCAATCTATTCCGAAACAACCTAATGGGCATTTTGCCCAAGAGTTTGGGCAATCTACAACATCTTAAGGTGTTGAACCTGGCATTTAACTATATCACTGGAGAATTGCCCAAGGAAATAGTTTCTTTGACGGGATTAAAGGTGTTGCAATTGGAAATGAACAAGATTAAAGGTGAATTGCCCGGGGAAATAGGAGAAATGGCCAGTTTGGAGGAAATTACCCTGTTCAACAATTTCTTTACCGGCAACATCCCCGAAAGTATAGGTAGTATTAAAAATCTTAGGGTACTCAACCTTTCCAGCAACAGCTTACGGGGAGATATTCCAAGCTCTCTGGGGCAATTGGCCAGTTTGGAGAGTCTGGGCCTTTTTGATAATAAACTTGAAGGAAGCATACCTAACGAAATGACCAACCTTTCCAACATTCGTGAATTGGTCCTTGCCAACAACCAATTGCAAGGTGGTATCCCCTCCGGATTCGAGCAGTTGGCCAGTTTGCAGATATTTCAAATACAGAACAACAAATTTGACTCCTTTGAAAATCTGAAGATGCTCGATTCCAAGAGCTTTTTGGTATTTGATTACGACAAAGAAGAGTTTGACCCCAATTTCAAGGATATCAAAATACAGCGGACGCGGATGGCCGATACAAAATTTGAGGAGGACGTTGATGACGATTGATTAATCAAAGTTTTCTTGGTAGTTTGTTTAAAAAGGGATGCTCATAGGGTGTCCTTTTTTGTTTCCATCATCGGGAAACCGGTCTAGCAACCAAATTTTTACGGCAATAAGATCTAACAAATTGCCAATTTATTTACCTAAATCGCATTTTGTAGTTAATTTGGGGGTCTTAAATAATCATGGATTTGGAGTCATTGGGATGAAATCTTTCGTAAAGTTTGCTGTCCCAAGGAATGGCCCCATCTAGGTAACGGTACGGAATAGGATAGTGTAGCGAATGAGCCCGGCCCCATGTTACAGGGTAACTAGAATCAAGGAAATAGCTAACGATCCGGCCTTAGGGAGAATCAAATGCCGCCTTGTACACATTTCCCTTAGGGGAATTGAGTAGAAAAATTAATAGATTTTCAAAACAGCTTCTAAACCCATTTTTACGACTTTATGAGAAAAATAGTGTTGTCCATTTTGGGAATTCTCCTTATCGTAGGAGCCGTGTTCCTGGCCAAAATGATCAGTAACAATAAGAAGGGATTTAGGCCAAAAGCGGAAAAAGTGGTCAAGACTGTGTTTACCGAAGAAGTAAAAAATGGTACGGTACCCATTGTTGTTCCGGCCAATGGAAATCTAGTAGCAAAGAACAGGGTAGAGCTGTACGCCGAGGTGCAGGGAGTTTTCCGGGGGAACGGAAAATTATTTAGACCAGGGCAGGAATATAGCCGGGGAGAAACTATTATAAGGATAGATTCCGATGAATACCGGGCCAGTGTAAGGAGTGCCAAAAGCAACCTCTTTAATTTGGTCACCTCAGTAATGCCTGATCTTCGATTGGATTATCCGGAGTTTTTTCCAAAATGGCAGGCCTATCTGAACAGTTTTGAAATGGGCAAAACCACGCCACCCCTTCCGGAAATGACGTCGGACAAGGAAAAGTTCTTTATATCGGGAAGAGGCATCCTTACTTCCTATTATGATATCAAGAACCTGGAACAACGTCTTTCCAAATATAGGATTACGGCTCCCTTTAACGGTATCCTTACCGAAGCCTTGGTTACCGAGGGCACCTTGGTGCGTTCGGGGCAACAATTAGGTGAGTTCATAAATACGGGCATTTATGAATTGGAAGTGGCGATATCCAAGACCTATGGCGATTTATTGAAGGTGGGAGAAAGGGTGGCGCTTTCCGATTTGGACAAGACCAAAGTGTATACGGGAAAGGTTGCCCGCATAAATGGTAAAGTGGATCAGGCCTCCCAGACCCTAAAGGCTTATATTGAGGTGGAAGATAGCTCCCTAAGGGAAGGCATGTACCTGGAAGCCAATTTGGAAGCCAAGGCAGAAGAAAATGCTATTGAGATAGACCGGAATCTGCTTTTGGAAAATGATAATATTTTTGTGGTCCGGGATTCCATATTGGATATGATACCCGTGAGGCCGGTCTATTTTACGGATAGAAGTGTCGTAGTCAAGGACATTCCTGATGGAACCACTATTATGGCCAAACCTCTAATAGGGGCCTATACCGGAATGACGGTAAAGATTTATGAAGAAGGTAAAAAACCTACTGCCCAACGGGCCGGACCCGCCAATAGAAAAGGATAATGCGGAAAATCATAGCCTATTTTATTAAGTATCACGTTGCAGTAAACGTTATTATCATAGCTTTTGCCATTTTTGGAATCGTGGGCGCCCTGATGTTAAAGTCCTCCTTTTTCCCATTAACGGATTCCAAAAACATTTCTATAAACATCACATATCCCGGGGCCTCCCCGGAAGAAGTGGAAGAGGGCATCGTCCTGAAAATAGAGGATAACCTTAAAGGACTGGAAGGGGTAGATCGCGTAACTTCCACCTCCAGGGAGAACAGTGGTAGCATCAATGTGGAGATCGAAAAGGGCAGGGATATCGACTTTATGCTGCTCCAGGTAAAAAATGCCGTAGATCGCGTACCTACATTTCCAACGGGTATGGAACCCCTTATTGTTTCTAAATTGGAAGCCGTGAGGCCCACCATCACTTTTGCCATTAGTGGGGAGAACATTCCTTTGGCCACCCTAAAACAGATTGGAAGACAGATTGAAAATGATATCCGCGCCATTGAGGGCATTTCCCAAATAGAAATAGCCGGATACCCGGAAGAGGAGATAGAGATTGCCGTAAACGAAAATAGCCTTTTGGCCTATAGCCTTTCCTTTCAAGAGGTTTCCGAGGCCGTGGCCAATGCCAATATCCTGGTCACCGGAGGAAATATAAAGACGGATGCCGAGGAATATTTGATTCGTGCCAAAAACCGCTCCTATTACGCCAATGAGCTTGTCAATATTGTGGTTAGGGCCAATCCATCAGGACAAACCGTACGCCTTAAGGATGTGGCCGTTGTTCGAGATCGCTTTTCCGAAACTCCCAATACCTCTTATTTTAATGGAAACCTTTCCGTTAGCGTTACTATCACAAGTACGAATACCGAGGACTTGATCGGGTCTGCGGAAAAGGTAAAAGCTTATGTGGAGACCTTTAACCAAAAATACAATAACGTCCAATTGGATGTGGTCCGGGATCTTTCCACGGTACTGGTGCAACGTACACAACTATTATCGGAAAACGCGCTTTTGGGGACTATCCTGGTGCTCATTTTCCTTTCCCTGTTCCTAAATACCCGTTTGGCCTTTTGGGTGGCCTTTGGTTTGCCCATTTCCTTTCTGGGGATGTTTATCTTTGCAGGTTTTTTTGATGTAACGATCAATGTGTTGTCCCTCTTCGGGATGATTATCGTCATCGGAATTTTAGTGGACGATGCCATTGTTATCGCCGAGAACATCTATCAGCACTATGAAAAGGGGAAATCCCCGGTGCAAGCTGCAGTGGACGGTACCATGGAGGTGATTCCCCCTATTGTTTCGGCCATATTGACCACCTTGTTGGCCTTCTCCATCTTTTTGTTCCTGGACGGGCGTATCGGTGACTTTTTTGGGGAGGTATCCGTGGTAGTGATTCTTACCTTGGTCATTTCCTTGATCGAGGCCTTAATTATCCTTCCTGCGCATTTAGCCCACTCCAAAGCATTGCGTCCTACCAGGGAGAAGCCTAAGAATGCCATTGCCAGGGCGTTTGCCAAACTAAGGGTTATCAATGAATCCGGAGATCGGTTCATGGCCTGGATGCGGGACACCTTATACGCCCCGACCTTAAAATTTGCGCTCAAGAACAAAGTACTTACATTTTCCTTTTTCGCTGTGGCCTTGATATTGACTTTTGGCTCCATTGGTGGGGGTATCATTCGTACGGCATTTTTTCCTCGTATTGCCAGTGATAGGGCCCAAGTGGAGCTTTTGATGCCCAATGGGACCAATGAGAAGGTTACGGATTCCATCATTAGCATGATTGAGGAAAAGTCCGAAATCGTGAACAGGGAGCTCACGGAAAAGTATTTGAAGGGGACGGGCAAAGTCCTTTTTGAAAATGTGATCAGACGAATAGGACCGGGATCTGCCTCCGCCACATTAACGATAAATATGTTGCCCGGGGAGGAACGGCCCAATGCCATTCGGTCGGATGTGGTCACCAACCGCCTCAGGGAACTTGTAGGCCCAGTTATTGGGGTGGAAAGTCTCATTTATGGATCGGGAAGCAATTTTGGGGGAGATCCGGTTTCCGTTTCCCTGCTAGGCAATAATATTAAAGAGCTTAAAGCAGCCAAACAGGAGCTTAAAACAGCCATGTTAAACAATAGCACACTAAAGGATATATCTGACAACGACCCTGAGGGCATCAAGGAAATCCGATTGCAGGTCAAGGAGAATGCCTATCTCCTGGGCCTAGATTTAAGGACTATCATGAACCAGGTTCGCGCTGGCTTTTTTGGGGCACAGGCACAACGGTTTCAAAGAGGACAGGACGAAATACGTGTTTGGGTGCGCTACGATCGAAATAATCGATCTTCCATTTCGAATCTGGACGAGATGCGGATTTTGACTCCCAATGGAAATCGTATCCCGCTAAAGGAAATCGCCAACTATTCCATTGAAAGGGGAGACGTAGCCATAAATCGCTTGGAAGGACAACGGGAAATACAGGTTACCGCAGATGTAAAAAATCCCAAGACCACAAGCCCGGTGGATGTTGTTACGGAAATACGGACTTCCATAATGCCAGAGATCCAATCCAAATACCCTACGGTTACTGCCTCTTATGAAGGACAGAATAGGGAACGGAACAAACTAATGGATTCTCTCAACTTTGTAGGTCTTACTGTTCTGGTATTGATCTATATTACCATTGCTTTTACCTTTAGGAGCTTTAGTCAGCCGTTGATGCTATTGCTCTTGGTACCGTTTAGCCTTACGGCGGTGGCCTGGGGCCATTGGATCCATGACTTTCCCATAAATATATTGTCCATGCTGGGTATCATCGCTCTGATCGGTATCATGGTAAACGATGGACTGGTCCTGATCGGAAAGTTCAATGGTAATCTAAGGGAAGGGATGTCCTTTGATGATGCCGTTTATGAAGCGGGCCGTGCCCGATTCCGAGCCATTTTTTTAACTTCCATTACTACCATAGCTGGTTTGGCCCCCTTGATGTTGGAGACCAGTAGGCAGGCCCAGTTCCTCATCCCCATGGCCATATCCATAGCCTATGGTATCGGTTTTGCCACCTTGCTCACCTTAGTGATGCTACCTTTGTTTCTTTCCTTTAGCAATAAACTAAAGGTAATCGTGAAATGGTTGGCCACTGGAAGGAAAATTACCAGGGAAGAAGTAGAGCGCGCTATTCGGGAACAAAAAGAAGAAGCATATTTGCTAGGTGAAATGAAAGGACAACTGAACGGTAGCTATCAAAATATATCCGGATCTGTCAAAATGCAGTCCCAATCCTCGAACATATTAGAAGGCCAATCAGAATGAACCGAATATCACCCATTTTCATTCTTTTTATTTTTATAGGAATTTTTACAAGCGCGCAGGAGACCCTATTATCCAAGGAGGACGCCGTGAATTTGGCCCTCGAAAATAATTTTGGAATCCAAGTGGCCAAAAACCAGGTGACCATTGCGGAAAACAACAAGAGTATCCTTAATTCGGGATTCCTTCCCACTCTAACCGGGCAGGCCAATGCCAATTACCAAAGGGACGATTCCACGTTTGAGTTCCCGGGCCAGTTTGTTACCGATCCCGATACAGGGGAATCCGCGCCAAGGCCGGATACCGATCTTTACAAAGCTGAGGCCCAACGGTATGGTACTTCCCTAAATGCCAATTATACGCTCTTTGACGGTCTAGGGCGGTTCTACAACTACAAAAGCTTAAAAGAACAATATCAATTGAGCGAATTACAGGCCCGTGAAACTATTGAGAACACCATGCTTCAATTGTTCACGGTGTATTTTGAGGTGGCCCGCCTCTCTGAAAACGAACAAGTGTTCCAAGAGACCCTGGATATTTCCAAAAAACGGATCACTCGTGCGGAATATGCTTTTGAATATGGCCAAAATACCAAATTGGATATCCTTAATGCCCAAGTGGACGTTACCAATGATAGCATTAACCTATTGAATACCCGCCAACAATTGGCCAATACCCTTAGGGATTTAAATGTAATCTTGGCCATGGATCTGAATACCGAATATGCCGTGGATACCATAGTGCGCTTTACCCCAAGTTTACAATTGGAGGACTTTATCGCCCAGGCCGATCTGAACAACGTGGCACTTTTGCAAGTGGAACGCAATCTGGCCATTAACGCCTACGATATTAAGGTGAGCCGATCTGGATATTTGCCTACACTGGATCTTAACGGTTCTTACGGATGGAACCTGAACCAAAATGCACCTGGGCCATTTTTTCCCGGCGTAAACGTGAACAATACTCGGAACTTTGCTCTGGGCGCTACCCTTACTTGGAATCTTTTTGATGGTGGAGGCACCACCGTTAGGGTGAAGAATGCAAAACTAGCGTATGAGAATCAGGAATTACAACGGGCACAGATCCGTCTGGAAGTAAAACGGGATATCGAGAATGCCCTGGCCATATATGAGAACCGATTGGAAATTTACGAGATACAGGAACAGAACGTACTTACCAATCAAAACAATTTTGATCGATCCAAAGAGCAATTTCAGCTGGGAAGGATAACCTCGATCGAATTTCGCCAGGCCCAGATCAATCTGTTGAACGCGTTGACCAACAAGAACTTGGCCAAGTATGATGCCAAGTTAGCGGAATTGCAATTACTCCAGTTGACAGGGCAGCTATTAAATGTGGAATTATAGGAGCGTATTACTATTTGGGTATCCCATTACTTGGAATAGGAAATCACAGTTTAAATGTAATCTAGCTTGCAGGAAAAAATAGGTATAGGAATCATTGGGACAGGATCTATCGTTAGAACCTATATCCAATGCATTGAGGAATTGCCCAATGCCTATCTGGTAGCACTCTTTACGGCTACACCCGAAAGAAAACCCGCCTTGGCCGAAACTTTTGATGCGCCTATTTATTCTTCCTTGGAAACCTTTTTGGAATTATCGGATATGCAGCTGGTCTGTGTGTGCAACAAAAGTGGCAGGCACGGTGAGGCTACTATTGCAGCGGCCAAGGCAGGAAAGCATGTGCTTTGTGAAAAACCTCTGGAGGTTACCCTGGAAAAAGTAGATGCGGCCATTAATGCCTGTAATCAAAACAGGGTGAAGCTCGGCACGGTCTTCCAGAATAGATGCGGTGCGGACTTTAAAAAAGTACATAAGACCATTTCCGAAGGAAGCCTGGGGCAACTATTAATGGGAAACGCACATATAAATTGGTATCGATCTTTGGAATACTATGCCAAAAATCCGTGGCGAGGTACCCTGGAATGGGATGGAGGTGCCGCATTTATGAACCAGGGAATCCATACCATAGATTTGCTATTACATCTTTTTGGAGACGTACATTCGGTTTATGGAACAGTTAAGACCAGAGTACATGCCATTGAAGGGGAAGATGTGGGTTCCGGAATTATCGTCTTCACCAATGGTGCCATTGGGAATATTACGGCCGGGACCGCATTATATCCCGGATATCCGGAACGCTTGGAGGTGTATGGAGAAAAGGGAAGTGTTTTAATGGAAGGAGGAAAGATAGTAGCTTGGAACGTTCCGGATGTTACGCCTCCCAAGCGAAAAAAAAAGGAAGAAAGAAGTGGTGCGTCCGATCCCACGGCAATTGGATTTCAAAATCATAAAGAGGTTATCCTCGATATGTTACAAGCAATTGACGAAGATAGGCCCCCCATG
>JBCBSN010000160.1:0-10581 GCA_039819225.1 Bacteroidota bacterium | reverse complement strand
TCTCATAGCTTTTTTGAACGGTTTCCGTTATGTTCGTTGATTTTTCCCCTTTAGCATGTACCATAACATCGTAGGCCTGTTTTACGCGTTCCCATCTTTTGTCGCGATCCATGGCATAATATCTCCCGATTACCGTGGCCAGGCTGGCATTTTTCCCGGAACAGAAATCCGTTACGTCCTGTAAAAGACCTTTGCCGCTTTTGGGATCTACATCCCTTCCGTCCGTAAATGCATGTACAAACATGTTTTTAACTCCGTGATCCTTGCCTACGTTAATGAGGCCTTTTAAGTGGTCTACATGACTGTGAACCCCACCATGGCTCACTAGACCTAAAAAATGGACGGGCTTGTCATGCTTTTTGGCATAGGCGAAAGCGTCCTGTAACACTTTTTCGTTCTTTAAGGTACCATTCTCTACCGCCATATTTATCTTGGCCAGATCCTGATAAACGATTCGCCCTGCACCCAAATTCATGTGGCCAACTTCGCTGTTGCCCATTTGTCCCTCGGGAAGACCAACATTCATCCCATCCGTTAAAAGGTCTGCATCAGGATACTTTTGGTAAAGGCTATCTATAAATGGGGTGTCTGCATTATCAATGGCGGAAACCTTTGGATTGGGAGATTTGCCCCACCCGTCCAAGATCATCAAGATTACTTTTTTGTTCATTTTTGGGTTTTTAAGGAAGCTCCAAAAGTAGTATGATCCTGTGCCAAAAACCAATATTGGAACCTTCTTTTTTAACCAGGGAAAAGCAAGAAACGGATTGTCTTACCAAGGTGATCTGCCTACTTTTGAATCATGAAAAATGCACATCATGGCAATAAGGTCGAGAAGGCCATACGCTATATAGCGGATAATTACAGAAGGCAACCCAGTCTGGAGGAAATTGCGGACCAGGTACATTTGAGCAAATATCATTTTCAAAGAATGTTTCATGAATGGGCCGGGGTAACCCCAAAACAATTTCTGCAATATATTACGGTGGAACATGCCAAAAAATGTTTGCACAAAGGGCAATCTACTTTAACAACAGCCTATGATGTAGGCCTTTCCGGTAATGGACGTTTACATGATATGTTTGTTAAAATCATAGCCTGTACTCCGGGAGAATTTCAAAAAAGAGGGGAGGGGATGTCCTTAAAATATGGAATCATTGATTCTCCTTTTGGAAAACTGGTAATTGCGGAATCAAGCTTGGGCATAAGTCAAATGGAATTTCTTCCAGATCAAGCATCACCGTTGGAATTGTTGGAATCTATATTTCCCGAAGCCCGGTTTCACCAAGGGCCAGGTGCATATGGGCAAATGGTACAAGAGTATTTTGATACATGGAAAACCCCGAAAAAGCGAATTGTCCTGGATTTGAGAGGAACACCTTTTCAGGTGAGTGTTTGGAGAGCCTTGTTATCCGTTCCACCGGCTCATTATTTGGCCTATAAGGATATTGCACAAATGATCAACAAACCTAATGCCATAAGGGCGGTGGGAACTGCTGTCGGCAGAAACCCCATAGCCTATTTGATTCCTTGCCATAGGATTATCCGAGAATCTGGGGAAATTGGAGAATATGGCTGGGGAAAACACAAAAAGTTGTTGATCAATGGTTTTGAAAATGCCAATTTAAGAGCCAGACAAAGTGCATAGATTTATCGAATGACTCCTAAGTGCTGTAGTACCAGCTTAAGGTTTCCAAGTCTTGTATGATTTTTTCAAAGTATGAAAAACAGAATTGTATAATAGGGTATATAGCACTTTTTTGGAAGTAATTGTGATGTACGGAGAGTTCCGGGATGATTTCAGAAGCTGTTAAAATTACGTTATATAAGTGTTAATGTCGTAACAAAACCGAATAGAAGCAGTCTATTTGTATATAATTAAAACTTATTCATCAATTATCTAATTTAAATCTATTTCATCATGAAAAAAACGATTCTAACCTTCGCTTCAGCTGTATTGCTTGTAACGGTTACAGTTAATGCAAAAACAAATGCTGTCCAAAGTGAAACTGCCTCAGTGACCAATTATGTGACCTATGATCTAAGCTCCTTTTGTAAAGCTATCATGCAAGGGGATATTGAGACGGTGAAACGCATGATCGAACTCGGGGAGGATATCAATAAAAAATCCCTCGGGATGACTCCTGCCATTTTTGCGGCTCGCTACAATAAGGCTGAGATTTTGGAATTGTTGATCGCTAATGGGGCCAATCTAAAGATTAAGAGCGATAAGGGTTTTACCGCAAAAAAGTATGCGGAACTTTCCAATGCCAAGGAAGCCTTGGCCGTACTGGAAGCCGCCCAAGGAAGCTAAGTAGCTCCTTGCCTTATCGATTTATGACTAAAATAGTTCATCAATCAGAATACATAAAAAACCTCCGGTCATGACCGGAGGTTTCTTGTTTAAACCTATTCACTTCTAATAGTGTTCAAGTAAAAGAGCGAATAAGCAATCGTAAAAGATCAAAACTCAAAGCCTGTTATGACCCTATGCATAAGGGCATAGATCGCCATAACGAGCATAAGACCACAAAAGACGGAATACACCTTAAGGAGTATTACCAGAATTTCGGGTTTGCAGTTGTCAAAAGCCTCTGAGTAGAGGTGTTTAAAGTGTAAAAGTTTCCCCATATAGTTTTCGTTTTACGTTAAAGCTATAAGGGTTAAATTTGAGGCGTAAAAGATTTGTGGAAAGACAAATATAACAAAATTCGAACTATAACTTGGTTTTTCAACCGCTTATACCCTTTGCATTTCCCAAATAGAAAGGGGGACTAGTATGGTTTGCCCTGCCCTGCGTATTTTTGAATAGCCTCCTTTATCTTCTGGATCCTGTTTTCTGGATCGGGATGTGTGCTCTGAAATTCCGGCACCCTATTTGGACCCGCTGCCGCTTTTAATATTTCCATGACCCTTATCATCTCATTGGGGTCATATCCCGATCGTATCATAAAGAGTACACCTAATTCATCACTTTCCAGTTCGTCCCCTCTTCCATTTTTCAGTAAAGTGTTCTGTCCTATACTGCCTACAAGGCCCCCGGCATCGGCACCTACCGATGCTCCCATGGAAACGGTTCTCCAAAAACTACTTTCTGCAATACGTTCGGCGGAGTGCCTTCCTATTACATGGCCTATTTCATGACCCAAAACCCCGGCCAACTGTGCTTCGTTCAATTGGGAGAAAAGGGCATAGGTGATGAATATTTGCCCGCCGGGAAGTGCAAAGGCATTAATGGTGCGGTCATCCGCCAATAGGTGAAAATCATATTTGTAGGGAGTATCCCTTGCTATGCTGTTGTTCACTAGTTTGTTTCCCACACCATCTACAAAGGATTGTAGACGTTCGTCCGGATACAGGCCGCCATGTTGTTGTGCCATTTCAGGGGCACTCTGCAGACCAATGGCGATCTCTTGTTCCGCAGTCATATCTATGGTCTGTACCCTTCCGGTATATGGGTTTTCTTCCTTGTTGTTGCAGCGTTGAATAAAAGCGAAGGCTACAATGGCCAAGCCTATAAAAATGCGTATTTTCCAACTACCTCTTCTCATCTGGATCTCGATGTTTTATATTTTTCAATATACCAAAAAATTCTTGGAGACTCTTTGAAGGGGGCACATTTTTTGGTAATAGTAAAGGATCGTCGTCCATTAAGAAAACAGAAGATTTCCTATCCGTCAGATTCTGGCTCCGAATGTTATATGTCCGATCTTCGGAATTTTGATTCAAATACCGCCAGCTATCTCCATAGGATGGTAGGAATTCAGATTACCTCGTGTGGTTCAAGGGAATAGGTCTGGAAAAAAAGATTCTATCAGTAGTCCGGTTACAACAAAACCGGGTTTATATCCAGAATATTATCCTGTATATAGGTCTTGATAAAACCGTTAGTGAAATGTTGACATCCATCAAACTCTTCCTCTAAAAGAAGTTTCAAGATATTCTTGCTTCTAAATTCGGTCAGCATCGGTCTGGAAAGGGGTGCATAACTGTAGTGCCAAGGTTCATATTTAAAGCCTCTTCTTCCGGGATCATCCGTGTAGACAAGGTAGTAACCATAGTCGGCCGAATTTTGAGCCATCCATTTTTTTAAGTCTGCGAAGGGGCCGTCATCCTCAAACTTTTTGGGATCTAGGACATCGCCCTCTACTTTTCGATAGCCATCAATAATATCAATATCCGTACCCCAATGATGTCTACTGGTGCCTGGTATGGTCGAATATTCGATAATGCGATCTATGGCTTCCAAAGGTTCCATGCCAACTTCATCGGTATATTCCAAATACTTGCGTTCCCAAATACTGCGCTGTCGGTAAAAATCCCGATAACTGGATACAATCTTGATATCAATGCCATCGCCGTACGCGGCTTTTTTCATTTTTACAAAAGCATCATGCGCCTTTTCCCTTAGATCGATACCCTCGCCGAATAGCTCAATATCCTCTTTTCCCATCAGTTCCAAGATGGAATACTCAAATTCACGCGTTTGAAATCCATTGGGCAATAGGGAGAACCCAATTCCTGAAAGACTACTTTTTTTAATGAAAGATCTTCTTTTCATCTCTTTAAGATTTTGTATTATACCGAAAATAAAGCTATTTCAAAATTTAGCACGGATGGAACCGCTTGCTCCTGCCTGCAGGCAGGTTCGCACAAACTTGTTTTGACTATGTCCGGTAGGCTATGTTCAAAAAAGTTTGTACTTATTTCATAGTATACACTATAATTTTTTGAACATCACATGATGCGGGCCTATGCCTGGAACTTCAAAAACCTCGCCAATAGTTTTATAACCCGAATTCCTATAAAAATCCAAAGCAGTGATTCTAGCGTTCATCCATATTCCGGTAGCACCTTTGTGCTTTACTAAAGACTCTCCAAAGGTAAGAAGTATTTTTCCAATACCTTTTCCCTGATATTTTTCCAACACAGCCATACCGCGAAGTTGATACGCATGCCGTATTTTAATGGCTTCCGACCCTAGTTTTAATAATGTTGCTACGGAAATTAGGCTATTCCCGTGAAAACCGCCGATATGTATGGTGGATTGATCCATATCCCCTTTAAATGCGCAATCTTCAAAAGGCCTTCCCTTTCGGAGTTCCGCATGTCTTATAGGGTAGGTGTCCTTAGCCGGAATCTCTTTTACCTCAAACCCCTCCTTACCTAGGAAGTTATGTTGTACTACATCCATAGGGAATTAAAAATAATGGATTTTCCGGGATTTCTTTTGTTTGTGTATCGTGTATTTTTCTAGGGCCATTACAAAAATGGCATTGGCCTATCTCCCCGAAGTAAGATATAAATAACCCTGATGTCTTTGTCTAACATCGAATAACGTAACTATGTAAAAATATACCCCGGAAGGAAGCCCGGCATATTTGTTGATAAGGGCACCTTGGTTGGCCAAACCATCGAAGGTATTGTCATAGTTGGATTTGGAATAGACCATAATGCCGTTCCGATCGAAAATTTGCAGCGTATTTTCCGGGTAATTCTCAATGCCCTCAAAAACAAGAAAATCATTTTTTCCATCCCCGTTGGCCGAGAGATAATAGTTTTCCAATTTTAGGGTCTTGAAGTTATCCGTCGCATCCGTATTCCCTCCAATAGTTATGATTTCATATTCGTTCGGAATGAATTCTTGGGATGTCAGGGAGCCCCCGCTTATGTCTCCTTCAACTGCTGACCGCCCTAAATCAGACCATTGATTTTCGGCTTTGCTCCAACCCACTACTTTTAAATCACTTACAACTTCCCCTAAAACGCCAACGTCGCTCACAGCATCCCAGGTAAGGGTGACTTTGGCGGGCATATCACCTTCCAATCGCCAAAATTCCATTTGGCTTATGGAAAATGAAATATCGGCCTTTTGTGATATCCGAAAGTCCTTGTTCAAGGATGAGGGATTATCCGGATTTTCAAAAAAATAGGCACATTGGACAAAGGTGTTTACCCCTTCGGATTCCAACTGCAAGGGACGCAGTCTTTGATTGACCCCCACAGGAAAAACAAAATTTTCCGTATTGATGACCCGAATGTTTCCGTTTACCTTAGAGTTATCACTTTCCCCTACGTAAAAGGCATCCTCCAAAAAGTTTAAAACGATATCCGATCTGTTTTTTGGGGTGATGATATTGCCGGAAATGAAGTTGAGGTTATTGGCCACCTGTACGGGAATGTCCAAAAACAGTTCTTCCTCCACGGCAATTTCGGTGTCAAAGAGAATGGGTTCCCGGGTGCCGGATATGGACAAACTCGTATTCTGGGAATAGAAACCTACCAAACCTGTATTCTGGGAAAAAAGACCATCGTTGATAAAGTCCAAGTGTAGCCCTATGGAGGTATTGTCATGAATTTGGACCCTGCCAAAGTTGTGCAATGCGTTTTGACCAAAAACGGCTGTGCCTATCATCAAAAACAAGGGTGACCACAACTTCATCTTATTATCTGAGTTTGTTGATCATAAAACTGGATTCATCCGCTCCACTAAAACTGACGGCGCCCGAATTGGCCTCCCTAAAGGTTACAACGGTAACTACATCATTGGCCGAAAGCTCCAATATTTCATTGAGGTGCAAACTAGAATGGTTATGGTTGCTTGCCCAACGGATGTACCCTGAGGCTGCAATAGCACTTATTGGAACCCCGTTAATAGCTATTCTTGCATTTACATTGGTCCGCTGTCTTGCGTTATTGGGCGAACTTGCACCCTCCAAAGATAGGTTGGCCCTCATATCATATCTTCCTGCCTCCTTTACAATTAGTGTATTGCCGCTAACTTCGTAAAGGTCCGTGCCGCCGTCCACATAGTCCTGACTCCCAAAGATAGGGGCAATCGTGTTGTTTACGTTTAGGTTGGTAGTCGTATCCGAGTTGGTCCAACGTCCGCCATGGTTTGTCTTGCTGGCTTGTAGGGCGGTAATGTCCGCGGCGTTGTTGGATACCCCTGTGGTATTGTTCGAGATAGCGGTCGTATTGTTGGCGATGTCGGTGGCGTTGTCGCCGATCCCGGATATGTCCTGGTCGCCGGTATTGGTGCCGGAGGTGGCGGCGATGATGGCGGCCTGTGCGGGCGTGATCCCGGTCTTTGCGGTGTTCAGGGCAATGGCGTCGTTCTGGGTCACCTGCTCCGTCTGTAGGGCGGAGATGTCGGTGGCATTGTCGCCGATCCCGGAGATGTCCTGGTCGCCGGTATTGGTGCCGGAGGTGGCGGCGATGATGGCGGCCTGCGCAGGGGTAATCCCGGTCTTGGCCGTGTTGAGTGCTATGGCGTCGTTCTGGGTCACCTGTTCCGCCTGTAGGGCGGTGATGTCCGTTGCGTTGTCGCCGATCCCGGAGATGTCCTGGTCGCCGGTATTGGCGCCGGAGGTGGCGGCGATGATGGCGGCCTGTGCCGGGGTGATGCCGGTCTTTGCGGTGTTCAGGGCAATGGCGTCGTTCTGGGTGACCTGTTCCGCCTGTAGGGCGGCGATGTCCGTGGCATTGTCGCCGATCCCCGAGATGTCCTGGTCGCCCGTATTGGTCCCGGAGGTATTGGCGATGATGGCGGCCTGTGTGGGCGTGATCCCGGTCTTTGCGGTGTTCAGGGCAATAGCATCGTTCTGTGTGACCTGTTCCGCCTGCAGGGCGGTAATGTCGGTGGCGTTGTCGCCGATACCGGAGATGTCCTGGTCGCCGGTGTT
This sequence comes from Bacteroidota bacterium, assembly GCA_039819225.1. GTDB lineage: Bacteria > Bacteroidota > Bacteroidia > Flavobacteriales > Flavobacteriaceae > Ulvibacterium. The sequence continues at coordinate 2,896 of JBCBSN010000160.1, read as the reverse complement.
GGTCCCGGAGGTGGCGGCGATGATGGCGGCCTGCGCAGGGGTGATCCCGGTCTTGGCCGTGTTGAGCGCTATGGCGTCGTTCTGGGTCACCTGTTCCGCCTGCAGGGCCGTGATGTGCGAAGATGCATCATAGGGATTAAGATCTATGGAGGTGCCATCCGGATCTTCGGTCAAGGTGATAATTCCGGAGGCAAACTGTAAATCCTGTATTTCATTCTGGACATCGGCATCGGCATCATCAATATTCAATACCAGGCTATTCCCATTGGATATGGAAATATTACCCGGAGTACCATCTGTGGATAGGGTTTGACTGTCCGTTGCCGTAAAGGAAATCGTGGTGAGCGTTCCGGTCTCGTCTGTATAGGTATAGGTGCCATCAAAATTATCCACCAGGGTGGATGTGGTCTCATCGGCCCCATTAAAGGAGATCGTTCCACCATTACCATCGTTCCAGGTATAGGTGCCATCGCCATTGGCGACCACGGAAGCCCCGTTGGCACCTTGGCATAGATTGGTCCATTGGGCGCCATCAAAAAAATGGATGCATTGGGTATCCGTATTGTAGACCATGGCCCCCAAAAGGGGACTTAGTGCATTCATCTGTCCGGAAGAAAGCCGAGTAAGTACCAAAGCCTTATCATTGCTTTCCAACTCAAGTATGGAAGTCCCATGTATCGTATTTGGGTTTTCGCCTATTTTTACCTGTGCGGTTGCTAAATTGACTGTGGCCAAAAAAAGCAGCCATCCGAATTTTTTAAAGAACATTTGAAAGAGTTAGCGTTTTACTTCAAAATATTGGGCAAAAAAATGGTTAGTTGTGTCCCGCAAATTTATCGGTTCGTAGGGGACTCTTTTATAAAATGTTGTGTAATGCCCTTATCCTGTGGTGAATAAGACGTTTTTAAAACAGGGCTTCCTCTTGCCGGATTTTAGTGTAGGATTATCGTAAGAAGTGTCATCTGGCCAGATAGAGAAATCCTTGAAGATCGATATCGAGGTCTTTCAAATAAACTACATAGAAGTAGACTCCTGCGGGTAGGCCTTTATCCTCGTTTAAAAATACATTGCCCTTATTGGAAAACCCGGTAAATTCGTTGGTATAGTTCTCCTGTTGAAACACTTTTATGCCAAAACGATCAAAAATGTGTACCTCATTGTTGGGCGCATTTTCCAATTCGTTAAGAATTAGGGAATCGTTGATCCCATCCCCATTGGGAGTAACAAGATAGTTGTCCAACGAAATAAATTGCGGAGGTTCCGGAAGACTGCCAAAGGTAATGACCTCATAATCGTCCGGTATAAAAACGGCCGAGGTTATGAACCCCTGTTCCAAATCGCCTACCGCCGTATCCTCCCCGGCCAGACTTTCCCATCGGCGCGTCTCTTTTTTCCAACCTACGGGAATGATTCCCGCCGGATCTTCCGTAATCAATTCCAAGTTACTGTCAATATTCCAGCTAATGCTTATGGTCGATGGGACCGTACCTTCCAAATACCAAAATTCCGTAGTGCTGATGGCCCCAAGATCTCGGGTCTTTCGCTCCGATTCAAAGGGTGTATCAAAAGATTGCGGAAAATTGGGATTTTCCAAAAAATAGGCGCACTGGGCCGTAGGATTAATGTCCTGGGAATTAAGTATCAATGGTCGTAATTGTTCCTCACTACCGACTGGAAAGGTGAAATTTTGTTGATTTACGATCTGGGCATAACCATCTACTTTGGACATGTTGGCATCACCCACATAAAAGGCATCTTCCAAAAAGGTATACGCTATGCCGTTTTGGGATCTGGGCGTCCTAAAATCGCCACTGATAAAATTGGTGTTGTTGCTATTGTCCAGGCTTTGTTGCAAAAGTATTCCCATGTCATTGGCCAGTTCTACATCAAAGAATACGGGTACCACTGTCCCGGAAATGGTCAAAGCGGTGTTTCCGTAGAACCCCGCCAATCCTAGATTCTCATCAAAAATACCGTTGTTGATAAAATTGGCATGAAACCCAATCTGTCCTTCCGAGTGGATACGGATACTGCCGTCGTTGTACAGGGCGGTCTGGGCGGCAGACCCAAGGCCCGTTAAAAAAAGGAGGATAGGGAGAACGTGTTTCACTCTTTTGATTTTACAGGGGTTCCGAGTAATTCCTTGATTTCCGCCAAGTCTTTTTGTAGGTCGTTTACTTGTTTTGCCAAGGTATCATTTTTGGACTTTAATTCCTTGATTTTTTTTTCCTGGGCGATGGTATGGAGAAAGAGTTCTTCTATTTTTTCGAGGTTTATCTCGGTGGCCCTGTTGATTAGAATACCCCTTTGTTTTTCAATTTCTTTGGATGAAGGTACTCCCGGCAAGTGTTTGTTTACCCGTACAAAAGTCTCTATTTCTTTTAGGGAAAACATATGGTATTCTGGATTTAATTGACTGAATCCATCAAAATATTGTTCGAAAACGTAGTCGGGAGTAACAGTTCCACTGGCTAAGATATCACCATTAACATGTAATTCCTCGGTTGGATTATTTGTGCCAATTCCTACATACTGATTGGGGTCTATTGTAATTGCTTCCTCTCCGGCTGTAGAAAATCTTAGAAAATTAACACTTGCTCCTCTCCACATCCCGGTGTCCGGGTCATTATTAAAGGCATAAGACGGTTCGTCTTCCACACCATTGGAATTGGCATATCCTTCCGAACGCACCTCCCCATTAATATGTAGCTTCCTTTGAGGGTTGTTCGTTCCTATGCCTACGGAACCGGCTCCATCAAAATTAAGGTTGTTGCCATTTAAGCTTACATTTCTGTTCGTGGCTAAACCCAAGTTTGTAGTCGTAATATTTTGACTCGCCGGCAGTGCAACGGTTCCCCCTCCGTTGGACAGCGAGAGGTCGCTCCCGGCAATGGAG
>JBCBSN010000159.1:0-10582 GCA_039819225.1 Bacteroidota bacterium | reverse complement strand
GAGTACGATGTACTGGTAAACTATTTTGATCAGGAAAACATCCTTTTACAATTAATGAGTATAAAGACAAAGGCAAGGATAAGGGTCGGATTTAAGGAAGTAGACCAAAGTTTTAACGACATCATACTGAATCTACCTTTGAGTGATTTCAAGATTTTTAAAATGGAACTAAAGAAGTACCTGCACGTACTTAACGAAATATAACCATGGAACAACTAAAAGGTACTGGAGCGGCTATAATAACCCCGTTCAATATTGATTTTTCCATCGATACCACAGCCCTGGAGCGCGTGGTGGAACATTGTATCCAAGGTGGAGTGGATTATCTGGTGGTTTTGGGGACCACGGGAGAGTCCGTTACGCTGAACAAGGCCGAAAAGCAATTGGTCATGGAAACCGTCGTTAGGGCCAACGCCGGCAGATTACCTTTGGTATTGGGAATTGGGGGTAACAGTACCTATAGAATCGTGGACGAGGTAAAGGCCTTCGAATCCGATGATTTTTGCGCCATTCTATCCGTATCTCCCTACTACAATAAGCCCACCCAGGAAGGCATCTACCAACATTTCAGGTCCATTTCGGAGGTTACTTCTAAGCCGATAATCCTATACAATGTTCCAGGACGTACTGGCAGTAATGTACTTCCGGAAACCGTATTGCGCCTGGCCAATGACTTTAAAAACATTGTAGGCATCAAGGAGGCTTCGGGGGATATGATTCAGGTTATGGAAATCATACGGAACAAACCTGCGGATTTTCTGGTCATTTCAGGGGACGATATTACGGCACTGCCCACGATATTGGCCGGGGGTTTTGGGGTGATTTCCGTTTTAGGGCAAGGCGTCCCCAGGGAGTTTTCCAAAATGGTACGTTTAGCACTGGATAACAGGTCCGATGAGGCCTATGAAATCCATTATACGCTACAGCAGGGAATGTCCTTGATTTTTGAGGAAGGCAACCCGGCCGGCATAAAGGCAGTGTTAGAGGCCTTGGGAATCGCAGATGCTACAGTGCGCCTACCATTGGTGGAGGCTACCCCCCAATTAAAGGCAAGCATACGTAAGTTTATACAACCTTTTATAAAAGTTCCCGCCTAAAACCTTTGGATCCAGAAAGTTAAATCTTAGCCAAAAGTGTGTAAAACTTAGCATGACTATTTACCTTAGCATGGCGATAAGTTTTTAAAATTCACCTGGAATCCTTAATTTTGCAAAATGTTTTCAAAAATCGGTCGCTTTTCCCTCATTTTTTTATCGGTAAGCTTCGTGATAGGACTACAATCCTGTAGTGAATATCAGAAGGTGCTCAAAAACGAAGAAGTAAAGCCCAAATATGACCTGGCACAAAAGTTTTATGATGCCAAAGATTACAAAAGGGCAAATCGTTTGTTGGAGCAAATTGCCCCTAAGTATGCAGGCAAGCCACAGGGCGAGCGGGTCATGTTCTTTTTGGCGGACACCTATTTTCAAAGGGGTGATTACAATATGGCCGGATATCAATTTGAACGTTTTATAAAGTCTTACGGAAAAAGTGAAAAGGTACCCCAGGCCGCTTTTTTGACCGCCAAGAGCTACTACGAATTGTCCCCGGTGTATTCCTTGGATCAGACTGATACGGACAAGGCCTTGATTAAATTACAAAATTTCATCAATACCTATCCAGAATCCGAGTATTTTACCGAAGCCAATGAAATGGCCCAGGAGTTGACCGCCAAAAAGGAAAAAAAGGCCTATGAAATAGCAAAGCAGTATAACAAGTTGGGTGAGTTTAATTTTGATATGCTCAAATCCGCCATTGCTGCTGTAGATAATTTTGTCTCGGATTTTCCTGGATCCGAATTTCGTGAAGATGCCCTTTTTATTAAATTGAATGCTACTACCAATCTGGCCTTGAACAGTTTTGAAACTTTAAAGGCAGATCGCCTGGAAAGCGCTAGGGCAGCTTACAACACCCTAAAAAAGCAATACCCGGAGACCAAATATCAAGAAGAAGCGGAAAGGCTATTGAGCAAGGTAGAGGAAGAATTACAGGCATCGAATATAGATACGGATAAGCAAGCCAAATAACGATAGTAAATACCATGTGAGCATGAATGATCTTAAAAATTCCAAAGCGCCCGTAAGTACGGTAACCATCAATAAAAACGAGTTCGACACCAAAACGGAAAATATTTATGAGGCAATTTCCATAACCGCCAAAAGAGCCGTACAAATCAACTCCGAGATTAAAAAGGAGCTCCTTGAAAAGTTGGAGGAGTTTGCCACCTACAGCGATAGTTTGGAGGAGGTATTTGAGAACAAGGAGCAAATAGAAGTTTCCAAATTCTACGAAAAATTACCCAAGCCCCATGCCTTGGCCATTGACGAATGGTTACAGGACAAAATTTATTATAGAAATACGGAGAAGGACGCCTAGTCTATGTTCAGTGGTAGGAACATCCTTTTGGGAATCACTGGGGGGATTGCGGCCTACAAGACTGCCTTCCTCGTCCGTTTATTGATTAAAGCCGGTGCAAACGTCAAAATTGTGATGACGGAAAGTGCCGGCTCTTTTGTATCTCCACTAACCTTGGCCACCCTTTCCAAGAACCCTGTGCTGAATGCCTTTGTTAAGGAAGAGAATCACACAACGGATTGGAACAATCACGTGGAACTGGGACTTTGGGCCGATTTGATGGTCATAGCCCCGGCAACGGCGAATACACTGGCCAAAATGGCCAATGGGATCTGTGACAGTCTCCTTTTGGGGATTTATCTTTCCGCCAAGTGTCCGGTCTTTTTTGCTCCCGCCATGGATCTGGATATGTACAAACATGCCACTACCAAGGCATCATTTGAGAAATTGAAATCCTTTGGTAATATAATGATTCCGGCTACATCTGGGGAATTGGCAAGCGGCCTGCACGGTGAGGGCAGAATGGCAGAACCGGAAGCTATCCTGGAAAGCATGCGGCAGTATTTGTCCAAAGGGCTACCGTTTTATGGAAAAAAAGTACTGGTTACGGCCGGGCCTACCCATGAAGCCCTAGATCCCGTACGGTTTATTGGGAATAGGTCCACAGGGGCCATGGGGTTCGAAATAGCCAAGGAGGCTGCAAATCTTGGTGCCGAGGTTACTTTGATTTCTGGCCCGTCACACCTGGAACTGAACCATAATAATGTGAAATTGGCGCGGGTAGTCTCCGCGGATGAGATGTATAATGCCGTGCACGACCATTACGAGAATGTGGACATCGCCATTTGCGCAGCGGCGGTAGGGGATTATAGGCCAAAGGTAAAATCCCAACAAAAAATAAAGAAGGCTTCGGATACCCTAACCCTGGAATTGGTACGAAATAAAGATATCCTTTTATCCTTGGGCCAGCACAAGAAGAACCAATATTTGGTAGGTTTTGCCCTAGAGACGGAGAACGAGTTGGAAAACGCCAAGACAAAACTGCGGCGCAAGAACTTGGACGCCATTGTACTAAACTCCTTAAACGATAAAGGGGCCGGTTTTGGCACCGATACGAATAAAATAACGTTCCTGGACAAGAAATTGGACCTTGTCACGTTTGATGTAAAGAAGAAGGCACAGGTGGCCTCCGATATCCTGATGGAAGTTATTCAAAGAATCCATGCGTAATATCTCGGTAATTTTATGGTGTTTGCTTTTTTCTCTTGGCGCCTTCGCCCAAGAATTAAATTGCACCATTACCGTAAATGCCGATCAGGTTTCCCAGACCAATCAGCAAATCGTAAAGACCCTGGAGCGTTCCTTAAGCGATTTTGTGAACAAGAATAAATGGACGGACCGCGTTTTTCAAGAGAACGAAAAAATCAACGCCCAAATGTTTATCACGGTCACCGCCATGGAGAACAACCGCTTCCAGGCCAACATACAGGTGCAATCCTCGAGACCGGTGTACAATACCTCATACCAGACCTCCGTATTTAACCACAAGGACAATAGCTTCAATTTCCAGTATACGGAATTTCAGCCTCTAGTCTTTAATGAAAATGTATTTGAATCCAATTTGATCGCCGTGGTTTCCTATTACGTATATATTATCCTAGGTCTGGACGCGGATACTTTTTCCCTAGAGGGAGGGACGGAATATTTCCGTACCGCGCAGGCCATCGTGACCCAGGCCCAGGGCACCAATTTTTCCGGATGGAAGGAAGAGATAGGCAATAACCGAAATCGTTTTAGATTGATAGACGACCTACTGTCCAATACCTATCGTGAATTCCGGGTGGCCCTATACAACTACCATAGAAAAGGCCTGGATATCATGAGCGACAACAACAGTACGGGCAAACAGGTTATCGCGGGGACCATGAACCTGAGACCGTGATCAAGCGAAGACCCAATGCCTTTTTATTGCTTACCTTTTTTGATGCAAAGTCCGAAGAAATACAGAATATCTTCTCGGATGGCCCCAAGGTTGATATCGTAAAGTTAAAAGAACAGCTTTCCCGAATAGCCCCTACTTATTCCGCTACCTGGAACAAGATCAAGTATTGATTCCTACTACTATAGCGGGGTACGAGACCATCAATTTTCGCTTCAATCTAAAAAGTTTAGCCCACTTCTATTTATACCTGCGGCACTCCAAAATCACAATTGTTAAATTATAATACTATTGCTAAGGTTATAACAGTTTTAGTGAAGGCTACATTGGGAATTGGCCTAGGAAAGACCTTCGTTTCTGAACTCCGAGATAACAGCGGAGACCTATATCATGTAAGTATCTCCAAAGAGGTATCACCAGCCCAAATAAAGTCGATAATTGATTATGTCAACAAATATCCCAAACAATACAATTTAAACTCATATGCCTGCGCCGATTTTGGAATAAAAATCGGTAATTTAGGAGGGATTCCGTTAAAATCAACTACAGTGGAATATGTTCTTTTCCGCGGTGTGGTTGAATTCCGCGGTCGCACACCTGCTTATCTTGGACAGGAAATTAGGACTATGAAGGAAACCAAGGAACTGAAAATTGAAAAAAGAAAAGGTAATCTACCTAAAAGTAGCAAAAACAACTGTAAATAATGAAATCACTAAATGTCTTAATGCTATGCATAGTATCGTTGAGTGGGTGTCATTTCATGGAGGCCCAACCGGAAGAGATGAATAACGTAAAAACAATCAATAACTTTTTAGATGCCTTATTTGATGGTTCTATTCCCTCTAGACAAATTGTCCATAACTTTCTAGAATGGAAGAATGTCGATTCTGAAATCAATTCAGCAGACCGAATCGAAGGGCTTACAAGGTATATTCAACTGGCCAGGACAGATAGTACGAAATCAGATCAAAAGATGGGGTTAATCCATCCATAAGTTTTCAAGCTAAAGAAACGAAATATACATAAATATGAGGATTATGCGGAATTAGATTCACTTCATTTGAACATTGCAAAAGAGGAAAAAATGAACACTTATGTTCTCTTAAACTCCGGAAAAACTAATATTCTACAATATTTTTGGGTTAAGAATGGAAAAATTCTTTCCTTTCATTTGTTTGTACAAGGAGGCCCAGGAGCTGCTTGGTTTGCTACATACAATTAAAATTTATTTCAAGACTTTAATCAAAAAGAATTCCTCGGGGCTCTGCCCCGGGGTTTCCGATTTCACCTCTCCTCTGGAGAGGTCAAAACCGCAAAATCGGTTTTGGATGGCAAAATACAATCCCGAGTTCTCGGGGGACGGTTTTGGTCTTCAGGCCAAAATGGAACCATCATGATACCTCTACAGATCTGCCTTGAGGATAGTTGGTTCCAAGATATTTTTTATTTTGTTGTTTATGGACTGATATAAAAATTTATACCACCTCTAGATGAAAACAAGTTCCCGCTCTACAATCTACCTAATTCCCCTACTGTGCTGCTGTACCCTAGGAAAATCGGTTTTAGGACAGCGTGCTGCCGACCAGGAAAGAATCAAAAAAAACCTGTACCATATTGTCCAAACTCCGAAAAGCCGAAATTATCAAAATGTTGAAACTTTGGATACCGTATCGGTATTTATAAGAACACAGCTGAAAGAGGTATGTGGTTCCACGGCATATCAGGAGTACAAAGTAAATGGCGTTACCTATAAAAACGTAATCGGTTCAATAGGTCCTAAAAAAGGGGAACGTATCATCATTGGGGCACATTACGATGTGGCCGGCGACCAACCTGGAGCGGATGACAACGCCAGCGGGGTGGTTGGTATTTTGGAATTGGCCCGCTTATTGGCCACTGAGGAATTAAAATACCGTATTGATTTTATAGCCTACACGCTTGAGGAGCCGCCTTTCTTTAGAACCGAACACATGGGAAGTTATATCCATGCTAAATTTTTAAAAGATAGGGGTGTTGCGGTAAAGGGAATGATTTGTCTAGAATCCATTGGCTATTATAGTAACGCCCCAAATTCCCAAAACTATCCTTTCCCACAAATGAAGGCTCTATATGGGGATAAAGGAGACTTTATTGCAGTGGTACAAAACAAAAAAGCAGGGGATTTTAGTATGAAAATGGCTGATTTTATGGTTGCCTACCGAGGGATAAAGACCCAAATAGTGCAAGGGTCATCCTCTGTGCCGGGTGTAGATTTTTCGGATCACCTTAACTATTGGAAATTTGGTTATGATGCCATTATGATCACCAATACGGCGGTCTATAGAAACCCAAATTACCATACGGCAAAGGACACACCGGAAACCTTGGATTTTAATAAAATAGCACGGGTGATCGAGCAACTGTATCAGGCCATTAGGCGCATTGAATAGGGGGTAAGGTCACGTAAACGTAATCTTTCCCGGCAGTATTCCTTTTGAAGTTCTCCAAAAAAGCATTCCACCATACACTCTAAAAAGGAGTTGCTTATCTTTGTTGGCTTTTAAGAGATACCATTGCTAACAAACCTTTCCATACGGAATTATGCCCTGATCGACGATATCAATGTTGATTTTGATGCCGGCTTCAGTTGCATAACAGGAGAGACCGGGGCCGGAAAGTCCATTTTGTTAGGGGGGCTATCCTTGGTATTGGGCAAACGAGCCGATCTTTCCCTGCTTCGGAACAAAGAAAGGAAATGTATCATAGAGGCGGAATTTGATATAGGGCGATATAATCTTGTTTCTTTTTTTTCTACCCATGATCTAGATCATGAGACCTTGACCCTATTGCGAAGGGAAATATTGCCCAGTGGCAAATCCAGGGCCTTTATCAATGATACACCGGTGACGTTGGACATTCTTTCCCGCCTGGGCGAAAGGCTTATAGATGTACACTCCCAGCACCAGACCTTGCGCCTTACCGAAAATGACTTCCAACTTAGACTTTTGGATGCCCTGGCGAACAATAAGGCACTCATTTCCAAGTATGCGCGTCAACTAAAGATCTATCAAAACACTTTAAATGAATTAGAGCAACTCATTGATTTTCAAAAAAATGAAATCAAAGAACACGATTACAATAGTTTTTTGTTGCAAGAATTGGAAGCGACCGCTTTAACACCGGGCCTGCAGGAAGAATTGGAGGAAAACTATGAGCAGTTGGGCAGCGTGGAGACCATTAGGGAGGAGCTTTCCAAGGGACATCAGGTACTTTATGACGAACATATGGGCCTCCTTACCCAATTGACCGCTTTAAAACAGATTTCCCAAATGTTAAGCGGTTTTGGCCAAAACTACAGGGGGTTGGATGAAAGAATCCAGTCCCTTTATATTGAGATGGACGATGTGGCCACGGACCTGGAATCCTTTTTGGAGAACTTGCAGAGCGATCCAAAGCTGTTGGAAGAAGTTGGTCAAAAACTGCAACAACTGTACGATCTTCAAAAAAAGCATGGGGTGCAAAATATTTCGGGATTGTTGGAGACACGTGACCAATTAAGTAAAAAGGTTAGCCTCACCGAAGATTTGGACAATCAAATTGCCAACATCACGGAAAAGGAACGCTTGGAAAAGGAACGCCTGGAAAAACTATCCGATACCTTAAGTCAACGAAGGGCAAAGGTAATTCCAGGGCTTAAGGAACAATTGAAAGAAAACTTGGCACTTCTTGGAATGCCAAGGGCCGACTTTAAAATTGAATTGTCCCCAGCTTCGGATTTCAGGAACAGCGGTAAGGACAATTTGGAATTCCTTTTTTCGGCCAATAAAGGGGCCCCTTTTGGGGAGCTCAAAAAAGTAGCTTCCGGCGGGGAACTCTCTCGGATCATGCTCACCATTAAGGCCATATTATCCCAATTTGAGAACTTGCCCACCATCATGTTCGATGAAATCGATTCTGGGGTTTCCGGAGAAATTTCCAATAAAATGGGCGATATCATGCAGGGAATGAGCAAGACCATGCAGGTTTTTGCCATCACACATTTGCCCCAGGTAGCTTCCAAGGGAGACCATCATTTTAAGGTCTTTAAAACCGAAAAGGGAGGGACGACCCGCACCGAGCTAAAAAAATTAGAACATAAAGATCGTATCCTAGAGTTAGCGGAAATGTTGGGAGGAAAGGAGTTATCGGATTCCGCTATGGCCCATGCAAGGCAGTTGCTCAACTAAAAGTTCCACGGCACAGTACGTCCATGTGCAGAAGCCGAAATTTGAATCCTTTGTCTTTGACCAACCTACAAACCCGCCATTAATTTTAATATCTTTGCGCATCAAAAACCAAGAAAACCATTCACATGTCTTATAATCTTCTCAAGGGAAAAAAAGGAATCATTTTTGGAGCTTTGGATGCCAACTCCATCGCATGGAAAACTGCGGAACGGGTCCATGAGGAAGGCGGTTCTTTTGTGTTGACCAATGCACCCATTGCCATGCGTATGGGACAAATTAGGGATTTAGCGAAGAAAACAGGCTCTGAGATCATTCCTGCGGATGCCACCAATGAAGAGGATTTGAACAATTTGGTCGCAAAGTCATTGGAAATCTTGGACGGCAAATTGGATTTTGTGTTGCATTCCATCGGGATGTCCGTAAATGTGCGGAAAGGGAGATCCTATACCGATGAGAAATATGATTTTACGGCCAAGGGGTGGGAAGTTTCCGCCCTATCCTTTCATAAGGTACTGCAAAGTCTTTACAAGGCCGATGCCATGAACGAATGGGGCAGTATAGTGGCCCTCACCTACATTGCCGCGCAACGGAGCTTCCCGGATTATAACGATATGGCGGATAACAAGGCCTACTTGGAGTCCGTGGCCCGGAGTTTTGGGTACTTTTTCGGGAAGGACAAAAGCGTACGAGTGAATACCATATCCCAATCGCCAACACCTACAACAGCAGGGCAGGGGGTTAAGGGTTTTGACGGCTTTATCACCTATGCGGAAAAAATGTCTCCCTTGGGCAATGCCTCTGCCGATGATTGCGCCAACTACACGGTTTCCCTATTCTCCGATCTCACCAAAAAAGTGACCATGCAGAATCTATTTCACGATGGCGGCTTTTCCAATACCGGAGTAAGTCAGGAGATTATTGATGCGTTTACAAAATAGTATGCCTTTTTAGGCAAAGGTCATGTGACTCGTTGCATGGCCCTCGTTAAGAGCCCGCCATGGACCTTCATTTTTCCTTTATCGTCCCGGTGTACAATAGGCCGGAAGAAATCAGGGAACTACTGGGAAGTATGGCTTTGCAGACCTATTCCCAACCCTTCGAAGTGGTCATTATTGAAGATGGCTCCATACAAAGCTCGGAAACGGTCGTCGCGGAATTTAGGGAACATTTGAACTTATCCTATTATGCAAAGTCCAATTCCGGACCGGGTTCATCCCGGAATTATGGTATGGAACGGGCCAACGGCAATTATTTTATTATTCTGGATTCGGACTGTATCCTTCCCGAATCATATCTGGATAAGGTAAATGATTCCCTTCAGAATCAATTTGTACCCTGTTTTGGAGGACCGGATGCCGCCCATCCTTCCTTTAACCCCTTGCAAAAGGCCATTGACTATACCATGACCTCCATCTGGACCACGGGAGGTATCCGAGGACGTAAAAAAGGTGTGGGCAAATTCCAGCCCAGAAGTTTTAATATGGGGATTTCCAAAGAGGCATTCGAGGCTACTGATGGATTTGGGAGCATACATCCCGGGGAAGACCCGGATCTAACATTCCGTCTTTGGAAAAAGGGATATGACACCAAACTGATTCCCGAGGCCAATGTATACCATAGGCGTAGGCTTAATTGGAACAAGTTTTTTACACAAGTGTATAAATTTGGGATGGCACGCCCCATCCTTAACAAATGGCATCCCGACACTTCCAGGATCACCTATTGGTTCCCTGCTTTTTTCTGCATAGGGCTTTTGGCCTCGCTTGTGCTTTTGGTCTTTGGGATATTTTGGGGAATGCTGTTGTATGCAGCCTATTTTCTGTTGATTTTTATGGATTCCCTTCGCAAATATGGCAATGTCCTTACCGCATTCTATTCCCTACTGGCCGTATGTACTCAATTTTTCGGTTATGGCTATGGCTTTCTAAAGTCTAGTTTTTGGCTTACTTTTAGCAATAGACGGCCACGGGAACTGTTTCCGGAACTGTTCTTCAAAACGAATTGACAAGTGTTGAACAAGATAAGCAACGGTCTAAAGAAAAGG
>JBCBSN010000158.1:0-10597 GCA_039819225.1 Bacteroidota bacterium | reverse complement strand
CGTGATTTAAAGGTTATTAAGATGATGTTTTGAATAAATCGTAATAATCTATCCGTATGCTGGACAAGTTAAAAATTTCTTTAACAATATCGCGGGATTCTTCGGATTAAATTTATGGACATCCGGTCTTGGACTTAGCAAAGCTAGGGTTCGATTTAATTTTCTATCTTTCTTTCCTTAAACAATCCTCCGTATGACCGTTTATTTGTTTGAATTTGTTGGCACGGGCATGTTATTGCTCTTAGGAAATGGCGTAGTGGCCAATTTGGTCCTTAAGGGTACCAAAGGTCCCGATACAGGTTGGTCAGGGATATCCATGGCCTGGGGCATTGCGGTATTCGTTGGGGTCTTCGTCAGCGCAGATGTTAGCGGGGCGCACCTTAATCCCGCCGTTACCCTGGGACTGGCCAGTGCCGGAAAGTTTGCCTGGCATTTGGTTCCCGGTTATATGTTGGCCCAAATTTTGGGGGCCATGGCGGGGACGACCCTGGTATGGCTTACCTATAAAAAGCAATATGATGCCACAGAGGACAAGGAGGCAATACGTGCCACTTTTTGTACCGCTCCCGCCATACGAAACCCTTTTTGGAATTTTGTCACGGAAGCCATAGGTACTTTTACACTGGTCTTCGGGGTCTTTTTTATTGCAGGGGGATCGGTCGGTGAAGAGCCCATATCCCTGGGCTCCCTGGATGCACTTCCCGTTGCCCTTCTGGTCATGGGCATCGGTTTTGCCCTTGGGGGACCTACCGGTTATGCCATTAACCCGGCCCGGGATCTGGGACCAAGGGTCATGCATGCACTATTGCCAATTGAAGGAAAGGGACACAATGATTGGAAGTACGCCTGGGTTCCAATCCTAGGGCCTGTTACAGGAGGTTTTTTAGCCGCCTTGGCATTTTTATGTATAGGAATGTAAGCTATACGGATTTAAGTAGAAATCCTATCCAAATAGGCATAAAACCAATCAACAAAGATTGAAATTGTATGAAAAACGTACTTCTTATCGGCACCGCGATTATGTGGGCGACCTTTGGATCGGCACAGGAAATTGTTGAATTACCGTATGAGGTTCCCGTGGACATCCAATGGACTGGCGGTGAAAAAGCCTATTATTCCAAAATATGGGACAATCCCGTGGTGACCAACGTCCCTAAACCCAGCATGCAAGTCTTTCGTCCCAAAAACCCGAATGGTACCTCCGTAATCATAGCGCCGGGAGGAGGGCTCTATGCCCTAAGTATTGAGAGCGAGGGTACCGCCGTGGCCCATTGGTTGTCACAAAAGGGGATTACCGCTTTTGTGCTCAAGTATCGCTTGGTGCCCACCGGCAAGGATGGGGTCCGGGAGATTTCGGATCTGGCTGCGAACAATCCCCGGGAAATTGGAAAAAATGCTGGAAAACTACTCCCCTATTCCATTGCCGATGGACTCGCCGCCATTACGCATGTGCGCCAGAATGCCAAAAAATATGCCGTTGACCCCAACAAAATAGGCTTTATGGGCTTTTCCGCAGGAGGTGCCGTTACCATGGGCATAAGTTACTCCTATTCCCAAGAAAACCGACCGGATTTTGTGGTTCCCGTCTACCCCTGGACTACCGTTTACCCTCCCAAGGAAGCACCCTCGGACGCTCCGCCCATGCTGGTTATCTGCGCTACGGACGACCCCCTGGGACTGGCCGCGGGAAGTCTGGAACTCTATGGCAAATGGTTGGAAGCCCAAAAACCTGTAGGTCTTCATATGTATGCCAAAGGGGGGCATGGCTTTGGGATGAAAAAGCAAGGGCTACCTTCCGATGATTGGATCCAGCGTTTTTACGATTGGGCCATCGCCGAAGAATTGGTGGATGTAAAGACAGGCTCCTAAAGAATGAAGCTACCCATCGTAAAACCCTTCTGTTTTACTCGAAAAAAGGCACATCCTTTACCGCATATTTGCGCATTCCCTCTTCATTGATCTCCACTCCTATTCCCGGTTTTTCGGAAAGGGTAATAAAACCGTCTTCCACCATAGGGCCATCGAAGTTTACGATTTCCTTGAACATAGGATTCTTATGAAAGTAAATCTGCCATTCCAAAACCATAAAATTGGGTATGGAAGCACAAACATGGCAAGAGGCCATGGCACCAAGATAGGAGGCCACCATATGGGGTGAAAAGGGAACATAATACAGATTGGCCAAGTTGGCAATGCGTTGGGCTTCACCAAGACCACCCGCCTTTTGAAGATCGGGCATAATAATATCCACGGCGCCCGCTTCCAATAACGGTCGAAAACCATAGGCCAAGTAGTGGTTCTCCCCAGCACATATAGGAGTACTTGTAGATTCCGTGATCTTCTTATAGGCTTCCACGTTCTCTGCGGGAATCGGTTCTTCCAACCACATAAGTTTCAGGGGTTCCAAGACCTTGGCCACCTGCTCCCCAGTGGTGGTGTCATATCTTCCATGCATATCCGCACAAATATCGATATTGGGACCTACCGCTTCCCGGGCACCGGCCATTTGATCGTACATCCGCTGTATTTCCGCGGGACTGGCCGTCCAATTGTACTTGTCATATTTATTGGGATCGTTGGCCTGATCCAAATCGAACTTCACGGCCGTAAAACCCATATCCACCGCTTCTTTGGCACTTTTGGCGAAGTCCGCAGGGGAAGGGAGATTGTTTTGATAAAGGGCAGTGTCCATATATACGCGGATCTTATCCCTGAACTTACCTCCCAAAAGCTGATATACGGGGAGTCCTAAGGCCTTACCTGCTAAATCCCATAAAGCGGACTCCACAGCGGTCAATACGGAAACATACATACCGCCCTGGGCCCCTTCAAAAAAGCCCCTTCTTCGTAAATCTTCGAACAACCTATGGACGTTCAACGGATTTTTGCCCTTTAGGCGGTCCCCAAATATCTTTACCAAATGATAGGTGCCAGGGGTGGCATCGACCCCTTCCCCATGGCCTATAATATCCTGATTGCTGTAGATCTTCACAAATAGGCTATGTCCTCCTCGGATATAGCCGCATTTGATATCCGTAATCTTTAGATCAGATGGTGCGGACAACTTGGGGGTATGTTCCACTGCAGTCCCCAGTTCCTTTCCATAATTCGCAAAAGGTACCGCCGTTAGGGCACCTGCTGCCATAGTCTTAGTTAAAAAATCCCTTCTTGAGTTTTTCATGATATACATTTTAGTTGAGGTAGATTAGGCATGGCACCTACCATGTCCTGGTCTTTAGCAATTCCTGTATCTGCGCCTTGGGAACCGGTAGTTCGTCTATATGGGTATTTAACCATTGAGAGAAGTCCTTTTCAATTTCATCGGACCAACGCGAATCTATTTGCCCTGCAGTGTATTTCTGCTCTCGCAACCTTTGATGTCCGAACATGTCCCTGAGCCGTACCACTTCCGAAGTCTTTACTACTTTTTCAGCTAGATGAGGGGGAATGAAAATAACGCCGCCGTCCCTTCCCAAAACCACATCGCCGGGAATTACCGTGGCCATACCTATTCGGGTAGGGGTATTGATGCCGATCAAAGTGGTATTCAAGGCCCCATCAGGATTGTTTAAATGGTGGGACGGATGATAGCTGCGAAAGAAAGAGGTAAAGGATTCTAGTTCCTTTAATCCATCAATATCCCGTATGGCCCCATTATACACAATCCCGTTTCCGGTCTTGGCATAAATGGAATTGCCCAAATTGTCCCCAATGGTAGGGCCATCCAAATGGGCTCCAAATTGATCTACCACATAGACATCCCCTTGGACCAAAAGATCTATAGTCCATGCATTCTGGGATTTTATACGTCCGTCCTGGGTATGGCCTTTCTCATCGATCACGCGATGGATGTCCGGCCTTCCGGGAACAAAGACTGCAGTGACCGCCCTGCCCACCAATACACTGTCCGGATTTATCGTCTGCCAATTTTCTTCATATTGAAATTTGAAATTGGCCCCCTTCAATACGGCCCAAGCTTCTTCCAAAGTAACCTTTTTCATCCGTTCCAGGATGGTATCGGGCACTCTGGGCCTCCCATCTTCAAAACGTTCCCCTTGCCATTCCGGGGTTAGAAAAATCAATTCCTCCTTGGAAACCTGCTGGGCGAAGGTGCCGAACATCAGGCCAAGGCATAAAAAGGTCAAGCTAGTTCTAAGCGCAATCATGTTCTCGGTCATTTTTAAAAGGATTAAATGGTATATGCCATAGGAAATGAGCAGACCTCTGGTTAATCG
This sequence comes from Bacteroidota bacterium, assembly GCA_039819225.1. Taxonomy (GTDB): domain Bacteria; phylum Bacteroidota; class Bacteroidia; order Flavobacteriales; family Flavobacteriaceae; genus Ulvibacterium. The sequence goes on along the minus strand of JBCBSN010000158.1, from coordinate 6,362 downwards.
ATTAAACAATTCATCATACCAAGATAAAAAATCCTTTTTTATTATACGATATTATGGTACAATAACCCTAAAGTGCTTGGACATCATTGAACTCATTTAGACTTTTTGGATTTAAGCGTCCCTTCCCGATAACTATCAGGAGCTATCGGGATAGAGGTTTTTAGTTCTTTTGCCGGCTTTTTTGCCTTGCATCCGCCAAAGGTAGACTGAGGAAAAAAAGACAGGGGCGAACGTATGGAAAACCCGGTCGCCTTCCAAAGAGAGCAGCCACACGATGCGGTGGGGCTGAAAACAATATTTTTTTAGCAAATTGAAAAAGTCTAAATGAGTTCATTAAATAAAAACTAAATTGCACAACCAAGTAAGTTCCAAAGTGTACTCAAATTTACCAAGCCCTTTAACATGCGTCTGTACATTTTTCTTTTTCTAGGCCTAACCACCGTTACCTATGGGCAGGATAGCGCCAGGTTTACACAGGAAGTAGCAGCACTCAAAGCCAAGTACGATACTATATGGGACAGCAATAGGCCTTCTATTGTCTTTACCGGCAGTTCCAGCGTTCGTATGTGGCATGACTTAAAACAACGTTTTCCGGAACATCAAATCGTAAATACCGGGTTTGGCGGATCCCAGGCCAGCGACTTACTCGCCTATTCCAATGAACTCATTTTAACGTATAATCCGACCAAGGTTTTTATCTATGAAGGCGATAATGACGTAGCAGCACAAAAAAGGCCCAAGGCCATTTTGTCTACCATGCAGGAAATTATCCAAAAAGTGAAGAACCGGGACAACACCACCCAAATTGTCCTTATTTCCCCAAAACCTAGTTTGGCCAGATGGAATCTCCGAAGGCAATATAAAAAGCTAAACCGTAAATTGAAGCGCTTTGGCAAAAAGGAAGAGGGCATTTATTTTGCGGATGTCTGGAATCCAATGCTCAATGGACGAAAGGTAAAAACCGATATCTTTTTGGAAGACGGACTCCACATGAACACCAAGGGATATGATATCTGGTACAAGGTCTTGGGACAACACATGGAGTAAAATTCAAACACAAACATCAAATTCGATTACAAGGCGAAATCACAAATTGCAAATTCCAAAATTCCAATGGGCCTTGAACCTTGAACTTCGACCATTGACCTTTAAATCTGAAACCCCTATACAGAGAAAAGCCAAGGTATTGAACCCTGAATTGGACAACGAACCACAAACTATTAACTTATAAACCCATAAACCTATAATGAACTGTTTAACCGCAATCCGAAGTATTTTTGTGGCTTCATTCATATTCATAGCTATGTCTTGCCAAGAACCCAAAGAACCAAAAATCGATTTTCCGCCTACAGATCTTTCCCTGGAAAGCCTTATTCCAAAACCCGAAAAAATAATTCCCACACATTCCGCCTTTGCGCTTGACAAGCATACCGCCATTTTTACGCCAAAGGGTGCCACTGGTTTTGAGGCGGTAGGCCAATTCTTGGCAGAGAAGATAACTGCAAAAATAGACCTTGATGTACCTGTGAACTCGCAAGTGGAAACCGGGACAAGACGGGCTATCTATATCAATAAATCGGATAGTTTGGAAATGGAATCTCCCGAGGCCTACCAACTATACATCACCCAGGATTCCATTATCCTTAATTCCAACACGGCCCAAGGTGCCTTTAGAGGCATACAGACCCTTAGGCAACTGATACCTCAGGCAAGCAACGATACCCTGGCCGAGCAAAGGATATGGCCAATACCCTCTGGAAAGATAATGGACAGCCCCAACTTTGCCTATCGAGCATCCATGTTGGACGTAGCGCGACACTTTTTTAGCGTAGCCGATATTAAAAAATATATTGATCTTTTGGCCTACTATAAAATCAACGTGCTGCACCTTCATTTAACGGACGATCAGGGATGGCGTATTGAAATAAAGTCATGGCCAAAATTGACGGAAATTGGAGGTAGCACCGAAGTTGGAGGGAAATCCGGTGGCTTTTTCACCCAAGAGGATTATGCGGAGATCGTATCCTATGCCACTGAACACCACATGACCATCGTGCCCGAAGTGGACATGCCCGGCCATACCAATGCGGCATCCGTTTCCTACCCCTTTCTAAACGGTAACGGAAAGACCCCCAAACTATACAAGGGCACAAAGGTAGGTTTTAGCACTTGGGATACCCGAAAGGATACCGTGTATGCCTTTGTTGATGACATAGTACGCGAGATAGTTGCCCTAACACCCGGCCCTTATTTTCATATAGGGGGCGACGAAAGCCATGTGACCAAAAAGAAGGACTACAAATACTTTGTGGGCAAGGTGGAAAAAATAATAAAAAAGCATGGCAAACGTATGATCGGTTGGGACGAAGTGGTAACGGCCGATATAGATTCCACATCCATAGCGCAGTGGTGGGCAAGCGAGGAAAACGCCAAAACGGCCGTGGAAAAAGAAATGCAAATCATAGTTTCACCTGCCAAAAAGGCCTATTTGGACATGAAGTACGATACCCTTTCCAAACACGGTCTGGACTGGGCCGGCCTAATCCCCTTGGATACGGCCTATACTTGGGATCCGGAAACCTATGGCGGCGTTCCCCTGAAAAATATTTTGGGAGTGGAGGCCCCGTTATGGTCCGAAACCATTAGCACTATGGCGGAACTGGAGTACCTGGCATTTCCGCGCATGATCGGTTATGCCGAACTAAGCTGGACAAAAAAGGAGAACCGGGACTGGGAAGATTATAAGGTTCGATTGGGCGATCAAGCCCCATTCCTTGATAGAATGGACGTAAACTACTACCCTTCCGACAAAATACCATGGAAAAAGAGCAAGTACAGCTATGACGAAATCCAAAAGGACTAAAGCCCAAAGCTAGCGCCGAACCTTTTTAAGGAATCCCTAATCCCTTGGAAAAACAAGTATTGGATTTTATATAAAACTACAACCTTATTGGTATCAAGGCAGGTAAGGAACGAGCCTCTTTTTTAGAAATTTGGATGGTGGTAGTGGAGGAGAGAATTTTCGCCCGTTCCTGGAATCTATCTGAAAGAAGCTGGTACACTACCTTTTTAAGCGACCCTAAAGGACAAATTCAATTTGGAGAAAAGGTTTATCCTATCAAGCCCATGATCCCGAAGGAACTAGATGACCTTTCAGAAAAAATAAACCGAGCCTATTTGGCAAATACGATTCCGGGGAGAATGCCAAATACGCCAAAGGCATTATCCGAGAAAAACATATTCATAAAACTATGAAATTCAATGTCCTGGAACATTAAAGTGCAGCACTATGGTTCAGGACCCTATTCCTAAAGTACTTCTTTATTCTTCCTCCCCACTTTTCGAAGTATCCTCGTCATCCGCAGAGAAATCGGTTATGCCATTCTCATGGAGAAGATTGTACCACCGGATCACCTTTTTAATATCGCTGGCATAGACCCTATCCTCATCATAATTGGGCAATATTTCAAGAAAATATTCCTCCAGGGCGATTTTTTCGGCCTTATGGGTTATCGAGGTCTTCCCTCCCTTTTCCTTGATTAGTATTTTTTGAAACACTTCCCGTAAAGGCAATTCCTCGTCCAAGGTGTAAATTGCGATTTCGGAAAGTACACTAACATTATTTCGCACGCTTACCGATAACCTCTTTTTATCCAACAGGGATTCTGCCACAAAACCCGTTCGGGTCTGCGTCAATAAGCGGTAAAGTCCGGGTTTACCAGAGATAGAAAGTATTTTGTCCAAACTCATTTACAACAGTATTTCAGACCACAAATATGCTACTTTTAAGGTTACTTAAGAACCCAAATGTCCTAAATATTTCACTTCTTTTCAACTGAAACTTAACAGTACTTACGTTAGGTGTAGTGGATTGCCAGCACACCTTAAAACCCCTTTTTGGCATTGGGAAAGCGCATGCGATATTCAACATCTATCTTTCCCTTGGAAATGTTGCCCAACCTTCCCTTGAGTAAACGTTTTTTTAAGGAAGACAGCTTGTCCGTAAACAGAATCCCCTCGATATGGTCATACTCATGTTGGATCACTCGGGCCAAAAGCCCATCATAGGTGTCTGTTTGTTCCTTAAAGTCTTCATCCAAATAGGAAATGGTAATCACCCCTTTTCGCTTCACATCTTCCCGGATATCCGGAATACTAAGGCATCCTTCGTTAAAGGCCCACTCCTCCCCGCTTTCCTCTTCAATAGTAGCGTTGATAAAGGCCTTCTTAAAGTTCTTTAATTGATCCTGCCCCTCGGGAGAAAGTTCCTCATCTTCTGCAAAGGGGGAGGTATCCACCAAAAAAAGTCGAATGGGGAGCCCTACCTGGGGAGCTGCCAGGCCAACGCCATTGGCATTGTACATGGTGGCCCACATATTGGCCAAAAGATCTTTGAGATTAGGGTAGTCCTTAGCTATGTCCTTGGCCACCTTTCGCAACACAGGGTCGCCATACGCCACTATAGGTAAAATCATTGTTTCCTTTTTAGGTAGTCTTGAAGGATAAGGGTTGCACTGATCTCATCTATCAAAGCCTTGTTCCTGCGTTGTTTCTTTTTTAATCCCGAATCGATCATGGTCCTGAAGGCCATTTTGGAAGTAAACCGCTCATCTTGCCGCTCCACGGGAATTAGGGGAAAGGAATGTGCCAATCGTTTCAAAAATGGAGTGATGAGGGCCTCTGTCTCCGATGGGGTATTATCCATTTGCCTAGGCTCACCAACAATAATACGGTCTACGGTTTCCTGTTGGAGATATTGGGTCAAAAAGGTCAAAAGTTCTTGAGTAAGTACCGTGGTCAGCCCAGAGGCTATCATCTGAAGCTCGTCCGTGACGGCTATGCCCGTTCTCTTTTTTCCATAATCCAATGCCAAAATTCTTCCCAATCCTAATTTTTGGGCAAAAATAATCCATTATATACAATAAAGGACTCAAGGCACACATGAATTGTAGGATGACCTGTATATTTGACAAAACTTTACCTAACAAATGACCGAAATTAGACAGATTATTGAAAATGCCTGGGACAAACGGGAACTTTTAAAAGAAGCGCAAACCCAAAAGGCCATCAGGGAATTGATAGGCCTTATTGACAATGGGGAACTGCGCTGTGCCGAGCCCACAAGGGAAGGTTGGCAAATTAATGAATGGGTGAAAAAAGGGGTGGTCCTCTACTTTCCAATCCAAAAAATGGAAGTGCTGGAAGCCGGCATCTTTGAATACCACGACAAAATTCCTTTAAAAAGGGGATATCAACAAAAAGGTATCCGAGTGGTTCCCCATGCCGTAGCCCGATATGGGGCTTACATATCCCCCGGTACTATTTTAATGCCCAGTTATGTGAATATCGGGGCCTACGTGGACGAGGGCACCATGGTAGATACCTGGGCCACGGTGGGTAGCTGTGCCCAGATCGGTAAAAACGTGCATTTAAGTGGTGGGGTAGGCATCGGGGGCGTTCTAGAACCTTTACAGGCCGCTCCGGTAATTATTGAGGACAATGCCTTTATAGGTTCCCGTTGTATCGTGGTAGAAGGGGTGCGGGTGGAAAAGGAAGCCGTCCTTGGGGCCAACGTAGTGCTTACCGCCTCAACAAAGATAATAGATGTTACCGGGAATCTACCGGTAGAGACAAAAGGTAGGGTACCGGCGCGTTCAGTTGTTATACCAGGGAGTTATACCAAGACTTTTAAGGCCGGGGACTACCAGGTACCGTGCGCTTTGATCATTGGTAAAAGAAAGGAAAGTACGGATAAAAAGACTTCCCTGAACAATGCCCTGAGGGAATATGATGTGGCAGTCTAAATTTTTGATTGCAACGGACACAACCTTTGTTACTTTCTTACATCTTGATTGTAGCCATAAGGGTGTGTATAACACGACTTTATTGTAAGAAAATTAGGAATAAAGCAATATCTTAGCCGTTTTTTTGTTATAGCTTTGTTCTTTATTGAGATTAGCTTATCTAAACAAATCATTAATGAATCGCCCTTGCAACAAGATTTCGGCCTTGGTAATTACCTACAACGAAATAGGGTATATTAAAAGATGTTTGGCTTCCGTGGCCTTTGCCGAGGAGATAATCGTTGTGGACTCCTATAGTACGGACGGTACTTACGAATGGCTTAAAAAACAACCTAAGGTAAAGGTCATTCAACATCCTTTTTCCAATTTTACCCAGCAAAAATCCTTTGCCTTAAGGCAAGCTAAAAATGATTGGATTCTTTTTCTGGATGCGGATGAAGTGGTTACGCCGGAGCTAAGAAAGGAAATTCTGGATACTTTGGATTCAGATACACCTATGGCGGCATTCTGGTTTTACCGTCAGTTTATGTTCAAAGAGCATAAATTAGGTTTTAGTGG
>JBCBSN010000157.1:0-10709 GCA_039819225.1 Bacteroidota bacterium | reverse complement strand
AAAAGTATAACTTAGTTTTCTTCATTTTTAGATCAACCTATTAATTCGTACTAAAATATCCTTTCATAATGCCCCTTTGGGAATCCCGTATAAATTGAAGTATTTCATCCCTTTCCGGGGTAGCTTCCATCTCGGCCTCTATTATTTGCGATGCCTGGGTGTTATTGTAATTTTTTTGGTACAGAATACGATAGATGTTCTGTATTTCGGTGATTTTTTCGGAATCATAACCCCTACGGCGCAAGCCAATGGAATTTATGCCCACGTAGGACAGCGGTTCCCTTGCCGCCTTTACATATGGGGGCACGTCCTTACGTACCAAGGAGCCACCTGTGACAAAGGCATGTTTGCCAATGGAAACAAACTGGTGTACGGCCACCAAACCGGCAAGAGTAACAAAATCCCCAATGGTCACATGGCCGGCCAGGGTGGAATTGTTGGAAAAAATACAATTGTTGCCCACAAAACAATCATGGGCCACATGGCAATAGGCCATTATGAGACAGTTTTTGCCAATGACGGTCTTGTTCCTATCCGCAGTGCCCTTATGGATAGTGGCACATTCCCTAATGGTGGTGTTGTTGCCTATGGTAACGGTAGTTTCCTCTCCATCATATTTTAGATCCTGAGGTGGGGCGGAAATCACAGCACCAGGAAAAATGCTACAATTCTTGCCGATACGGGCACCTTCCATAATGGTGACATTGGAACCTATCCAGGTACCATCCCCGATAGTAACATTATTATGGATCGTGGCAAAAGGTTCCACGACTACGTTCTTGGCAATTTTTGCCCCAGGATGAATATAGGCCAACGGCTGGTTCATTCTTCTGGTCTTTTAACGATCTGGGCCATCATCTCCGCTTCCGATACCAATTTGTTATTGGCATAGGCATAGGCCTGCATATGGCATATTCCCCTTCGTATGGGCGAAATAAGATCGCATTTGAAAATAAGTGTATCCCCGGGGACCACTCGTTGTTTAAATTTCACCTTGTCGATTTTCATGAAGAGGGTAAGATAGTTCTCCGGATCGGGGACGGTACTCAGAACTAGAATTCCTCCGGTCTGGGCCATGGCCTCCACCTGTAAAACACCGGGCATTACAGGTGCACCGGGAAAATGCCCTACGAAAAAAGGTTCGTTCATGGTAACGTTCTTCATACCTACCACGTGTTTGTCCGATAGCTCCAGAACCCTATCTATCAACAAAAAAGGTGGCCTATGGGGCAACATATCCATAATTTGATGGATGTCCATCAAAGGAGGTTGGTTCAAATCGTACTGGGGTACGTTGTTCCGTTTTTCCAGCTTGATCATCTTGGCCAATTTCTTGGCAAATTGGGTATTTACATAGTGGCCCGGTTTGTTGGCAATGACCTTTCCCCGTATCCTTGTCCCTATCAAGGCTAAATCCCCCACTACGTCCAATAATTTGTGACGGGCCGCCTCGTTGGGCTGATGTAGTGTAAGGTTATCTAAAATACCATTGGGCTTTACGGAAAGCTTTTTTTTGTCAAATGCCTTTTCCAAACGCTTCATGGTACTTTTGGAAATCTCCTTATCTACATACACTATGGCATTGTTGAGATCCCCTCCCTTGATCAGACCGTTTTCCAGGAGCATTTCCAATTCATGAAGAAAACTAAAGGTCCTTGCATCCGAGACTTCTGCCTTGAAATCTGAAATACGCTCTAATGTAGCGTTCTGGGTTCCTAGGACCTTGGTGCCAAAATCCACCATGGCGGTCACTTTATAGGTGTCCGATGGAATTACGGTAATCTCGCTTCCGGTGGCCTCATCCTTATAGGAAATCACGTCCTTTACCACATACTCCTCCCGTTCCGCGGTTTGCTCCACGATGCCGGCATTCTCCAGAGCCTCTACAAAATACTTGGAAGAACCATCCATAATAGGCGGTTCAGGGGAATCCAATTCTATTAGCACATTATCGATCTCCATACCCACCAAAGCCGCCAACACATGCTCCGAAGTCTGTATCTTGACCCCTTTTTTTTCCAAGTTGGTCCCTCTTTGGGTGTTGATGACATAGGCCGCATCCGCCTCAATGACGGGTTCCCCTTCTAGGTCTATGCGTTTAAAAGCATAACCATGATTTTCAGGGGCCGGTACAAACCGCAAGGTAACCTCTTCCCCGGTATGCAGCCCCACACCTTTTAAAGTAGCGGTTTTGGCAATGGTGCGTTGCATCTGACTTGTTCTGTCCACCGTCAATTCTTTTTTTCCAGTTGGTCTAATCTATTGATGATCTTCGGTAAATTCTTGAAATGTACATAGGACTTATTGTAGTCCCCATAGTTAAGGGCAGGGGAGCCCTGAAGAACTTCATTGTCCTTAATGTTCCTACCTATGCCCGATTGCGCCTGTATGCGTACGTTATCCCCAATGCTAATATGGCCCACTATACCTACCTGCCCCCCTATCATACAGCGTTTGCCGATCTTGGTAGAACCGGCAATACCGGTCTGGGCCGCAATTACGGTATGTTCGCCAATTTCCACATTGTGCGCTATTTGTATCTGGTTATCCAGTTTCACGCCTCTTCTAAGGATCGTGGAACCCAAAGTGGCCCGATCTATGGTAGTACCGGCACCCACATCTACATTATCCTCCAAAATTACGTTACCCGTTTGTGGGACTTTTTTAAACTCCCCGTTTTTGTCCGGCGTAAAACCAAAACCATCCGCTCCGATTATTACCCCACTGTGTACCACACAGTTCTTGCCTATTACGGACTCCGAATAAATTTTTGCCCCGGCAAATATTATGGCATTATCGCCCACGGTAACGTTATCCCCTATATACACGTTGGGGTAGACTTTAACATTGTTCCCGATTCGTACATTATTGCCCAAATAGGAAAATGCCCCTAAATAAAAGTTGGAGCCGTAGGAGGCGGAGTCCGACATATAAACCGGGTTTTCAATTCCGGTCTTATTGCTCTTCACTTCGTTGTAATACTCCAAAAGCTTGGAAAAGGATTCGTAGGCATCATCTACCTTTATCAAGGTGGTCTCCACCTTCTGTTCCGGTTTAAAATCTTTGTTAACAATGGTCACCGAAGCTTTGGTAGTATAAATGTAGGACGTGTATTTTGGGTTGGCCAAAAAGGTCAGCGAACCGATTTCTCCTTCCTCGATCTTGGCCAGTTTATGTACCGAAATCTCAGGATTTCCATCTATTTCGCCCTCCAAAATACCGGCAATCTGCCCTGCTGTGAAAACCATGGACACAAAAGTAAGAAAAATTGGTTAACGGAAATAAGGTTGATGGATGTTGGATGTCGGATGTTGGATCTTGGAAAGGAAGTTATGCAAAATAAGCGGAAAATGGCCCTATACGATTGAAGCCACTTTCTAACCACATCTTTCAAAAACAATCGAAATACAATCGACTAACATCATTGGAATGTGCTTTTAACGGGCACCGCAGTAATCGCTTTGAAAATCTCATAACGGACCTTAAGCAGAAGTCAAACCGGTTCTTTTGGAACGATTGGTGAGTGATATCTCATTAGTGTCTACTCATTTTTCGAAAAAGTCCTTACATTCATAGGTACCATTCAACCAACATTGTCTTTTTTCATATACTTCATCGGAAACAAACCTTATTGAAAACTCTCCCTTAACGACCGAACCATTATTTGAAATCAAAGTAATTCTAAAATCACGGGTTACATCCCATGTATCATATATCTGGAGTTGCTTTATTCTTACTCTTTGAAATTCTAGTCCTTTTGAAAGTTTTGTTATTTTTCCCTTTTCATCAAACGTTGGAATATTCTCCACTATCTTGGTATAACTTTTTGGTATTGATATTGTATCGTTTTCATAAAATAGAACATCATCATTATTATCCAGATTTGGCCCTCGCATCGATATAAACAAAAACCCAACGGAATCAATGTCCGGTTTTAAATTATCTGTGGTCTCAAATATCATCCTCAAACGGGTATCCTCCAAATACTCTTCATCCAATCCAACATACAAGTTGATCAAGCTGCTATCATTTTCAAATCTATTGTAGAGTATTCCCGATTCAAATCCCAAAGTATCCCTGGACACTATTTCCATTGAAAATTCTTCCCCTATTACATTACCCTCATCATCAATTTCCCTACTCACTATGGAATCATATTTGATTTCTTGTAAATAACGGTACTCGATCAAAGGAATATTAGATAAGAACATTCCATCTATATTCTCGCCGGTTTTGCCTGACGTAGTGCTACCGTTATAAAAGGTTTTACCACCGTTTTGACCAGTAGTTTGTTGCGAGCTAACCCTATAAGATTCAGTTGTTATATTATTTTCCGTGGTAAGTACATCATCCTCCACATTACTATTGGAACAACTGAAAAATGTAGCTATTATAAGTAAAGTAAGGATTTTAAATATTGCTTTCATTGTTTTTGAATCAAATAAGCGACAACGCTTGGTGGTATTCCCGGATTTTGGATTTTATACTATCCTTATTCAGTTTATTTTTCTAACTGCTTTTTTCAACCCTTTAACGTATTAGCTTTCCTGTTTATTATAAGTGGTTTAGCAGGTTAACAAAAGGAAGGGTAGATTCCCATTTTTAGGGATATCTGAATCTTTTGCGAGATTAGTGAAAATCGAATTTTGCTGTCGCTACTTTCAATGCGAATCAAGGGTTGGAGAAAGCATCCTTATATTTGGATTTTCCTACTTTTTTGCCTCAATCCGCCTTTGGCGGATGATCAAGGATTTTTAGAATAGTGCAGTTCAACCCTTGATTGGCATTTTCAATAATTGTTTACGAAGGTATTTCTTTCACACCGCACATAACCAAAGTTTTATTCGGGAAGAATAGCTAAGACGATATAAAAACGGACTACGAAAGGGAACGAAATACTTAATTACAGAGGCAAAATCTCAAATCTCAAATCTGTACAAAAAACGAAATGCCGACAACCGCAATTGCCAACCTTCAACTTTGGACCTTGAACCCGAAACCCGAAACCGCCCACTGCTAACCGCCTACTGAACGGTCTCTTTTTTCGGATAACATATATAGTATTTGGTAACCGTATGGGAAAGGGTCTTTAGGTTTAAATGGTCCGAGGCCTTGGCCACATCCTGTAACTTGCCATTTTTTCGCTGGATCAGAATATTCTGATGGGATTCATTGTAAGCCCTGTTTTTGATCTTTCCCGAAAAAACAAAGTACTCCGTTTCGGTATCGGTAAGTCCATATGCACTCTGAAAGGCTTTAAAATGCTTATCCAATTTTTTACGATCTATGGGGGTGTTCTTTAATTTGATGGTGAACAATTTTCTATTGACCAACATTTGGCTAAGGCGCGAAAGGACAAAATCGCTATGTTGTTGCCAACTTTTTATGGCGGCCCATACATCAATATCGTCCAAAAGCGCAAACTTTTCCAACACTTCGGTATCAAAACTGTCTTTCATAATCCTATTTTGAATAAAAAAGGACAAGGCAGGGCTACATTCGATGGTCTTTTGGGCGGACCACAATTCCCTGGCTCGCTTTAAGATACGGATCAATAACTGCTCGGCGACCAATCCGGTCTTATGCAGATATACCTGCCAATACATAAAGCGGCGAGCCAACAAAAATTTCTCTACGGAGTAGATTCCCTTTTCCTCTACTACCAACTTTTGGTCCACCACATTGAGCATGGTAATCAAACGCTCGGAATTGACGTTCCCTTCGGCCACCCCGGTATAAAAACTATCCCGCTTCAAATAATCCATTCGATCCATATCCAATTGACTGGTGATCAATTGGTTTAAAAAAACCTTCGGGTACCTGCCCCTGAAGATCTCTAAAGCCACCGTTAAACTTCCGTTAAACCTGGCGTGAAGTGCTTCCATAAAAAGCAATGAGATGTGCTCGTGTCCCACACCTTCCACAATACTATGTTCCATGGCATGGGAAAATGGGCCATGTCCAATATCATGTAACAAAATGGCACACAACAAGCCTTCTTCCTCTTCCTTGGTGATGACAACCCCTTTAAAACGAAGTACTTGTATGGCCTTTTGTGTAAGGTGCATGCTGCCTAGGGCATGATGAAACCGGGTATGGTGCGCTCCCGGATATACCAGATAGGACAGGCCCATCTGCGCTATCCTGCGTAGACGCTGAAAATAGGGATGGGCGATCAAATCAAAGATTTGGGTATTGGGGATTCTAATAAATCCGTAAATTGGATCGTTTAATATTTTTAACTTATTGAATTTGGGCACGCAAAGTCGGGTTTAAACTAGGTCTTAAAGGTATAGAATCCGGATGAAACCCGGTAACAACGGCACCTATGGCCCTACGACTTTCTTAAAACAATACTCCCCAATGAGCAATATCACCATTTTATGGGTAGACGATGAAATAGACCTCTTAAAACCCCATATCCTTTTCCTTGAGCAAAAAGACTATAAGGTCATAACCAGCAGAAGTGGGCAAGAAGCCTTGGAAGAACTGGAGCGCTCACGCGTGGACATCGTTTTTCTGGATGAGAATATGCCGGGGATTTCAGGTCTGGAAACGTTGACCGAAATAAAGACCATGGACGCTTCCATCCCGGTGGTCATGATTACCAAGAGCGAGGAGGAATCCATAATGGAGGAGGCCATTGGTTCCAAAATAGCGGATTATTTGATCAAACCGGTAAATCCCAACCAAATTCTGCTGTCCCTTAAAAAAAACCTGGATCATTCCCGATTGGTCTCCGAACGTACCACGGCGCATTATCAGCAGGAATTCCGTAAGATATCAATGGAACTCTCCATGGTAAACTCATGGACGGAGTGGATCGATCTGTATAAAAAAATAATTTATTGGGAATTGCAATTGGAGGAGATAGAAGATACCGGAATGTTTGAGATCTTAGAATCCCAAAAGGCGGAGGCCAACAACCAATTTGGCAAATTTGTGGACAAAAATTATCAGGATTGGTTCAAGGATCCGCAGGGGCCCGTGATGTCCCATACCCTTTTTAAGCAATGGATCTATCCAGAGATCAAAGAGTCTCCCACGTTGTTGGTGGTCATCGATAATCTGCGGTACGACCAGTGGTATGCCTTTGAAGAAACCGTGGGTGCCTTTTATAAAAAGTCCAAGGAGGAATCCTATTTTAGTATTTTGCCCACCGCCACCCAATATGCACGCAATGCCATCTTTTCCGGTCTTATGCCTTCGGAAATGGAAAAGAAATTCCCCCAATGGTGGAAAAACGATACGGACGAAGGCGGCAAAAACCTTTTTGAACATAAGTTTTTGGAAGAACAGATCAAACGGCTGGGGTTGCATCTAAAATGGGAGTACCATAAAATAAGTAGCCTAAAACAAGGGAAGCAATTATCCCAAAATTTCAGGTCACAAAAGGACAATGACCTTACGGTAATCGTTTATAATTTTGTGGATATGCTCTCCCACTCCAAAACGGAGATGGAGGTAATTAAAGAACTGGCCTCCAATGATAAAGCCTATCGCTCCCTAACCCAAAGCTGGTTTAAGAACTCTCCTTTGCTAGAAATCATACAGCAGGCCCAGGCCATGGGGCTAAAACTGATTATTACCACGGATCACGGTACTATAAATGTAAAAAACCCCTCTAAGGTCATTGGTGACAAGGAGACCAGTCTTAATCTAAGGTATAAGACCGGCCGTAGCCTTACCTATGAGGATAGGGATGTCCTGGAGATCAAAAAGCCCGGAGATGTATATTTACCCAGTATAAACGTTAGTAGTTCCTTTATTTTTGCCAAGAACGACCTTTTTTTTGCCTACCCCAATAACTATAACCATTATGTAAGCTATTACCGTAACACCTACCAACATGGCGGGGTTTCACTGGAAGAGATGATCGTGCCGTTCGTGGTGTTGGAAGGGCGGTAGGTTTCAGGTGCTTTTTACCCAGTTTTTGGCGGATGCCTCTTACCTTAAAGGAAATCGAAAGAGATGCCAAACTCTCATTTATTGAGAGGAGATCACGGAGACCTCAATTTGGGAAAAGATGCTATTGGGTAAGGAGTAGATGTTGATGGACCATCTACGACCTTGAAAAGGTCCAATTCCTGATAGTGAATTGGAAAAAGTCCGGAGGAAGGATCATCCACATTACGGTTAAGGAACCTCCATTGAGGGTCAATAATTCTTTTACAGTTAGTTTCTTGGTCTCTTTCATGTAATCAAGTATTAAAGTTTATAAATAACGTATCCAAATAATTGCTCCTGAAATATTGGAATACTATACAAAAATGGTAAACGGACCTCGCATTTTTTGAGAGTAAAACCCATTTTTAGAAAAAACGAAAGCTTAACCCACAATTGATGCTGAAACTATCATTGATAAGGCGGTCTTGGGAATCTATGCTCAAGTTCTCATGTCCATCTTCCAGGAAGACTTTTTTGCGAGTGAAAATAGATTCCTTCCGTTCCTGGAACAAAAGTCCTATTCTATTGCTCATACGAAGATTATATTCTGCTGCTAAGAATACACTCATTCTTTTAGTGAGTTCCAACCTAACCAAAAAATGGGGTTGCCATCTAAAGCTTCTTTGGTTCAAAAAAATGTCGGTATCGCCACTATCAAATTCCTTTCCTCCAACCTCAAAAGAGGCATCACCATCGTAATTGCCCAAAAAGGTTCTTAAATCTTGGTGGCCCAGGTTTACCCCTACTCCCAAGAATATGGGTCTCCCCTTTGGGTTTACACTAAACTCTTTAAGTAAACGCAAGTCGTGAGATGTTATTCCAGACCTTCCAATTCTACTATCGTTCGCATACCCTAAAAAGAGACCAGGCATTATTTCGTATAACAGGCTAGAGGTAACACTCCATAGATTTTTAGTGGATAGGAGTTCATTCTTTTGAATTTCGACTTCTATATTAGAATAATCAATGGAATAAGGTTGCAATCGTATGGGGGCCCATTTCAGGGAAAGGTCATAGCGCACTTTTGAAAGAATTCCGAATAGTTTTTGATAAGGACCGCCGTCCTTCCTCTTTGGTTGAGTATAAGATAATCGAAATAAGCTTTCTACCTCTTTGTTTGGCATAAAAATCGTCTGATTCTCCCAAAAGTCCGGTCGGTAAGGTGAGGCACTTTCGGTAAGCACATCGTTAAAATCAAATCGCTGCAAATAAGGAATGTCTGTTTTGTTTGGTTCTACCTCCGTACTTATGTAATCGCTCGTTAATACAAGAAGCCTTCCCTTTTGCTTGAAACCCGTTTCATAATGGGAATGTTTAAAGCGCCAGCGCTTATCTTTATGTTGCTCATAGTTTACGGTATATCTTAAATACTGGCGATTGTGACCAAAGGGATCAAAGAATTTGTATTTATGAAGCTCAATCTTTACAATGGCAAATGATGAGTCCTGAATATAAATATACCCAGAGGAGGTATTCTTCTTTTCAAAATAGATCTTATAAACATTTTTGCCTTCTTGCAATACCGTATCCCTGATCTTGTAGGTAAAGGAATTTGGATTGCCCAAAACGGCCTCCCGCCTTGCCACTACATCAAATCTATGGATATGATGGCTACCGGCACGGAAACGCATAAGAAGGGAATCCATCTGAAGGGTTTTGTACTTTCTAAGCTCAAGAAGCTTTACCGCCCCGGATCGATAGGATTTAACATATGGCTTTTTAATGGACTCCATAGTTGCTTCTACCACATATATTGGGTTTTCGTCATGTTCCCAATTCGCTAACTCCCTTAAAAAACCTTCGTGCCGCTCCATAACGCCTGGATAATTGTCAGGAATAGCTTGGATGGCAAGTTGAATTAGTTCTTTGGCGTAATCTTTATTGTAGACCGTAACCTCCTTAAGTTCAATAGGATTCCGAACAAGTGAAATTGTAAAATGCCCTTCCCGTAATGGTATTTTTTTGGTCATATAACCTAAAGCGGAAATTACGAGCACATTTTTTTCTATAGACGAGTCGTAAAGGAGTTTAAATTCACCTTGGGCATTAGATACCGTACCCCTAGTAGTATTTTCCACATTTAAGTGTGCAAAAGGCACCGTCACTTTGTGTTTATCCACTATTTTTCCGGTAATGGCACTTTGGGATAAGCCTATTTGGAAGAATATGAAAGAAAATATGTATAATAAAATTGCAAAAACACCTTTTACTGAAAATCTTGAGGATATCATAATTTTTCTTCCTGTAGATATATTGCAATTAAAAACTTAGCAGTTTTGAATTCCTTTCCTAAGCATGCTACATTCTTATCAAATCCATCTTTTATTTCTCAAATCCTACCTTTTTTATTCCGTGGCTCTTACTCAACTTAAAAAAGCCTTATCCGTTGCAAAACCTTTACTTTCCTTACAATCCTAAACACATTAAAGGCGCTCTTAAGGGCAATATCCTATTTTATTTCAATTTGCAATTTTCATCCAAAATAAAAAAGTTGGATACCAAGAAAATGGTATTAAAACTAATCCAACAATAGTTAAACCCAAAAATGGGGTGTTGTAAACACCCCATCGGTCGATTCCTAAATAGTTAGAAATAATACTATTTTGGTTTTCCTAATAGGGCGAGAGCAGTTATTGCAAATCCTATAATAAGACCGAACAAAAAACCTCCTCCTTCTAATTCTTTTAAGTCCCTAGGTCCAAGTACCACTACGCAAAATTCTTCTATGTTTTACATTTTTCAAAAGTTTTATTTATCAAATA
>JBCBSN010000156.1:0-10763 GCA_039819225.1 Bacteroidota bacterium | reverse complement strand
TAGGAAAATTATACTTTTTTTATAACTTTCCTACGCAGGGAAAAGAGATCGTAAAAAAAAAAGCCCCGACACAAATGTCAGGGCCATTCTATAAAAAAGTATGCTTCTTACCTAGTCAACTACCTTCACATTAACGGCATTCAATCCTTTTTTACCTTGTTGCAGTTCAAATTCCACAACATCACCTTCTCGAACCTCATCGATCAAGCCAGAAATGTGTACAAAATGATCTTCGTTTGAACCTTCTTCAGTGATAAAACCATAGCCTTTGGAATCATTGAAGAACTTAACTGTTCCTTTACCCATAATAAAAAAATTAAAAAATTAAGTTAAAGCGCGAAGGTAATGCTAAAATTTTTAAATTCATGACATTTTCCAAGTTATCTTTTTGTAAAGTCGCTTTTGTTTTATGTTCCTAAGGGTTAGGTAGTTGGGTCGGGAGTCATCCTTAGATAAGGCTTAACCTCCTGGACACCTTTGGCGAACATTTCCTTGGCTTGTTCCGTAGGAATGGCCGGACTTACTACTACATCGTTTCCATGCTCCCAATTGGCAGGTGTGGCCACTTTATGATAGGCGGTCAACTGTAGGGAATCTACCACTCTAAGGAGCTCGTAAAAATTACGTCCGGTGGAGGCCGGATAAGTAAGAATGAGTTTTACGGTCCGGTCTGGAGCTATTATAAATACGGATCGCACAGTGAGTTTATCATCCGCATTGGGATGGATCATATCGTACAACGTGGCCACTTTTCGGTCTTCATCCGCAATAATGGGAAAGTTTACCGTGGTCTGCTCCACTTCGTTAATGTCTTTGATCCATTCCCTATGGGATTCGGCGCCATCTACACTAAGCGCTATCATTTTTACATTGCGCTTATCAAATTCGTTTTTGAACTTGGCGGCAGTGCCCAATTCAGTGGTACATACGGGAGTAAAATCGGCAGGATGGGAGAACAATATCCCCCAACTATCGCCGAGATACTCATAAAAATCAAGCTTGCCTTCGGAAGTTTCCGCTGTAAAGTTGGGGGCGGGATCGCCCAATCTAATGGTTGCCATTTGCATAATTTTTAGAATAAACTTTTCGTGAATGAACAAAATTAAAGGATAGGAAGTGACCGCCTCATTTTTGAGGTTAAAAATCTATTAAAGTTTAGGCTTATGTGCGTATTTTTGGATTATAGGATACGTATAAAAGAAAACTTTTTTTGACTATAATTGACCCAAGACGAGTTCAATATGGGCATAAACAAGTGTAATTTGCTGTTTACCTGCTGAAACCATCAAACTGTGCTGCTCTAGCTTTTCTGCCGATAGGGAGGTACTTCGTCTAAGTGGCAAATTTGTATTCGTTTAATTTTCAAAGAAAAACCAATGAGATGAAAAACGATGATTTAGAACAACTACGTTATCCCATCGGGAAGTTCCAAGTGCCGGAATGGATTACGGATAAAATGATCGAGAACTGGATCGATACGCTAAAGGGATATCCAAAACGTCTGGAAAATCTGGTATCCGATCTATCCGACGAGCAGTTAAATACTCCCTATAGGCCCAATGGATGGACCATTCGCCAGGTAGTCCATCATGTTTCGGACAGTCATCATAACAGCTATATTCGGTTTAAGTGGGCCTTAACGGAGGAGCGCCCTCTTATAAAGGCCTATGACGAAAAGGAATGGGCCAACCTTTTTGATACCAGGAACGGACCTATCCAAATGTCCCTGGACCATTTGAGTGCCGTACATGCTAAGTTGGTATATCTGCTAGGCGGACTTTCCAAAGATGATTTGGAAAGGGAGTTTGTTCATCCTGATGGCAATGTACATACTAGTGTAAAGGAGAACATTGGACGATATGCCTGGCACGGGGACCACCATTATGCGCACATCCGTAATTTGCTTAAAAAGCAAATATTTTAGAAACGGGCATTCGCACCGGAGTTGGATTTACGGCCAACAAATGACTGCGGATCGGAATCCTTGTACAATCTTTCCCTTATAGCCTTTTTCCAAGGATATACATAGGTTTTTCCCCTTCGCGAACATTTTCAAATTCCAACCTCTGGTCTCCCCATATTTCAAAACCGTAGCTTAAATAAAAATACAGGGCCGGACCATTTTTCATGGTATCCAGCCAAAGTGCCCCTTTGTTCCTTTCTAGCGCATAGGCCTCCACAAAGGACAAAACCTTCCTACCAATACCACGTCCGGCATATTCCTTTAGCAAATACACCTTTTCCAGTAAAAGAGCATCTTGTGGGGTATAATCACCTATCGCTGCATCCAAGATCAATTTCACGATTCCCACGGATTTCTTACCATAATATACTAGGAAATGGGCAAGGTTGGAGTTTTCCAGTTCTTTTTGGACGATCTCTTCGGTGAAGCTGGATTTTAAGTAGGGCGAGGAATCCCCATTTTCCCATAGATGCTGATAATGTTGTTTATAGGAAGTGCTTCCAATGCTGATATAGGTAGATACGGTCGTCGCCGTTAGGGCAATAATGGAACTGTTCATAACTTGATTGCTTCACCGCCTTCAGGACCGTAAAAAAAAACCCATGTTACAAAATCATGGGTGAAATTTTCAAAGCGATGTTCCCTTCCTGCGGGCACAAAAAGAAAATCACCAGGGGAGAAAGTAGTGCGCTCCTCACCATTTTGGAATTCCCCGCTTCCGGAAATAATCAGATACACCTCGTCCCGGGTGTGCGGTTGCTGATCGTCCCTTTGTTTAGGGGCATACACCTCTACGGAAAGCGTTCCATGTTCAAAAAGGCTAAAAAAGGGTGATTCCGATTTAGCAAGCTGGGCCAGGGCCTGTTTTTTGGAAATCTTCATTGTTGAGAAATTCTTTAATTAGGGTCAAACCACGGGCACTTCTATATGAAATCCACCTATGATCATCCGGTGTGCCTTTCTATCCATTTTATATTACAGCCTATACTCGGTTTCTGGTCCAAGCTTATCTCTTTTCCGGATAAAACTGCCTCCATGGCATTACGAAGGTCCTGGCCTGTAACGGGAATTTCATTGCCAGGTCTGGAATTGTCCAACTGTCCGCGATAAACAAGCTCCAGGTCTTGATCAAAAAGAAAGAAATCCGGGGTACAGGCCGCATCATAGGCTCTTGCCGTTTCCTGGGTCTCGTCATAGAGGTAGGGAAAGGTATAACCCTCTTTCCCAGCGGTTTCCTTCATTAGATCTGGGGCATCCTGGGGATAATTTTTTACATCGTTACTGGAAATAGCCGCAAAACCAATGCCTCTCACTTGGTACTCCCTGCCCAATTTGGCCAGCTCCGGGTTCACGTGTTTCACAAAGGGACAATGGTTGCAAATAAACATGATTAAAGTTCCCTTGATTCCCTTTACCGCCGAAAAGCCCAATTTTTTTCCGGTTACCGTATCCATCAAATTAAAATCCGGTGCCACAGTACTTAAGGGAAGCATGTTACTCGGTGTTCTTGCCATTTTATATAAATCGTATGAGTGATTAAAAACTGGAAAATACTAAGAATTTTTGGAGAAAAGTCTTTGATCGGTAAAATTCCATCCGGGCAAGAGGCAAAGTTATGAGGTAAACCTTTATCTTTTGCGCGCAGAAAGACTTTCAGAAAACCATAGTGCGATGAAGTATTTTTTCCTTCCTAGTTATCATTCCCATGGGCCGTTCTATTGGGCAAGAATATGGAAAAAGGATCTTTAGTATGGGAAATATGGGATATCGACTTATCAAAATTTGGATCAAATGCGGTCTTATCCTTTACTTTTCCCGGATAAAGATCTATGGTCTGGAACATGTTCCTAAAGACAAACCCGTTCTTTTTTTACCCAATCATCAGAACGCTTTATTGGATGTTTTGTTGATCGCTGTGGACTGTAATAGAAAACCCTATTTCCTAACACGTTCCGATGTATTTAAAAAGCCATTGCTAAAACGATTTTTTAAATTTTTGCGTATGATTCCTATTTATAGGATCCGTGATGGTAGGGAATCCTTGAAGAACAATCAGGCTGTATTTAAGGAATGTGCTCATTTGTTGGGTAAGAACGAGGCCATTTTGATGTTTCCGGAGGCCAATCATAATCTAAAACGTCGCGTAAGGCCCCTGAGTAAGGGTTTTACCCGAATCCTATTCGCTGCATTGGAGCATAATACGGATTTGGATATCCGTTTGGTTCCGGTAGGACTCAACTATCAACATGCCGAAGGATTTCCTGATCGTACGGCCATTTTCTTTGGAAAGGATATTCCCGTACGGCCATTGTATGATCCGGGGAATTTGGGCACAACCGCGGACTCCCTAAAACAGGAGGTATCCCGATCTTTAAAATGCTTGACCACCCATGTAGAAAACGAGGATGACTACAACAAAATTATCGGAATACTGGATAAATCGAATACGGATTATTTATCCCCACAAAAAGTAAATCTCCAGATCAAGCAAATGAAGGAGTTGTCCAAGTTTTCTGGAAAAGGCGAAAAACCGTTGGATAAACCTAGCCCTCTATACCCTATCTTTTTACTTCTTAATCTCCCTGTTGTGCTACTCTGGAGATGGGTTTTAAGGCCCAGGGTATGGGAACCGGAATTTACGGCTACCTTGCGTTTTGCATTGGCCTTATTGGTATATCCCCTTTATTATGTAGTGTTGTTGGGAATTCTTGCCAGTATTTTTGGTGCGGCCATTGCCGTGGTATCTATACTTGGCATTTTTCTATTTAATTTGCTCTACGTGCGCTTAGAATAGGCGAGGTTTTGTAGATAGGGTTCCTTTACTCCATTTCCCATCTTTACATAACAAATGGAACTACATGATTCCCCCGAAGAAAATGGCGTTCATCAATAATTTATTGGTACCGTACCAAAAAGCCCTAAAGTTGGTGTTGTCCGTAAAAATGAATACCCTTCCCCTCCCTAGGCGCTGTACCTGAAAAGGCACACTACCCTTAAGATTGTCCAGGTTCTCTTCGGAAATATACCCGCTTAACAGGGGATCCATAGTGTATGTAATGGGATTGTTGTAGCTCTCCTTATCCGGTTCAATAAAAATATTGGTGTTTCTAAAAAGGGCCAGGGTATCGTTTGTGTAACCAAAATTGATGGGATGGGAGCGATCCAAATCTGCCTGGAAAATGGCCCCGCTCGTCAACTGCGCGCCTTTGAAGTCCCCTTTTTGCTCGAAGGAAACCTTTTTGGCGCTTAAGGTATCCTTGCGAAACGTCAATGCCAACAGCTCGTTTTTTTGGAACAAATGCGCCATATTGCGATAGCCGATCAGGTGGCCTCCAGCTCTAACCCAGTCCTTTATTTTTTTAATTCGATTTTTTCCCAACTGGTTTTTCCCTGAGGAGCTTGGTAAAATGATGTCCGTATACTTGGCCAAGTCTACTTGATCCAGGTAGGAAATATCCAGTTTAGTGATTTTCATATCATACCGAGTGTCCAATAAATGCCAAATTTCACCAGCTTCCGTATAATTGAACCCTTGGCCCACAAGAAGGGCTACCTTTCTATTCTTCACAAGTTCAAAATCATTGCTTCCGAGGTCTATCCCGGTGGCCAATCCGGTGTTTACCCCAAAGATATCAACACCACTTCCCTGGGCCACTTCCGTTAGAAAATCGTAAAGTTCACCAGAGTCCAAGGTCTGATTTTGAACGGGGACCAATATGCTGCCATAGTCATAAGATCGGCCCTCTAAGGAAAACGGATACCGGGCCACTTTGGCCCTTATCCCCTTGTTTAATATCCTGTTCAAGACCTTAGGAGTATAGTATCCATGCCATTGGAACAGGTAAGCATAGTTACTTTTGGAATGCACTTGCCCGGAGACGGGTTTTAAGTCTGTGACCATTTCACCGGCTGCGGAAAGGGATTTTAGGGGATGATGGTCCAGATTGAACGCTAAAGGAAATGTCCAGGCAGAGATGTCATAGAACACACTGTCCGCAAAGGAGATTCTCTTCTCGAACAATGTCTGGATAAGGCGTTGGTTTTTTTGTGCCATAGGTACCACATAACTATGACCTTTAACATAGTCTTGGCCGCTTAGGGTAACATCTTCTTTTAATTCATGGAACGTAATGTTATGGCGTTGTAGTAATTCGGCCATGTGCCAAGCCTTGGCCTTATCTTTTTTATCCCCGAATATCCATGCCTTTACCTGGCCGGTATTACCCTCTTTCCACGTTTCCTGATAAAACTGGCGTTGGTAGTCCAAGATTTTTGGGCGCATCTTCTGTGCCGCAGTTAGGGTAGACAGGGCCGTGGTGAATTGATTTCTAATGGTAAAGGGGAAACTGAGAAGTCCATTTTCCGTTTCCTGGAGATGGCCCCGGGAACTTCCCTGTTCAAAGAGAATACCAATACTTCCGTTAACATCTGGGAAGGTGGATCCCTTACCGTAGTAAAAATCGTCAAAGTTCTCCTCAGAATAGTACAGGGAGCCTATTTTTTCCAGGGCCCTGGCATGGTAGGTGCCAATTTCTGCCGTCAATTCCTGATTGAGCTTGGGGGTCAGGGGATGCACCCTGTTGGGTTCCCCAGGCTGAAAGAAGAAGGTGGCATTGGAACCCATTTCATGATGATCGGTGAGGATGTTGGGAGACCAACGATGAAAGGCTTTAATGCGTGCCTTACTTTCGGGAAGCTGTACGGGCAGCCAGTCCCGGTTCATATCAAACCAATAGTGATTTGTACGTCCACCGGGCCAAACTTCATGATACTCCCTTTCGTTATTGTCGGGGTTCAGGTTTTGGCTCTTATTGGTATTCGCCCAATAGGCAAAGCGCTGTAGGCCGTCCGGATTAAGACAAGGATCCAGTAAAATAACAAGATTTTCCAAAAGGCTTTCAATTTCCGGGCCTTTCGCTGCCGCCAAGTAATAGGCATAGGCCAATGCCGCATTTGACCCACTGGGCTCGTTGCCGTGAATAGAAAATCCCTGGTAGACCACCAAGGGCATTTTTTTTGTGTCCAGCTTTCTTCCTTCGGGCTCGGTCAAGGTCAGGTGTTCCTCCCTTATCCTTTCAATATTTTGATGATTCCCTGGTGAGGTCACAGTAAGCAGTATCAAGGGCCTATCTTCAAAAGTTTTTCCTATCTCCTCCAACGTAATCCGTTCACTTGTCCGGGCCAAGACGTTCATATAGAACAATAGCTTATCATGGGTAACGTGCCATTGGCCCACCTCATGGCCCAACACCTCTTTTGGGGTGGGGATGGCCTGGTCGTAATGAATTTCTTGGGGTAGGTAGTACTCAAGATTATACGATTCCTGTCCAGCACTGTTCCCAGCTATAAGCAGGCATAAAAAGAGATAAAAGATTTTCTTCATGGGCGAAACAAAATAGGAATCCTAAAAGTAGGGAATACCTTATGGAATATGAAATGGTAGGGAATTCCTAATTGTTTTGATACCCTGATCCAGAATACTTTTCCATGCGGGTAGGGGAAAGGGAAAATACAAAAACGGCCCTAGTAAGGACCGTTTATCTTTGCTACCATTTCCCATTTCAAATTGGAAAATGGTAGGGAGTTCTATTGAAACAACTTCTTAGATATCATCAAAATTTACATCGGTAAAATTATCTGCGGAAGTGGTCTGCGGACTTTCGAGAACATTCTCTTTCTTGAAGTCCTTTTGATGTTTCTCAGAGATGACTTCCGTTCCTTTCTCCTCAAAAATAAAATCCATCATTTCCTCCATGTTTTCCTTAAAGGCTACAAAATCTTCTTTGTAAAGATAGATTTTGTGCTTTTTATAATGGAAGGAACCATCATCATGTGTGAATTTTTTACTTTCCGTTATGGTCAGATAATAATCCCCGGCCTTGGTGCTTCTCACGTCAAAAAAATAGGTTCTCCTACCGGCTCGAAGTACATTGGAGTGAATTTCCTCCTTCCATTAGTTCTTTCTCGCTCATGTCGTTTTGTGTCTAGTGTTTATAATTAATTAATGGTTAATCTCCAAAATTGGAAAAAAAAGCCGATTAAACAAAAAAATGGTGGGGTTTATTTCTCCGAAAGCTGGTTGACATAGAGCTCTCGATAATACCCATCCACGTTGTTGAGCTTCTCATGGGTGCCCTCCTGTAACAGTTGTCCGTCTTCCAAAACCAGTACGCGATCTGCATTTTTGGCCGATGAAACACGGTGACTTACGATAAGGGTGGTTTTGTTGCTAGCGGCTTTTTTGAGATTGCTCAGGATTTCCTCCTCGGTTTCTGTATCCACTGCGGATAGGCAATCATCGAACAAGTAGATTCTTGGGTTTTTTAAAAGGGCCCTGGCTATGGAAATACGTTGCTTTTGCCCACCGCTAAGGGTAATGCCCCTTTCGCCCAATACAGTTTCGTACTTCTTTGAGAAGCCCATAATATTATCATGTACCGCGGCATCCTGGGCTACGGCTATTACCTCTTCATCGGAGGCGTGATAGTTCCCAAATTTGATGTTGTCGTTTATGGAGTCCGAGAAAAGAAAGGCATCCTGGGGTACTGCTCCAATGGCCCCACGGAGGGTTTTAACGCTGTGTTCCCCAATGGGGATATCATCGATAAAAATCTCCCCTGAATCAACATCGTAAAGACGTGCCACCAAATCCAGTATCGTGGATTTTCCGGACCCCGTCTTTCCCAGGATAACTATGGTTTCGCCGGGATATATGGTAAATGAAATATTCTTTAAAGCGGTAATATGGGTGTCCTCATAGGTAAAGGAAACGTTCCTGAACTCTATTTTACCCTTTATGGTATCCGGTCCCGGGGACATGTTCCGTATGGCCGGGATTTCGTTTAAAAACTCGTTTATTCTTTTTTGGGAAGCCTCCGCCCTTTGCACTATAGAGGTAAGCCAGCCTACAATGGCAACAGGCCAGGTAAGCATGTTGACATAGAGGATAAACTCAGCTATAACACCAACCGTTTCTATATCTCCGTTAATATATTGCCTTCCGCCAATATAGATTACAAAAATATTACTGATGCCTATCAACAATATCATCATAGGAAAGAACCATGCATTTACCTTGGCCAGGTCCATACTTTTATCCTTGCCCTCACCCGCCAGTACGGCAAGGTCACCATTTACCTGGGGTTCAAGGGCGTAGGCCTTAATAACGGAGACTCCGGAAAACACTTCTTGGGTAAAGGTAGAGAGTGTGGAGAGGTACTCTTGGACCACTGTGCTTCGTTTATGGATAATGGTACTGATCTTATAGATAAGTACCGAGAGTAGGGGAAGGGGAATAAGGGTGTAGGCCGCCAGAGTAGGGGCCTTAATGAACATTATGGTTATGATGCACACAAAGAGGGTAACCGTGTTTATGCCGTACATAAGTGCGGGTCCTGCGTACATTCGCACTTGGCCTACATCCTCGCTAATACGGTTCATAAGATCCCCGGTACGGTTTTTTTTATAGAAATTTAGACTTAAAAGTTGATAGTGGTCAAAGACCTCGTTCTTTAGGTCGTACTCAATATATCTGGAAACATTTATGATGGTCTGCCGCATTAAAAAGGTAAAGAAACCGGATAATAGAGCGGCCCCTACGATAATGAGGATAAACTCCAAAAGCATCTCACGGGCCAACTGCTCCTGAACATTGCCCGCCATAAAATTCTCCACTACCTGAATGGATTTGTTGACATAGGAGGGCATCACCAATTGGAATATTCGGGCAATGATCGTTATCAATATGCCTACCAAGAGTTTAAACCAATATTTTTTGAAATACTTATTAAGGTGTTTTAGTTCCTTCATGCTGGGGTTGCCCTTAGTGTATACCCTAAATTACAATAGAGTCAAAGATAGGTTTTTGCCCAATACCCCGCCGTTATAAAATACCTAAGATAAAGCCCAGGGCTTTCACCATCAATACAAATAGATTGCTATTTTTGCGGTGCGATGAGGCACCCAATTCTTTCAAAAGTTCCTTAGAAATGTTGACTAGAAGGCATATAAGGGTTAAGGTGATGCAATGCATTTATGCCTTAAACCAGTCCAAGGAAGAATCCTTGGACAAACAGCAAAAGTTTCTCCGATCTAGTATAGAGGATATGTATGCACTGTATCTTTTGGTCCTTGGACTTTTGGCGGCCATCCATGACCGGGCATCCACCCATCTGCGTTTATCTTCCAAAAAGTATTTGTCGGGTTCCTCGGATGCGTACCCGGACAAGGAAAAATTCATAAACAATGCCTTACTCCTGCAGATTGCCGATAATAAGGTCCTAAAGGCCGAAATGGACAGAAGAAAACTTAAAACATGGTACCTTAACGAGGAGTATGTTAAATTGATCCATAAGGAGATTGTACGGAGTCCGATATATGATGCCTATATGCGATCGTCCCAGAAAGGCTACGAAAAGGACCGCCAATTTTTGATAGATATTTTCAGGGAGGTCATCGCCCCCAATGACAAGGTTTATGATTTTTTCGAGGATGATACCATAACATGGGTAGATGACATGCCCATCATAAACACCTTTGTCCTCAAATTATTCAAAAAGGCCAAGGAAACTAGTAAGTATAGTTTCTTTTTGCCAAGGTTGCTAAAGGATAAGGTTATGGACTTTGCCCAAGACCTTTTGGACAAGACCTTGCTTAACGATGGGGAGTGGGTAAGGCAGATAGAAGGCAAGACCCCTAATTGGGACAAAGATCGGATAGCCGAGGTAGATGCAATACTACTAAAAATGGCTATCTGCGAGTTATTGAATTTTCCGTCCATTCCGGAAAAAGTAACCCTTAA
>JBCBSN010000155.1:0-10837 GCA_039819225.1 Bacteroidota bacterium | reverse complement strand
CTCTTGAAAGAGGTCTTTCAAGAGTTATTAGAGGTGTCTTAAGGGTTTTATTTATTTCTATGCTTTGCATTCATCTCCCTAATACCCTGTTTTGGGAATCTTACCCCACGTAAACAAGGTATCTCCGCGAAATCAACTATATGCCCACTTTCTAAATGTATTTCATAGAAAGGATACCCCCTCTAGAATCGCGAACGGCCATTTCTTTTAATATACTTTTTGGTCTATTTTAGGACAAGGGTCCCTCCCCGGTTTTTCATTGTGCCTTCCCAGGACATACCACAAAAAGGATCGCTTACGCCACAAAAAAACCTTGCGCGTACAACAAACATTCGCCCAAATTGGAGCAATAGATTCATATTTGCTCAAATATAAGTTCTCAATTCCCCCAACATGTTCCCCCAAACAGCCGACGCCACCGTCACTTTTCCTGTACCCTGTAGACAACAATTCGTTCATTGCCAAAGAGGATTTGTCAATGGAATAAGTCGTTTATGCCTCATCGTATTTACGGCCCTTTGTTCCTTTTCAAGTTGGTCCCAGATCAATAATACCCATTACCGTGTAACGGTTAACTCGGAAGACGTGGTACTTTGCGGGGATACGGAAGAATCCCAAAGTACCGTGAACATACGGTCCAGAACCGCACAGAACAACTCCTTTGCGATTGTTTTTGACCTTCCCCAGGGGGTAAACTATGTTTCGGGTTCGCTTCAAGTCCTAAGTCAGGCAGGATCCTCGGATTACAATGTTTCCGTTGACGAGACCGATCCTGGCATGCCCCTATTTACCATTGAACGTCCTGGAAATGCCAATTGGCAAATGGATGATACCGTTCGTTTCCGTTTTTCCAAAGTAGGGGACTGTAACGCGTTGGACTTTCTGTTCAATGGAGGCCTCTTCAAAGATGCCCATACCATTTCCTATACTACCCCTACAGGGCAAATGACGGCCATGGACGATGATCCCACGATCAACTCCTATAATTTTCGTAGCCCCATTTTGTCCGTCGTTAATTATAGTAATTCTGTAGGCATCATCGGGGTTGCCCTTACGAAGACGGTAGAAGTGCCCAATTCCGGGACCGGGGACGCCACAGGTTTTATCCATACTGTAACCATGGATGAGGATTTGGACGACGCCTACGAGCTTGCCTTTAACGGAACGGTATTGACACCTAATATCCAAGGAAACGTTTACACCTATTCCATTGACCTCTCCCAGGCCCCTTTTTCTGGTGCCGTAGGCGATTTTGATGCCATTTTTGAAGAGGGCGAAAGCATTGTTTTTGAAGAATCCATGGTGCCCGAAGCTTTTGGCACCCACACCATTACCCATGCCTCGGAATGGGGCTGTAATGTTACGGAATCCTGTAGGAGGACAAATTCCCTTTCCGGAATTGTGCAGGTAGCCTCCCAGTTTCCTGAACTTCAAATTACCGAAGTGAGCGATTTTACCACAACGGACCTGAACGCGGCTTCTACCTATAGGGTGCGGATTGCCAATGTAAGCACGGATTATACAGCGTTTGATGTGAACATAAACTCCGGGCTATCCTTTTCGTCCGCTGTATTCAATAGCAGCACCAACACGATGTTTGGTAATGACCTGACCGATGCCACAAAGGCGATCGCCAATTTTAGGTTTGCGAATGTTCCGGGGACATCATTGACCATGGTAAGGCTTCTCAATACCGAGTTTGCCTCGGGGGCGGGCTCCTATTCCCTTCCCGCTAACTATGATTACGGATCTCCCGGTACAGATCCGGACGGGCCCGGGGGCCTGGAGGATCTGGACGGTGACGGATATTATGATGATCTGGGACCCAGCAGTAGCACGGAACTGTTATTTGACTACCAAAACCTACCTAGGTTTCCGGTCTGTGACAGCAACATCCGGGACCATGTAAGGAATCTTAGCGTACGGACAGCCGCATACGCCCGAAGCCTTGGAGGATCGGAAATCATTGCCGATCCGTTTTTGTTAAACGATGCCTTCCTTAAAACATATCCTCCAACCATACGGAGACCCGCCGATGTTTTTGATGGGGATACCTTTACCGTGGCCATACAAGGACCCTTGGAAGTAGGTGGTAAGGATTATCAGGATTGCAATGGGATACCGTTCTTTTCGGCAGATCCAAACACCTATTGGAGCGTAATGCTTACCGTACCAAACGGTATAAGTCTTGATGCCGACGCAGGGCCGGAGTATTCACAAACGGGGAATACGATAAGCTTTACCACAACGGCACTTCCCGAAACCCTGTTCCTCAATGAGGATGTTGTTTTTCCGTTACAATATTCCTGTGGTGCCGGTATTTCCGGCCCCATCCAGATAAATTATGAAACGCGCTATGGGAATGCCTGTATGGACGAGTTGATCCATTGCGATAGCTTCACCATTACCGCCTCCTGTCCCGATAACTGTGACGGCCCCTCCATTGGCACTTTCGATGCCCGGCGGATTACCGCAGGCTGGACTGATGACGCCATGGGTACCCGGGTATCCCTCAACGAAACGGACCACGCATTGGACACCTACGCTGCCCGAGATAAAATGTTGGTTACCGCCACGGGCGAAATCCGGAATATCGATGTTGATAATCTCTACTTTGATATGACCTTTGGGACGGAAGAGGATGCCGGAGGAATAGATCTGCTAAACTTTATTTCAGCGGATGCGAATCCCTCAAACCCTTTGAAATCACAATTCCTTATAGATGGCGTGCCCACGAATTTCTCCCTTGCACCCGTAATTACCGACGAAGGGGATAGATATAGAATGCGTTGGGATCTTTCCTCTTTCAGGTCAACGTATGCCAGCGGAACACAGGTTGAACTTATGCTCCAATTTCAATGGAACGACTCCTTTGAGCCCGATAAAATCTACGAGCTGCAAAACTTCAGGGGCGAATTTTACGCCCTGGATTCCTCAGGTAGCCGAACCCGCTGTAGAGTTCTGGGAGATCGGGCCACCTATGTTAAAGCTCTGATCTATACACAGCCCAATAATATACTGCTCTATACACAGCCCAATAGTGGTGCCGCAGGTACTGGTTGCGAGCTGGCCTATGATGAGAACAGGTTATCGTTCGAGGTAGGGGGCAATAGTGCCCTTTTCCCCAATGAGTTTAGACCGGTGTACATCTTACAATCTACCGCAGTGGACATACCGATTGGTATGTCTTTTGCGGGTATGGTTCGCTCGGAAAGGTTGGAGGGCAACCCGAACAGCGATAACGGCGGACTGGATTTCTCAGTAACCAATAATCAAGTTATACTCACCCCAGGGATCAATTTTCTGCATCCTGGATTTTCCGGATTAAATACCCCGGAATTCAATATACAACTCCAACTGGGGGAGAATACCCCGGAAACAGGCATACAATCTTATGAGGCCACCCTTTTGGAATTCCCTTATTCGGACAATCCGGAGGTCAGGATCCTGAGACAGGACAAGAAGATTAGGTATGACCCTCCCGCTTTTTCCCTTAACTCTGCCAATCCCCTAGTGGACGGCGCCAATTCCCTGCTGTCCTATGAGGTGGATCTTTGTGCACAGGCTCCGAACAACATCGCCTTTAACTGGCTGCAGATAAATCATGGCCCAAGTTTTGAATTAAGCTCCGCTACGGAGGTTGTATCCGGTTCCGAGATTCCCTTGGAGTATACCCGGGGAACGGACAAGAGTTGGATCAGGTTAGGGGCTTTCGCTTCCGGAAGCCTTTGTAAAAAGGTACGGTTCTACGGCACGTTCTCGGACTGTGTGTCCTTGGATATAAACATAGAGAATGCATGGGCCTGTTCCGGTTATCCTGCGGACATTTCCGGTTATGAAAACGCTTCCTATCAAAATTCTCTCGCCTTGCGGACCGAAGCACAAGCAGCAACCATACAGCTCCAAATTGAAGACCAACCCATAGCTTCGGTAGATGTCTGTACGGATTTTAATATGGCTTTTGAGCTTAGAAATGCGGATTCCGGAGACCTTATTGACCCCTATGCCATCTTCCTTGTCCCCGGCAATATCTCCGGTATGGAATTTAACCAGGCATTAGTGGAGTATCCCAGGGGCTCCAACAACATACATCCTGTTTCCACACGGACAGAAGGCAACGCTTTTAGGGTAAATGTGATGGAGCACCCTACCATTGCCTCGCAACAGGGCATCCACGGGGCCTCCAATGCTACTAGTTTGGACGGGCAAATTGCCATGATACTTATAGATGTTAGCCTGCAGTGCGACTTTACCTCCAACACCGCTATAACCTATACCGCCTTTGGCGACCAACCTTGCGGATCACCGGCCACGGGAAATGGATCGCGCTTGGCCACGGAACCCCTGGTCATTACGGGTGCGGAACCTTCCTATTCCGTAAGTGGTTCCATCCTGGATGCCTCCGGGGGAACATTGCAGGGGTGTGGCCCACATACCATTACCGTGAGCAATTTGGTGGTCGGCGATGGCCCAACCTCATCCGAGGACATAGCACGTATTACATTGCCCCCGGGCCTTTCAGTGGATATCACATCTTTTAGGGCTACATCCCCATTGGCTATATCCGATCCGGTAGTTTCGGTAGTGGGAAATCACGAAGAAATCCAAATCAATATGCCCGATGGGGCCGCGAACAACGATGTAATTACATATGAGTTCGATGTATTCTTTACCACAGATATAGAGAGCTGTGCGCCCAACCAAACTATCCAAATAGAACATTATGAAATTGGAGAAACGGCATTGTCCTGTAAGGGAGGCGCATGCCCCGCCACCGAGATTTCCGTTGGCAATCTGAGTACGTCCCTTGTCCTAGAAAAAGCGAACCTTGTACAATTTGGCACGGGAAGTGCTTTTTATACCGAAGGCTCCAACGGCAGTTTGGAATATGAGCTTAGCTTTGGCCTAGAAAACACCAGCACAACAACTCTTGCCGCCGGTTATACCTTTAATGCCTTTTGTACGGACCAGGATGGGAACAAGATCGGGCCTTACATACGTACGGGCACGGGAGTTCAAGAATTGCCCGCCCGCGACACAGTATTTGAAACCCTCACCTTCTCAATGGCCACCCCATGCACAAATAGAGAAGGGTTTCTTGTAGAACTGGTGCCCTCCCGGACTAATTGCCATTGCGATGTGCTTTCCATACCCGTTGCCACGGAGCAACGTTTCGCCGATCTGGAGCTAAGCATGTCTTCCAATGGTACAGACGCCAATTATGGAGATACCATCCTGTTTACGGTACAGCTAACCAACAATGGGCCTTTTGATGCGCGTCAAGTGACCCTGGAATCCCTCGTACCCCCTGGTTTTACCGTTACCAACATACAAGATGGGGGAGAACAAAATGAAAACACTGTAGTTTGGGCAGGTCTGGATCTTCCCCTAAACGCTACACAGGCGTTCACCTTTGAGGTTACCGTGGATTTCCCCACCGCCCTCGACAACGATTACAATATAATATCCCAAGTCCGGGAATTGCGGGAAAACGATCCGGATTCCACTCCTGGAAATTACCGTAACGATAGACCCTTGGAGGACGATGAGGCCATTCTAGAAATAAATACGCCCCCGTTCGCCGATCTGGAAATCCTAAAAACGGCCGATGTAGCCACGGCCACCTATGGGGACACTATAACTTTTACAATAACGGTGAACAACCTGGGGCCGGATATCGCCACCAATATTAGTGTCGAGGATCCCTTGCCCAATGGCTTTAGGCTTGTTTCCACGGAAACTGCCTATGGTAACTTTACACACGAAATGGGAGAATGGGCCATTCCTTCCCTTGAAGCAAACGGAACGGCCACATTGATTTTGACCACCGAGGCCGTCCAAGGCGACAACCATACGAACGTGGCCTTCCTTTCCTTTTTGGACCAGATGGACCTAAATACGGAAAACGATAGGGATCAGGCCATCGTAAACGTAACCCAGAATCAGTGCCTTACCGTTTATAACGAATTCTCGCCCAATATGGACGGGGCCAATGAAGTATTCTTCATCGAATGTATCGAGGATTATCCCAACAGTCTTCTACGCATCTTTAACCGCTGGGGGGCCAAGGTCTATGAAACCATTGGCTACCGGAACACATGGACCGGTACCTCCCCTGAGGGGACCGTGTTGGGCGAAACAGAAAATCTACCGGTCGGTACATACTACTATACTCTTGAATTGAGAGATGGGAGCGGCACCACTAAATCCGGATGGCTATACTTAACACGATAACAGGGAACCTATGAAAGTCAATATAAAGTACATAATAGGCAGCTGCCTTTTCCTTTGGGGATGCCAGACCTTTGCACAGCAGGATCCGCAGGTAACCCACTATATGTACAACACCATGACGGTGAACCCAGGTTACACTGCATCTCGGGAAAATTTAACCATTACCGGCCTTTATCGCGACCAATGGAGGGGCATTGAAGGTTCCCCACGTACCGCTACCTTGGGCATTGAAGCCCCCCTAAGTCCCTTTAACGGAATTGGCCTTTCCATCATACAAGATGAACTTGGCCCTGCCCAAGAAACCTATATAGATGGCAATTATGCCCACCAGTTGGTCCTAAACAGAAAAGGAGACCGCTTGGCTCTCGGCATTAAGGGTGGGGTCCGCTTTTTTAGTACCGATTGGTCTAAAGGTCGATTTAGGGACCCCGATGTACTGTTCAATGAGAATATCAACAGTGAATTGCTTCCCTCCATCGGGGCCGGCATCTTTTACTATTCCGACAGGGCCTATTTTGGGGTTTCCACTCCTAATATCCTCACCAATCAACACTATGATGAAATCACCGAGACCCAAGCTTTGGAACGCATCCACTTTTTTGTAATAGGTGGTTATGTTTTCGACCTGAATCGCAATCTGAAGTTCAAGCCTTCCTTTTTTGTAAAGCAAGTGTTGGGGGCCCCTATCTCCCTGGATTTTTCTACCAACTTCCTGTTATACGAAAAACTACATTTAGGCGTTAACTATAGATGGGACGATTCCATCAGTGCGTTATTCGGACTGCAGATTACGCCCAGACTTAACGTAGGTTATGCCTTTGACTATAGTATTAACGACCTAAACAATTATAACGATGGCACACATGAAATCATGCTTAGATTTCAATTACCAAGCGGGAATACCGCTTTAAAGTCGCCCCGATTCTTTTAATAATCCTCCATGATGAAAAAGCTTATTACTACTTGTTTCTTCCTATCAATCCTTGGCGCGAGCGCACAGAAGGATCAGACCGATGGTCTGGCACAAGCCGGGGAATCCCCTGGTTACATGGTTCCGGGAAACAATCTTGTTCTTTCCAATGACATCTCCCTTAACGAGACCTTTGAGGAAGCTGCGAAAAGAAATGGTATCGCCCATAAAAAAATTCCCTCCAATACCGAAATAGAAGGTGGATATTACATTATCGCCAATGCCTTCAGTAAGGAAAAGGATGCCAACAAGGCTATTAAAAAACTGAATAAAAAGGGATTCTCGGCAGAATCCATTTCCGATCCGAAGCATGGCCTGCACTATGTATCCCTGGAGCATTATCCCTATGGGCTGGAGGCCGTGGATGCCTGTGTATCCCAACTAGAGGGCAGGTATACGGAAGAGGTATGGATTCTGGATGTGGCCTATCCTGAGGCTTCCAAAGACATAACACCGTTGGAAAACGTGGACTACAACACCTTGCTCACTGCCGAAGAGACGGACTCCCCCAAGCTGACCGACCCTCCTGTCCGATCCAAGGTTATCCAAAGGGCGGACCTTTATTTTGATAAAATGTGGTATGCCGAGGCCGCGGAGCTTTATGAAAAGGCCTTGGGAAAGAGCAAAAAAAATCACTCCTTTGACATCCTTAGAAAAGCGGGTGACGCCCATTACTTTAATACGAATATGGAGCAGGCATCTATTTGGTATGGCGAACTCTATGACAATCACAAGGACGATATGTCCGCGGACTACATTTTCAAATACTCACATGCCCTAAAAGGAATCGGAAGATATACAAAGTCCAAACGAATGATGCGGATATATGATCGTATGATGGAAAAGA
Organism: Bacteroidota bacterium; assembly: GCA_039819225.1. Taxonomy (GTDB): domain Bacteria; phylum Bacteroidota; class Bacteroidia; order Flavobacteriales; family Flavobacteriaceae; genus Ulvibacterium. The sequence continues at coordinate 2,786 of JBCBSN010000155.1, read as the reverse complement.
GCGAACCTCTGGAAAAGGAGTTGATTCTTGACGAGCTTCTTGCCAAAGATGCCGATTTGGAAGTAAAGAACTTGTCCATAAATTCAGAATATTCCGATTTTGGGCCAGTGTTCCTAAACGATGACCAAGTAGTATTCTCCTCCGCCAGGGATTCCTCTTTTTTTAGTACAAGACGTTACAAATGGAATGACCAACCTTTTTTGGACCTTTATGTGGCGCAAGTGGATAGCGCATCTAAAGATCTTAAGGATGCCGAAAAATTATCTAAAAACATAAACACCAAATATCACGAAGCTTCCGTGGCCTTTTCACCGGATAAGAGGGTGATGTATTTTACCAGAAACAACTACGGAAAAAAACTAAAACGGGACAAAGACGGTATCAACCACCTTAAAATTTATACCTCCAAATGGGAAAATGGAGAATGGTCGGAAGCTGTAGAGGTGCCTTTTAACAATGATAATTATTCCACAGGACATCCCACCATATCCACGGATGGAAAACAAATGTATTTTGTTTCGGACATGCCGGGAACCATGGGTGAAACGGATATATTCGTAGTAGATGTTCTAGAGGAAAACAGCTTTTCCGAACCCAGAAACCTCGGTCCGTCTATAAATACGGAAAGAAGGGAAATGTTCCCGTCCTTTACGGGTAAAAAACTCCATTTCTCCTCTGATGGCCACGTAGGATTAGGCGGATTGGATGTGTATGAGGCATCCTATGACCCCGAATCCGGGTTTGGAGATCCTGTAAACCTTGGCAAGCCTATTAACAGTAATAAGGACGATTTCTCCTATGTGGTAAAAGAAGGCGCCCAGGTAGGTTATTTTGCCTCTAACCGTACGGGAGGTAAAGGAGATGATGACATCTATTTCTTTAGCAAGCCTACAGAAGAGATTGTACCGGTGAGTATAAACGCCATTTCGGGCATGGTAATAGAAACGTTGTCCGGAGAGCCCGTTGCAGAGGTCAAAGTAGAATTGTTGGATGAAAATGGCAATTCCGTGAAGGAGGTCGTGGCCGATGATGATGGCACCTTCCTTTTTGAAGACTTGGAGCCCAATGCCCAATACACCCTTAAGACCAGTATCGAGGATTTCTTTGATGCAGAAAAAATAGTGACCACCAAGGATAACGAGACTATTGAAGAAGTTGTTGAATTGAGAAGATTGAAGGAAATGATCGCCCAGGAAGACGGCTTGAAAAAGTTGAAAACGGAAAACATCCATTTTGACTTTGACCGCCATAACATCAGGAGCGATGCCGCAGCAGAACTCGACAAGCTGGTAGAAGTTATGAACCAATACGCCAGCATGGTCATTAAGATAGAATCGCATACGGACTCTAGAGGTAACAAAGCGTACAACAAATACCTGTCCGACAAACGAGCCAAATCTACCAGGGACTATCTTATCTCCCAAGGCATCGCCGCAGAACGTATAGAAAGTGCCACAGGTTATGGAGAGGATAGACTCTTGAACGAATGTAACGGTTCGGTAAGATGTACCGAGGAAGAGCACTATTACAACCGTAGGTCCGAATTCATTATCGTAAATATGTAACCAAACCTTAAATACCCATTCTAAGAAAGAAAGAGACCGTTGGCCAGGCCAACGGTCTCTTTCTTTTATAGGGTTACCCATTTAATTCCCAAGACCATGATTGTCAATGAAATGTATATTTATCATTTTCACACTTCCTTTGCCCCGTCCCTAAAGGGAGGGAAGTTTGAAACAGACCCTTTTTACCCTTCTAGGCCAGGGAAAAAAGGGTCTGTTTCAAACAAATGATTAGTTCGGGGCGCCCAAACTTGGATTCACCCTGCGACTTATTCTTTTGTACAAACCTTTAAGGGCGTTGCTGTATCATTTCCCAAAGGAAATGGCAAAAGCCCATTTCACAACAATTCCCAAGACACCCACAACAAAAAGGGGTCAAAAGCATACGGAAATCCCACCTTTTGAAGTTGTATCCTTATATGATTAACCAAAACCAAACGACATCATGGACAAATTACTGCTTATTAGAGAAATCTATCTGGAGGGCTTTCGAAACTTAGGGCACTTTTTGGTGAAGACTTATTTCAAGCTTTTTTCCTGGTTCTGCCTTGCAACCTTCCTTATTGTACTCTACGCCTTTGTTTTTAGGATTACTACCGGATTTGCATTTGACTGAACTATAAGGAATTATTATGACTCCTTGAGTAGGCACTTTAAAGGAATCCCTTTAAAGTGCTTTTTTTTGGACCCGTTTGAATCACTCTTCCTATAAATGGCCATAATGGCCCGGACTTTCCCCCTTTTACAGCCTTTGATCAGATCCGGAAATGGTAGAAAACCGTGGTGCATTTTATCCCCTACACCCAACCGTTTATAGGATTTGTTAAAACAAGGACTTTCAAAATCCCATTATTGGTGCCTTTTATCCAAAATTTTTAATCCTGCCAAGGGAAATGGGCATCTTAGCATCAGCAACAATTAAAATGTAGGTGTATGAACAGATTATTACTTGTAAAGGAGATTTATGTTGAAGCTTTTAGGGATTGGACGGATATATTGCTCAAAAAGGGCTTTAAGCTGTATTCATGGGTATGCTTCGCATTATTGGCCATGGTAGCTTATGCGTTGATTTTCAGGATTGCAACGGGTTTCGCATTTGATTAATCGTGTTTGGTTTGTTTTGAACCAGACCCTAATATAAAAGCAAAGGCCCCCGGGAATATTCCCGGGGGCCTTTTTTGTATGCTATATATATTCCCAATTCAGCAGATTATTTCTGGGCCA
>JBCBSN010000154.1:0-10855 GCA_039819225.1 Bacteroidota bacterium | reverse complement strand
ATGAAAAGCTCTCCTTATTTCCCATAGGCGAACAAGTTATTTACTTTCCCACCATTAGTCTTGTTTTCTTTCATTTGTACAATCGCAAGTATGGCCAATGTGCGGACAAAGATTGCTATGCTGAGGAATAGATATATTCTTAAATCAAATAATCATGCTGGATATAGATAAAATAGAAGCTTTGGGGGATCAACACATGGCCACCTCAATGAAAACCCCGATGAGGAAGGATGCCTTTGATCTTTCGGACGAGGAAAAAATCAACATCATACAGCACCATTTTCAAAAGATTATGGAAGCCTTGGGGCTGGACCTTGCCGACGATAGCCTTTCGGGCACACCTTACCGGTTTGCAAAAATGTATGTTAAGGAATTGTTTTATGGCCTCAACCCCGATAATCGTCCAAGAATTTCTACCTTCGATAATAAGTACAGCTATCGGAAAATACTGGTAGAGCAGAATATTACCATTGATTCTTCTTGCGAACACCATTTTTTACCTATTGTGGGGCATGCACATGTGGGGTATGTGCCAAAGGATAAAGTTGTGGGGTTGTCAAAAATCAATCGATTGGTAGATTATTATGCCCACAGGCCACAAGTTCAGGAGCGGCTTTGTTTACAGATCCTGAAAGACCTACAGCAAACATTGGATACCGAAGACGTTATCGTTATGGTACATGCAAGACATCTTTGTGTTTCGTCCAGGGGCATCAAGGACAAGGAAAGTGCCACTACAACGCTGGAATATGGAGGGGTATTTGTTGATGAGGACAGGCGGAACGAATTTTACAACCTTCTAAAAAACAACGCCGATTAAGGTGCATATCGCGAACCCAAGACGGGTTCGGGTTCCAACAGCCCTTAAGGGCAAATGTCGTAAAACTGCTGATAAATGATCCCGTTTAGAAATTCAGTAGAGCCTTAAAAAGAGTATGCTTGTAGTATGTGTATTTTAAATGAATCTCTCTGATTGTACAGGGTGGTAAAATATCCTAATAATTCAAAACAGGTAATTTCTACAACTTGGTCATTCCTGTATCGTGAAGTTTAAAGTTCCAAGGGATATTAGATAATCAAGTAGGGCGTTTATTTCTGAATCTTTCAATCCGTCTAGCAGCCCTTCGTACATCATGGACTGGGTTACGGAGACACTTGATGCAATATCCTCAATGGGTATTTTTTTGATAATGTTGCCTATAAGCATCATGTGAACTGCCTCTTCATCTTGGGTAATAACACGTCCGAGGAATACTTCGTCCGTTACCGTGGAAATGCGTGTTGGGAAAGTGCCTGGCTTCATGCGCTTGGAGGGATATTTAATCTCCTCAAGCAATTCTTCCCGGTTGTAAACCTCACCGATATTTCGAAGATTGGGGCCAAGCAATTCAGTTTTCCCATCTATACCGTGACAGGAAGCGCATGCCAAAGTGGCGAATAAGAATTTACCCTTTTGAACATTAGTGTCTTTGAGGGCCTGGGCAAGATCCGTTTCGGATGGTCTACTTGAAGGTTCGACCCAAGGCGCCCTGATTAAGCGATATATCGCCCCATCCGGCACGTCTTTGGCAAAGTACCAATAATCCGTCTGTCCCATACTAGAAACGTATAGGTCCCCATTTTTTGCAAATGCCAGACCGGCGGCTTTAGGTAAATCGGCAACTAACTCTTCTCTTATGTACAGGCTGTCCCTTTCGGCCGAGATATGGATTCGGGCCACGGCGCCTCTTTCCCAATATTCACCGGGCCCATAAAATGATGTATACAAGAACTCCTGCCCGTCCACCGATTGAAATTCCATTTCTGCGGGAGCGACTTCAGAACGAAGGACCGCTATCGCGGGCGTTGTCTTGAGGTCACCATATTTGCTGGTATTATATCCATAGAAATGCCCCTCTTGGAGCAGATGCAGTTCTTCCACGGGGTTTTGCCCGCCTTGATTATCCGCAAAAAATAGCTGTCCGTTGCCGTTGAACGACATGCCATGTACAGAACGAATTCCGCTTGCAACGGTCTCGGCCTCTTTCCCATCGGGGGATATTTTCAGAATTGCGCCACGGTATTTATTGGGGTCAGGGCTCGCACCTGCATTCCATGAATCGGTAGCGAGGGAAATGTACATCCAACCCTGCGAGTCAAACCGCAAGCCGGAAGTATACTCATATGGATGGTCGCTAAAAGGAATATGGTCAAAATAGACAAAGCTCGTATCCGCCACGAAATCACGATCTACATCTCTATAGACGCGTACCTGTTGGGGCAGTCCCACATAGAGGTCCCACCCTTTGAATACCATGCCCGATGGCGTTCGGAACCCGTCCTTTTTAACATCGCAGAATTCTATTGCCGCATCTTCGATGTCATCTCCATCGGTATCCAGAAGGCTGTAGATCTCCCCGGTCATATTGGCTACGAACATCCTTCCTCCCGGTCCGGCCTCCAGCACTCCAGGATTCCAGACCACCGTTCCTTTTTGTATCGGCAACTTGAGTACGGCATAGGGTTCATAGACCTTAATGGTAGTGTCCAGATACTTACTAATAGCGGCTTCGGTAATTCCGGTATTCCGCTTTTGTACACAAGACCAGCAGCAAATTATGAAGGCAATCCCGACGACCAATCCTCTTTTCATGTTATCTGGCTGAATTCCAATATGTTTTTCCGTATCCAAGATACTAAAAATAATCCTTGTCCAATAGGAGTTTTATTAATGCGGAGGGTTTTAAAACCATTTAGGAATTTCGTTGGAGTCTTATGAAATGTTGTTTTTCATAAAATCCGCTACAACGGAGAATATCCATGGTCCTGTATTAATGAAGTGGTTTAAACTTTTCTAATTTGCTATAAAATGCTCCTTTTGAAGCTGCATTTTGTCTTTTTTTCCTTCCGTAGCGCTGCTATGCAACTCAAAAAAGCCTTCATTCAGCTTCAAAATGACCTATTTTCACTTAAATCTAAAAAGTTTAAACCACTTCAATATAAACAATACAACAGGTGTATAACTTAAAATTTATTTTAGACAAATGGCTATAAGGAATGTATCGGGGTGTACGACAAATTTCCGTAGCCTGATGTTTGACCTCCCTTAATCTCCAGATAAATCAGGAGAAACTCCTCCCCGTCGAAGGCGGGGAGGCTGGGTGGGGTCTTTTCATGAAAAGAAGCCCAAAAAAGACAGTTTATGCCCAAAACCGGAAATCTGTCGTACACCCAATGTATCGTTGCTCCTTAATTGTCAACGTCGGTTATGTTCAACCTAATCTTAGAGATGTTGCTGATTTCTCCACCAGTGCTCTCCATCTGTGCTTCAAAATCTATCCAGTCCCCTAAAAACACCAAACACCCGCTCCATCTATATGAATTGGAGTCACTGAACGGACTGAAGTTGCTCAGGTCGGTAATGTCCTCACTTACATTTCCACCATCGGAAGTTAACGTGACCAACAATTGGCTTGGACTGTCATCTTCCGTGCCATTGTAAGTGACCGGCACTTGAATTTCATAAAAGACGCCTGGAAGGCCAGTACTATGATCACAGAACCCTTTGAACTCGCTACTCAATTCGCCCACAACAAGATTACTTGTTGCTTCATCGTCATCCTTACTACAACCCACAGCCATGCCCAAGAGGAAGAGCATAGTTAGGCCCTTTACCATATACGTGTATGTACCGTTTTTCATAATTTCTAGTTTAAATTAATATATCGCTTAGCTTAGGAATCATTTTTAATATTGTCGTTATCAAAATATCGCGAAAAAACTACCATTTGAGGGCTTATGGAGTAAGCCTATTGCCAATCCTCTTACAAAATCGTTACATTCCGCGACGTCCTCTGTGCTACAATTGCCCATGTCCTGATCAAATGCGATGGCATTGGAAAAGATGCAACGCACATTGGTCATGCTAGGGCCTGAACTCCGCAGTAAAAGTGCCGGTGACAACGATGTTCCCCGTCCCATTGGCAGTAGGGACCAATGGTGTTTCCAAGGCGCCACTCAAAAGACCTTCGCTTGTGGCGGTAATAGAGAGTCCTCCTTGGCCCATTAGAGTGCTGGAATGGCTAATTCCTCCGTCTTTTCCAAATAAAAACGTTACGGTCAACGGTTCGTCCGCATTGTTTCCATTACCTGTAAGGTTGAGTGCGGGATAGTTGCCTGGCGGGGGTGTGGATGTCCCGTCCACTCTAATAATGGCGGTTGCCGTATAACCGTCACCGTCCGTTAAATAGATGGACAACTGGTGGGTAGTGGGCGATAAAGCGGGCAACTCCTGAAACCTGTAATAGGCATTGGTACCCTGCATGTTTCTGGAAAAGTCCCCGGAGACATTGATATTGAAACCCACGGTATCCAGATCGGGCTCTTCCATATCCCCGTCATCTGATTCACAGGCGCATAGGAAAATTAAAAGACAACCTATGGAGCCATATTGGGCAAAGATCCTTTTCATAATGGTACGGTATTAGTTGAAAATGACGGGGAACTTTGACAATATCCTCGAAAGTAACTTTTCGATCAACTCAAGACTGACACCTGGGAACCAAAAAGTAACACGGGGGAACCAAATGCTACCAAAAGATGAAGAAACTAGTAGGAGGAGGGGGAAACGCCGTATTGCTCCTTAAAGCATTTGGCGAAATAGGAGAGATTATGGAACCCTACCTGATAGGCGATCTGGGTAACGGTATCCGATTTTTGGGACAACAATTGAGCCGCCCTTTTTAAACGGAAATTGCGAAGGATATCGCGCGGGGATTCTTGGGTAAGGGCCTTGAGTTTTCTGTTGAGCTGGGTCTTGCTCATGGCCAGTTCTCGCTGCATTTGGGGCACCCCAAAGTCGGGATCGGCGTAGTTCTTTTCCAAAAGCTCCAACACGCTTTCCAAAAACTTTTTGTCCAAGGAGGTGGTCGTTATGCGCTCGGGAGCCAAGGTACGCTCACTGTGTTGATAGTGCTCTTGCAGGCGACGTCTTTGGTCGATCAGGTTCCCGCTCCTGGCCAAAAGTTCCTTGGCACTAAAAGGTTTGGTCAAATACGAATCGGCACCTATCTCTAGCCCCTCGATCTTGTTTTCCTCCCCGGCACGGGCCGTAAGCATGATGACGGGAATGTGGCTGGTATCCAAATTTGTTTTCAGCTCCTTGCAGACTTGCAGGCCATCCATTTTTGGCATCATCAAATCGGTTATGATAAGGTCGGGAGCATCCGCAGTAGCCCTTTTTAGCCCTTTTTCCCCATTATTGGCCTCGATAATCCGATATTCTTTGCAAAGCTGGGCCTTTATGTACTGGCGCATGTCCGCATTGTCCTCGATGACTAAAATTTTGGGCAGCTCGCGAACATCCGCTTTGGAAAACTCGAAGGACTTTGACCTAACCCTGATATCGGGGGATTTGCCGGAAACAACGGCAGTTTTGGCATGAGGCACTTTGATTGATTGTAGCGGAATTTGTACCGTAAAATAGGTGCCCTTGCCTGCTTCACTGGAAACCGTAATCGTTCCATCCATCAACTCCACCAAATCCTTTGAAAGGGATAGCCCTATGCCGGATCCCTCCCTATCCTTGACCATACTTCCATCTACCTGATAAAAGCGATCGAATATAAAGGGAAGTTTATCCTCATGGATACCTCTTCCGGAATCCGAGACCAATAGAAACAGTTCTTCCCCGGAATGTGAAACTTCAAAACCGACCATTTCATCATCCTCACTAAACTTAAAGGCGTTGCTCAATAGGTTATAGACCACTTTCTCGAGTTTATCACGGTCAAATGCCGCCCAAAGCGGCACATTGGGCACATTTACCCTATAGTCCATACTCCGTTGTGCCGCGTGGGAGTTAAAAGATACCGCGGCTGTTCTAAGGCATTTAAATACATCGCCCTCCGTGGGCTTTAATTGCAACTTGCCTTCGTCAATGCTGGAAAGATCCAACAACTGGTTGACCAATCCCAGCACTTTATTGGTATTGCGTCTGATCATCCTAATATCTTCCGTATTTAGTTTCTCCTCGGGATTTTGTTCCAAATGTTCAATGGGGCCTTGAATCAGGGTGAGGGGTGTTCGGAACTCATGGGAGATGTTGGCAAAAAAGTTGGATTTCAATTGATTGAGTTCCTGCAACTCTTTGTTGGCTTTTTGCTTAATGCGATATTGGTTGTATAACAGGCCCGCCAATAGAAGAAGTAGAACGGCAAACACAATGATGGCGTTTCGCTCATTTTTTCTTTTGTTCAGTTGCAATTCCTGTACTTCCTTTTCGGAAGCCAAAAGGGCGATTTCCTGGGTCTTTTGTTCGTTTTGATATTTGGCCTCCACCTCTTTGGCCAGATCGCGCTTTTCCAAAGTGTAAAGGCTGTCTTTCCCTTCTTCGTATGTGATCCTTAAATCGTACGCCCTTTTGTAATTTCCCTTGGAGAAATACACCTCGGAGAGGGTTTTGTAACTATCCATTTCGGTCAAATAGGCCCCTATGGTTTGGGCAATTTCTATGGCTTTTTTGGCATACCGTTCCGAACTGTCCAATTTTTTGGCGTGAAGGAATTCCACCCCTAAACCTTCGTTGGCGATAGCCATAGTGATGGAATCAGGTATACTGGTCGAAATCGATAGGGCCCTTCGATAACTTTCTATGGCTTTAGCGGATTGTTTTTTATCGGAATAAATGTTCCCGACGTTTATATGGATTTGGCCCATTTCCCGCTTTCTACCCAATTTACCATTGCTCTCAAGTGCGTTTTTATACTGTATAAGTGCCTCATCGGGTTTGCCTTGATTTCTGAGAATGATTCCCATGCTTTGCATCACAAAGGCCTGCCCCGGTAGAAAGTCGATCTCTTTAAAATAGTTGTTGCCCTTCTCAAAATAGGATAGGGCTTCATTATAATTTTCCAGTTTTTGATGGATCATGCCAATATTGACCCCATTGATGGCCGCATTTTTTTCATGACCAATTTTGGTGTTCATTTTTGCAGCCTCCGTATAGGCTTCCATCGCTTTTTTGTATTCCCCTTGTTCATTGTAAATGTTTCCCAAATTGTTATAGGAACTGGCAAGCCCTTCAAAATCCTCGATTTCCCCTGCAAAGGAAATATTCCGTTGAAGGTATTCCTCACCCTTTTTAAGGTTTCCTTTTCTGGTATAACTATCTCCCAAACCAATTAATGCTGCACTCTTACAATCATCGAAGTTGATCCTTTCTGATAGGGAAAGGGCCCTTTGAAAGAAGGTGATGGCGGAATCGAAACTGGCTCGATCCATCAAAAGATTGGCATAGGACAGTAGTCCTTTTGCTTCGTATTTTTTCTCATTGATCCCCGAAGCGATCCCCAGGGCACGGATAACATTTTGTTCCGCTTTTTCAGGATCTTCATCACGATAGGCGTAGGTCAAGTCCAATAAGATATTGACCTTTAGAGAATCCGCCTGTTCAAGACGTAATCGCTGCAACAAGCTGTCGATTTTTGATTGCGGATAAACGTAGGCCGATATCAAAAGGACAATTATCGATAGAAATCTGGTCATGTCTAAATTTAAGCATTATCCAATTGATAAAGGGATACCTAAGAGCCTGTTTAGGAATTTATCAATTATTTTCTTATGCCCCTTCTTTGCGCCCTACTTCGTTAAAATTTTGGACCGTAGCTTTGGCTATGCTCAAAAATTTTGCCTCGTAGGGCATCAAAAATGGCCTATAACAATTCTAATCATAAATTCCTAAACAGGCTCTAAGAGCAGCCGTAAATAAATATCGCGAGAATTTTATGGGATATCTTGAAAATGGTCTATTGTTGCAAACATATCCATAAAACAGCCGTTTTTCAGGCCATTATGGACAAGCGATTCTTGTTTTTTGGGAAGTCAAATTCTTGGTCCTTTTAGGTAGTACCATAACTGCACCTTTTTTGTGCTTTATCCCTGTACCGATACCCAAATTTACTAGGTCTCCAATCTTGGTTTCTTAAAATGATAAAAAATGCCAAAGAGGGATACCAGGGCGGTAATCAAAAAAAACACCATACTGATACTTACGGAGGTGTTTTCATCCAGGGACAACAGTTCCGCCCCATAAAAAAAAGTGACCTCTCTACTGCCGATTCCTCCTATGGTAAGGGGCAGTACGGCTACAATGGAGGATACCAAAAAAATAAAGAGGTAGGGGATAAGGGCATTAGCAGTACTTATCTGCAAGGCCTTTATAATAAAAAAGACACTGACCAACTGTGCGAATTGCACCCCGGCGGAAAAACCTATGGATTTCCAAAATATGGGAAGCGTATAGTTAAAAAACTTCCGATTTATCCAAAAGAAAACCAAGACTCCTCCTAGAATGGCAAGGGTCAAAATCCATGGATAGTAATCTGGAATCGACATTTTAAGCGCCATGGCCAAGAGGCAGGCATATACGAACAAGAGTAATAATCCGCTTAGCCGATCCAGCACCAGGACGGAAACGACACGTTTGGTAGGCACTTCAAAATTCTTATTGATCTGATATCCCTTATAGGCATCCCCTCCTATACCTCCGGGCAGGAAGAGGTTATAGAACATGCCCAGCAGATACAATTTTAGATTACTCTTTTGTGATAGTGGGACTTCAATTTGATGAAAATACAGATTAAGGCGGAAGGCGGCCAATATCTTGGAGATTATAAAAAAGACGAGGGCCAAAAACAGATATAGGGGATGGTTTTCCTTTAGGACGGCCCAAACATGATCAAGATTAATTTTAGTGATCACGAAATACACAAGCAGGACACTGATAATCAATTTCAGTACCGCAATACCCCTTTTACGATGTTTGGCCTCCAATGGAAACGTTTTTTATACGGTAGGGTCTTTTTTGTTGGGATTCGTAGTAGGTGCGGATCAAGAGTTCCATTACGATACCAATGGTAAAAAGTTGAATGCCCGCCAGGATAAACATCATTCCGAACATCAACAACGGCCGGTTACCGATTTCTTCGCGCAAACCAAATTTTACGATAAGCAGGTATAGATTGATAAAAATCCCCAGAATTATAAGCATCACCCCGATTATCCCAAAAAGGTGGATAGGGCGTTGGAAGTACTTGCGAATGAAAAGTAGCAACATCATGTCCGCCACAACCTTAAAAACCCGTTCCAGACCGTATTTGGATACCCCAGCATGCCTAGCATGATGTTTTACGGGAACTTGCTTGATCTGTGCTCCCTCCAAATGGGCCAAAAGGGTTATAAAACGATGCATCTCCCCGTAAAGGTTCAACTCCTTGGCAATGTCCTTGGTAAATACCTTTAAGGCACAACCGTTATCCTTGATATTCAATTTGGTAACGCGTCGCACCAAAAAATTGGCAATTTTGGAAGGTATTTTTTTTACCAGGGAATCCTGTCTTTTTTGTCGTATTCCGGTAACTACATCATACCCTTCATTTACCGCATAGTGCAACATCTGTGGAATATCACTGGGATCGTTCTGCAAATCCCCGTCCATGGTTATAATAAATTCCCCTTGGGCATAGTCCAATCCAGCTGCTAGGGCCAAGCTCTGGCCATAGTTTTTTTTTAGCTCGATAAGATGAACTTTGGAATCCTCCAAATCCTTGATTACCTGACGGGTACCATCTTTGGAGAAATCATCCACATAAATGATCTGATAGTTGTAACCGCTAAGACTTTCATGAACTTTTTCAGTGAGCAGCGTCACGTTTTCCTCTTCGTTATACAGTGGAACTACAACAGAAAGGAGTAGCGGAGTAATAGGTTGCATGTGTTGGGCTTAGGGTTGGCGACAAAGTTATGTTTTTATTCCGAAACCCCCGGGCCATACTAGGGCCTGTTAACACTAAACTAAATTGATGGATTTTTTGATGATTTTTTCGGATTTCAAGGCTGTTTTTGTAAAACATAGCGGGCTACGATGGCAAAAACGAACGAAGAAATACGGGAAAAGGGCGAAAAAGACATTTTTAAGCTTAGCGTTAACAGGCCCTAAATCAGGACTAGGTGTTATAGGATTGTATAAGCCTATCTGCCGCAGCGAAGGGGGAGACTTTGCCTTGTACCACGTCGTCTATGGCATTGGGCAGGAGGGAGGAGACCTTTTTGTCAGAATAAAAGTTGGATTTGATCTGATTGTCCATATGCTGTAACAACCAATTTTTATTCTGTCCTTGCCGGTTTTTTAAAAAATGGCCAGAGTTCCTTACCTTTTGCACATAGGCATGGATAACCTCCCAAATATCCAAGATTCCCTTGTTTTCACTTGCGGAGCTGGTGAGTACTTTAGGAATCCAACCGTTCTCTTTGGGCGGAAACAGGTGAATGGCCCTGGCAAATTCAGTTTTGGCCATCTGCGCCCTTTTAATATTGTCGCCATCGGCTTTATTGATGACAATGGCATCTGCCATTTCCATGATACCCCTTTTCATGCCCTGCAATTCATCTCCCGCCCCGGCCAGTTTTAGCAAGAGGAAAAAATCCACCATACCGTGAACGGCGGTCTCGCTTTGGCCCACCCCAACGGTTTCAATAAGAATAATGTCATACCCGGCAGCTTCACATAGGATTATGGTCTCGCGGGTTTTCCGTGCCACTCCGCCCAAAGAATCCCCGGAAGGGGAGGGGCGTATAAAGGCATTGGGGTCGTTTACCAAATCTTCCATACGGGTCTTGTCCCCAAGAATACTACCTTTGCTTACACTACTGGTAGGATCCACGGCAAGGACGGCTACTTTCTTTCCAAGGGCGGTCAACTCTTTTCCAAAGGCTTCAATGAACGTACTTTTTCCAACCCCGGGAACCCCGGTAATCCCTATGCGTATGGTTTCTTTTTTTTGGGCCAGGCATTGCTCTAAGATCCGATTGGATTTTT
>JBCBSN010000153.1:0-10859 GCA_039819225.1 Bacteroidota bacterium | reverse complement strand
TATTTCTGGGCCAAGGGGCTGTGGAACTTTACGGTCTTTAGAATAGCCTCTAGCTCAAACATATAGTCTCTCTTTTCCGTGGCGGGGGCAAAAGTAAAGCCTTCAAGGACCAGTTTTCTATGATTCTCCACATCGGTTATCACGTATGTAACAAAAGGGCCGGCCATGGGATAGTTCTTTATATCCCAGATTCCCCTTACCTCAATAGTATTAAGCCCTGCGATAGTATTTTGGAATACCGATGGGGAAAAGGCAGGTTCCGTTCGCATATGGGTAGTCTTGCCGGGCACATCCGGGCCTGGAATGTAAAGGCTTCCAATGGAGTCCCGCATTTTTACGATATCCTGTACCAAGGTGGAATCCTCGGAAAGGCTTTCATAGGGCACCTCATAGGCGATGATATTTTTGGTCCCCTTTGGAATCTGCATATCGATCCATACAAAATTATCCTCGTGCTTCCCCACTTTGTATAGCGAAGGAATGGTAAGGGTTACTCCAAACTCCTCTTCAAGTGCCTTTTCCTTGTTCAGGGAACGCAAAAACCGTTTCTGGGATTCCCGCACCTCAAGGTCTTTGAACTGCGCAATGATCTCCTGGGATTTTTGGTTCAGGTTTTCTATGATCTCATCATCGGTCCTTCCTTTGATCACGGCCACCTTCTGCGGCTTGGCATACAGGTTGGTCTTAACATGGGCAATATCCAAAGAGTCCCTTTGTATAAAAAGGGTAGAACGCCTATAACGTGTAGTGCCCGTAAAGACCTGGGGAGGAAGGTGTTGTATGCTAAAGAGAGGCTCATCCCAAATAAGGCCTACCACAGGAGCCGCAAAATGCCTGCGCACCTCATCTCCCACCTTGCCTTTCCAAAGTTCGTTGTCCATAACAACGGCTAAGGAGTTTATGGCTCCAATTGAGCTAGGCTTGTAGTCCTTTGTGCCGCTCTCCTTGCAGGCATTGGCAAAGAAGGCAAAGACGGCCAAAAACAGAATTGCCGATTTTTTCATCCGTATGTGATTTTGATTTTTGGAGTATCCCAATATAGGAAAATACCGGCTAGCCAGCAGCTAAAACCGTTCCATTTTTTAATTGTAGGGGATGAATTCTTAAATTTAAGAGCCTATTTAGGAAGAGCAATCGCAGAGTTTCAGCTTGGTGCCAGGGGTAAGATTGTTACTGTTGAGGCCGTTCCACTGTTTGAGATTGTCCACACTTACCCCGGGATATTTTTTGGATATGGTCCAAAGCGAATCCCCACTGCGCACCGTGTGCACCTTGGTGTCCTTGGCATAGGTTCCCGTTTTACTGGCCGTATTCTTCCCGGTATTGGACGCTACGGAAGCCCCCGGTGTCCGACGCGGAAAAATGGTAAGGCGTTGCCCTATCCTTAAATTGTTGCTTCTAAGACCATTCCATCTTTTGATCTGGCTTACCCCAACCCCGTAGCGTTCGGCGATCTTGCCCAAATAGTCTCCGCTCCGTACCCTATAGCGTATCCTGTTGTCCGCAGCTGCTTTCACCAATTGTGGTAAAGGGCTCTCGTTGCTCTTAAGCTCCTTTTCCACATGGGCATAAATAGCCTCTTCGTTGGCCACAAATTTTCCCATAGCCGTTTTTGGTAGCCTTAGGATATGGGGCTTACCTTTTATATAGGGGATAACGTCCAATTTGTAAGAGGGGTTCAGCACCTTCAACTCTTCTTTGCCCACACCGACAAGTTCTGAGATTTGATCAAAAGTAATAAGGCTTTTTACATGTATGGTATCCGTTTCAAAATAAGGGCGCTCCACGGGCTTGCCCTGTAATCCATGTTCCCGTGCATATTCAAAAATATACAGGGTAGCCAAGAAAGCCGGTACATATCCCGCGGTTTCCCTGGGAAGGTATCGCCGTATGTTCCAATAGTTCTTATATCCGCCAGATCTGCGTATGGCCTTGTTTACATTACCGGGGCCAGAGTTATACGCGGCCAATGCCAAATCCCAATCTTCAAAAATATCATATAGCTTGGCCAAATATTTACAGGCCGCCTCAGTGGATTTAATGGGGTCGCTGCGTTCGTCCACATAACTGGTAACGTTCAACTTATACATCTTTCCCGTACCGTACATAAATTGCCAAAGGCCGGTGGCCCCCACGCGAGAGCGCGCCCTAGGGTTTAAGGCAGACTCCACGATGGATAGGTATTTCATTTCCAACGGAATATCGTGGTTGTCCAATTGCTGTTCAAAAAGCGGGAAATAAAATTGACTCGTAGTAAGCATCCGCTGCATCAATTCCCGTTTGCGCGTCAAAAAAGACCTGATCACATTCTCCAAGGACGGATTATAGACTACATTAAAAGGTGTTTTTTGATTTAGCAACCGTAGTCTGGCCTTTAAGGAATCTGTAGGCAGGTCATATACATAGGTGATTTCTCCGTCCGTGGTCTGGGTGGTATCCAAGTGGATGACCTCTTGATACATTTCATCGGATAAGGAGGCGTTTTCATACAGTTCCCGCATCCAAAGACTATCGTACATGGCCGCTTCGGCCTGATCTTTTAAAGTGAACCTGGTGCTGTCCTTGGACTTCTCTAGGGTCATGGGGCTATCCTTGAGCTCCTGCCGGGATTCCATGGCCTGCATTTGATCAATACCCTTTAGATCCAGGGAGGTGGTATCCCCAGAAGATCCGATGGGAACTAGGTTTTTTTCTTTCTGGGCATAAATTGTTATTGCCGATAAAATAGAGATAAAAAACGTGAAAGAAGCTCTTTTGGTTATCATGGACAAAGCATAAAGATTTCGGTAGGGCCATCTAAAATCGCATTTTTTTTTTAAGAATAAAACTTTGCGATGTTAAAAACAACAGCCGGGACTTTAATGCCCGTTTATCGATAACGCCTTTATTCCTCTAATATTGCAGCGATTCCCGGAAGGGTTTTCCCTTCTAGACTTTCCAACATGGCGCCCCCTCCGGTGGAAACGTAACTTACCTTGTCCTGAAACCCGAATTGTTTCACGGCAGCCACGGAATCCCCACCACCTACCAAGGAAAATGCACCATTCCGTGTAGCTTCATCAATGTAATTTCCAACCGCAATGGTACCCTTTGCAAAGTTCTCCATTTCAAAAACACCTACGGGTCCGTTCCACAGTATGGTCTTGCTTTTAAGAATTACCTCCTTAAAAATCTCCAGTGTTTTAGGGCCGGCATCCAGACCTTGCCAGCCTTCTGGAATTTTGTCGACTTCCATTATCTGGGTATCGGCATCGTTCTTAAAATCATTGGCCGCGAGCACATCCACTGGCAGATGTACCGTTACACCTTTATTTCGCGCCTGTTCTAGGATATCGAGTGCCAGTACCGTTTTATCGTCCTCACAAATGGAGTCCCCAATGTTACCTCCCTGGGCCTTTATGAAGGTATAGGTCATTCCGCCGCCAATAATTAGGTCGTCTACTTTATCCAAGATGTTTTCAATAATCGTTATCTTACTGGAAACTTTGGCACCGCCTAGAATCCCTAAAACAGGTTTCTCCCCGGTCTGCATAACCTTTTCTATGGCCTGTATCTCCTTGGCCAACAATTGGCCAAAACACTTCCGGCCGGGGAAAAATTGGGCTACAATGGTTGTAGAGGCATGCGCCCGATGGGCCGTTCCAAAGGCATCGTTTACATAGATATCACCAAGTTTTGACAGTGCCTCGGCAAAAGCTTGATCTCCTTTTTCCTCCTCTGCATAGAACCTAAGGTTTTCCAACAACAGTACCTCTCCGGGCTTTAGGTCTTGAAACGCCTTTTCGGCATTGCTTCCGATACAATCCTCCACAAACTTAACCTGCACGCCTATAATCTCGGAAACCTTTTCGCAGATATGGCCCAAGGAAAGATTTGCTTTGCGCTGCCCTTTGGGACGCCCCAAATGACTCATGAGCACTGCACTGCCACCATCCTCTAATACCTTAATGACGGTAGGCTTGGCCGCTTCTATCCTATTGGTATCGGTCACGTTGAAATCCCCATCCAAGGGTACATTGAAATCTACCCGGATCAGGGCCGTTTTATTCTCAAAATTGAACTCTTCCAAAGTCTTCATATATAACAGGTGTTTTGCGAGTCGCAAATGTAAAGATTTCTCAGGTGCGGATAAAGAGGTCATCGTTTTATTTGGACCGGAAAGCGATATTGCCCTACAAAAGAAATAAAGCACTGATTTTCTAGAGGCAAGAACTAAAAAACATTTTACAAATCACTGATAATCAAAATTTTATGATTTATTGATGTATTCCAAATTTCAGATAACAATTTGTCTCGAATAGAAGCCCCCAAGAGAACCAAAACTATTAAGGAGTCCAAAAAAGCGGATTGGGGGTCTTTCTCTGCTTTTGCCGGACAGGGGCAATCCGAAAAAGTAAAAGATGGCCCTGATTTAATTCGGTAGGAAATGGGTTATCTTTGAGGTATGCTTTTCAAGGACATCTTGGGCTTGACCCATATAAAGACCCATTTGGCGAAAAGTGCGGAAGCCGGCCGTATTCCCCATGCCCAACTGTTCGTTGGGCCCGAAGGCTGCGGTGCCCTCCCCATGGCCCTGGCCTATGCACAGTATATCATTTGTTCCAATAGCCAAGGGGAAAACAAGGGGGGCGACCCGGCCTGCAACCTCAAGTTTGATTCCTTTTCCCATCCGGATATGCATTTTGCCTTTCCAGTGGCAAACTCGGACAAGGTAAAAAGCCATGCCGTAAGCGATCACTATATGGGGGAATGGCGGCAATTCTTGGACGAACAACCGTATGGCAATCTTTTCGATTGGTACAGACTGATCGGTATTGAAAAGAAACAAGGCCAGATCGGGGTAGACGAGGCCCATGATATCGTAAAAAAATTATCCCTAAAATCATATGAAGGGGGGTTTAAGGCCATCTTGATATGGATGGCCGAAAAAATGAATACCGCCGCGGCCAATAAATTATTGAAACTTATAGAAGAGCCCCCGGAAAGAACCGTATTCCTATTGGTTGCCGAAGATGGGGAACAGATACTACAAACCATTCGCTCCCGCTGTCAAATCCTTCATTTTCCCCCCATCCCGGAAGATATTGTGGCCCAGGGATTGATCGATAAGGGATCGGCAAGGGACGAGGCAAGTCGTCTTGCCCAAGAGGCCAACGGCAACTTCAACAAGGCCATGGACCTTATGAACCGTGATTCCGAGGATCTCGTCTTTGAGAAATGGTTTGTGCAATGGGTTCGCAGTGCCTTTAAGGCCAAGGGTAACAAAGCGGCCATCCACGAGCTTATTCTTTGGAGCGAGGAGGTCTCCAAAACGGGCCGGGAAACCCAGAAAAAATTCCTGTCCTATTGCCTGGGGGTCATACGCCAAGCCCTGTTGATCAATTATGGCGCCGAGGAATTGGCCTTTATGAAGATCCATGTGGACGGTTTTCAGCTCAAAAAATTTGCCCCTTTTATTCATGAGAACAATATTATGGATATTGTGTTTCAGTTGGAAAGCGCCCAATATCATATTGAACGTAACGGCAATTCCAAGATTATCCTAACGGATCTCTCCATAAAATTAACCCGATTATTGCACCGTAAAGCCGCTTAATTATGTTTGTTCTTATTGATAACGCGACTGAAATTCTTTTACTTCTCTTCTTGGTCATTACCTTTTTACAGAGCGGTATCGACAAGATATATGATTGGAAAGGCAATCTGGACTGGCTCACCGGCCATTTTGCGGATACTCCTTTGCGGTCCCTAGTTCCCTTTTTGCTGGCCGTGGTGTTGCTGTCCGAGGTCATTTCGGGAATCCTCTGCGCTGTTGGAATCTATGAAATAGTAATGACCCATGAAAGCACTATTGCCCTATACGGTGCACTAATGTCCTGTGTAAGTTTGTTGATGCTTTTGTTCGGTCAGCGGATGGCCAAGGATTATGAAGGTGCCAAGACGATAGCGGTCTACTTTGTGCCCGCTATTTTCTTGTTGTATCTGCTAAGCCCGTAATCGGATCTTCCCCTTTTCTAAAGGTCTATGGCGCCTCTTTGTACTTGGCGTTCAACAATTTGATAATCTCGTCGGTAAGGTCATTGGCCTCCGTGCCATAAAGTACGCTTCCGCCATCGCCACCCCCTAGGATATAGCCATAACCATTGGCCTTGCCATAGGCCTCTATCTCCTTTTTCGCATGGCTTATCACACTGTCCATTTGTGTTTGGCCCTGCGCCTGAAGCTGCTGGTCCTCCTGCTGCAACTGCTGCGCCATAAACTGCCCTCGCTGCTGTATAAGCGCATACTCCTCTTGGGCCTTTTTCTGGGACATGTTCTGGGCCTTTGTTTGAAATGCCTGGGCCTCCAACTGAAACGCCTGGGAAATGCTATCCCTTTTTTTGGTCAGGGCATCCGCCTTTATTTGGAACTTGGCCTCGACGTCAATTTTTTCCTGGAACTCGTTCATCAGCTTAACGTTGTCCACATAACCTATTTTCTCCTGCTTGCATGCCACAAATATTAGCACTGCACCAAAAAACACCAACTTTTTCATTCTACTCGGTTTAGGTTGCCCCTTGAAGCATCAAGGGATACTTTTTAGTGGGGCAAAAATAGGAAAGTTTTTTTGACAACGAAGTCATTTAAGATTTTTGCCCTAGATTGGCGATTTCAAAATAACCATAGAGAATTTTAATAGATGATGACTATCATTATTTCGTTTTTTATCATATTTTCCTATTAAAAATGAGGCGTATAAGCTCCCTGGAGCAGAGAACGCGGCCAAGACGCAGCTAGGGAGCAACTCCCACCATAACGTCCTTAAGATTGCTTTAAAATGCGGATTAGTTCCTTTGTAGTATATATATTACGGATGAATACTCACCTGAACCCCAAGCTTTGATGTTGGACCACAATCCTACCATGAAGGCCCTTAAAAGATTGCCCTTGCCGTTCCTATATTTTTCGGATAGCATAGAGACATAAAAGGAATCGAAAAGCATTGGTTTGGTTTCTATCACTTGCATACCTCTTTCATGGAATAGCTTTTCAATCGCATCCCTCGAAAAGTGCCATACGTGCCTGGGCACATCATAAGCTGCCCAATATTTGCCGTAATAGCCCGCATCATAGGACCTAAAGTTTGGAACCGCGATAACGAGGCTTCCGTCTCCTTTAAGCCGGGCTAAAAGCTGCTCTAAATCCCACTCCAAATGCGGCAGATGTTCCAGCACATGCCATAAGGTAATACTATCGAATTTTTGCTCGGGAAGATCGTCCCAACCCTTATAAAGTCGTATTCCCTTGGTTCCCGCAAGGGTCCTTGCTTTGGCATTTGGTTCCGTACCCATAATAGACCAACCGGTTTTTTGAGCCGCATTCAAAAAGTCTCCTGTACCCGCCCCAACATCTAAAAGCACTTTACCATCCCCGGCATAGTGCGTTACAAGATCCACTTTACGCTTTAAGGTAATTCTCTTAACTCTTTGATAAACAATTTCCAACAAACTATTTTTTCCATCGGTATGAGAAATATAGGTGTCGCTTTCGTAGTATTTTCCCAAATTGGCGGGACAAGGTTGCGTAATCAACATATCCCTTGCCTCGTCCAAAAAAAGTTTAAATTCCTCTTGGGAAAAAGCGTAGTCCTTAGTGTTTAAATACAGCTTCATCGTAGTTATACTCGGGTAGTCATTCCATATCAATGCCCTAATATAGTTTAAAACTACCGCTCGCGAAAGTGCATTTTTTGAGGACGATCCGTTGGAACGATATTTTGATTCTTTATGGTCATATAGCCAAGGATCCAAGAGAAGTAGAAACGGTGGTGCATAGAACGATATATGTCTCCGGCCTGGGGAACATCGTTTTATCGCTAGGCCAGAGGCTTATTGTGTATTTGCATGCAAGTCAACCTAACACTGGAAAACGGAGCAAAAAATAGGAAAACCTGTAGTTTTTTAAAGCTGACAATATCCTATTTTTGATTTGTCCTCAGGCCCAACTAAAAAAAAGGACAGATTACAAAGCAACTGTCCGAAAAAGCACTTACACACCTTTCTCAAAACCATAAACCAACTGATCGGTTTTGTATTCAATTATTCTTTGCAGGTGCTTTGGAATCGGAATCACTGTTTTAGTCGAGTTAGGCTTAGGGTTCCAAACCCCCTAAATGTTCCACGTGGAACATTTAGGGCTATCGCCCTAAAAAAACCAATAATACACTTATATCCGCCGGGGTAACCCCACTTATTCGCGATGCCTGCGCAATGGTCACCGGACGAATGGCCTGGAGCTTCTCCCTGGCCTCATAAGAAAGGGATTTCAACTTCGTATATTCAAAATGCTCTGGAATACGAACATTTTCTAATCGGTTTAATTTATCCGCATTGTTTTTTTCTTTTTCAATATATCCAGAATACTTTACCTGAATTTCCGTTTGTTCCAAAACTTCTCGATTTAATTCGTTTTCTTTTACAAACGCATCTACAGCTTCCAGCCGTAGCATATGCTCCATGGTAACTCTAGGCCTTGAGAAGGCCTTGAACATTTTATCCGATTGGCTTACCAAAGCCGAATCCACGCTTTCCAAAATGGGGTTTATATCCTCCGGTTTTATACTGGTTTTTCTAAAAAACTTTACAAAAGCATCAGACTTTTGCCGCTTTTCCTCCATACGCCGCAAACGGTCCTCCTTCGCCAAACCTATGGCGTATCCCTTTGGGGTTAGCCGTAAATCCGCATTATCCTGCCTTAATAAAGTACGATATTCCGCCCGCGAGGTAAACATCCGGTAGGGTTCCTCCGTTCCCTTGGTTATCAAATCATCTATAAGTACGCCAATATAAGCCTCATTCCGCTTTAGCACAAAGGGATCTGTACCGTTCAGTTTTAGATGTGCATTAATGCCCGCCATCAAGCCCTGCGAAGCAGCTTCTTCATAACCGGTCGTCCCATTGATCTGTCCGGCGAAGTATAGGTTCTCAACCAGCTTTGTTTCCAGAGTATGCTTTAATTGAGTAGGAGGAAAGTAGTCATACTCAATGGCATAACCGGGTCTAAAGAACTTTACTCTATTAAAACCTTCCACAGATCGTAACGCTCGGTATTGTATGTCTTCCGGAAGGGAAGTAGAAAAGCCGTTTACATAGACCTCAACCGTTTGCCAGCCTTCCGGTTCTACAAAAATCTGATGCCTGTCCTTTTCGGCGAAGCGATTGATCTTATCTTCGATTGAAGGGCAATATCTAGGGCCTAAGCTCTTGATCCTGCCGTTGAACATTGGGGAGCGATCAAAACCTTCCCTTAACAGCTCGTGCACCTCAGGACTCGTATAGGTCATATGGCAGTCCCTTTGCTGCTGCAACAACGGGGTATTCAGATACGAAAACTTTTCGGGAGTGCTGTCCCCAGGCTGGATGCTCATCTTTGCATAATCCAAGGACCTCCCATCAACCCTAGGTGGAGTGCCCGTTTTCATACGGCCACTATCAAAGCCAAAATCGGTCAATTGCTCGGTAATTCCGGTTGCGGCCCTTTCTCCGGCACGACCCCCTCCGAACTGTTTTTCACCAATATGAATAAGGCCGTTTAAGAACGTGCCATTCGTAAGTACCACGGCTTTTCCCTTTATGTCCAGTCCCAATGACGTGCGAACTCCTGCAATCTTTCCCTTTTCCTCTAAAAGTCCCTGCACCATTTCCTGGTAAAAATCCAGATTGGGCGTAGCTTCCAAGGCCAACCGCCATTCCTCCGCAAAACGCATACGGTCATTCTGCGCCCTCGGGCTCCACATGGCAGGGCCCTTGGATTTGTTAAGCATTTTAAACTGTATTGCGGATTTGTCCGTAATTATCCCACTATAGCCCCCAAGAGCATCAATTTCCCGCACAATCTGACCTTTGGCAATACCACCCATAGCCGGATTACAGGACATCTGGCCTATGGTCTGCAGGTTCATGGTAACCAGCAACGTACTGGATCCCATATTTGCAGCAGCAGCAGCAGCTTCGGCTCCTGCATGCCCCCCGCCTACAACTATAATATCATACTCGCTTTGAAACATAAAAATCAGTGTTCCACGTGGAACAATTTCATCATTTTTTCTTCGGTTGCCCTCATTAACTTCCGTTCGTCATCGGATTTATCCGCATATCCTATCAAATGCAGTACTCCGTGTACCATCACTCTTCGTAACTCCGTTTCAAAAGGAATTCCCAACTCCATCGCATTTTCACGTACACGATCTACAGATATAAAAATATCGCCATACAAATGCATCCCAGTTGCATAATCAAAAGTAATAATATCCGTTAAGGTGTCGTGATTTAAATACTTCTGGTTCAGATGCAACATCTCCGAATCCCCTAGAAAAATGTAGCTTACTTCGCCCAACAAACACCCTTGCCCTTTTATTACCCCATCCAACCAATGGATATACTCGACTTCATTGGTCAAGGTAAATTTGGTTTTGTAATGAAACTCAATCATTACTCCTAAAATACTCCTTTACCCGCTGCTTATAGGAATGCTTCAAAGGTAGAATACGCCGATTTAGGATTTCAATATCCTCTCGGTATTCCTCAAGGCTCCCAGGCCTGGTCAATATTGGATTTTGGAAGGACTGGTCTCCGGACTTACTCTCCCGTTTTTGCCTTTGCCCTTGTTTGAGCGCAGCATTTTCCAGTTTCAACAGCTCATATTGTATTCTATTTACCTTGGTCATCGTCCTTGTGGTAACACCATTCTCCAAAAGGTCATTCTCAAAATTTTCCATTTGGCGAAGCAATTTTTGACCCAGATTTCGATCTTTTGTATTTATCATATCTTGAAGCCGTTTCTCCAATGCTTCCCTCAATCGTTGCTGTTCCTTATAAATC
>JBCBSN010000152.1:0-10905 GCA_039819225.1 Bacteroidota bacterium | reverse complement strand
ACAAATATATAGGTGCGAATTTAAAATTACCTATTTTTTTTGAAAAATTTATAGATCGAAGGCCTTTTTCACCTCATTCACCCTATCCAGTTTTTCCCAGGTAAACAATTCCACTTCCTTTTCTACCCTGCCATTATAGGGAGATTCAAATACCTTAACCACAGTTTTAGGCTTCTTACCCATATGGCCATAGGCCGCCGATTCCAAATAGATGGGATTTCTTAGCTTTAAGCGTGCCTCTATGGCAAAGGGGCGCATATCGAACAATTTTTTTACTCTTCGGGCAATCTCCCCATCTGACAGATTTACATTGGCCGTTCCATATGTATCTACGAAAATGGAGGTAGGCTCTACTACGCCAATGGCGTAACTTACCTGTACCAGAATCTCGTTTGCCACCCCGGCCGCTACCAGATTTTTTGCCGCATGCCGTGCGGCATAGGCCGCGCTTCGGTCTACCTTACTGGGGTCTTTTCCGCTAAAGGCCCCACCACCATGGGCCCCTTTTCCACCGTAGGTGTCCACAATAATCTTTCTCCCCGTCAGGCCTGTATCCCCATGGGGGCCGCCAATCACAAATTTGCCCGTTGGATTGATATGATATTGTATTTGATCATCAAAAAGCTTTCGGATACCGTCTGGAAGTTCTTGTTTTACCCTAGGTATGACTATCCCGATTATATCCTCCTTTATTTTGGCCAGCATTCTATCATCATCCGAATCAAACTCGTCATGTTGCGTGGAAACCACAATGGTATCTATGCGCTGCGGAATATTATCATCCGAATATTCCAAAGTTACCTGGGCCTTGGCGTCGGGCCTTAAATAGGATATCTCCTTGCCGGACCTTCTCATATCGGCAAGAACCTGAAGAATCTTGTGCGATATGTCCAAAGCCAAAGGCATGTAGTTTTCCGTTTCCTTTGTAGCAAAACCGAACATCATACCTTGATCCCCGGCCCCCTGTTCCTCCTTCTCACCACGATCCACACCTTGATTGATCTCCTGGGATTGTTCATGGATCAGAGAAATGACACCGCAGGAATCCCCGCTAAACTGATATTCCCCTTTGGTATAACCAATGGTATTGATTACGGACCGCGCAATATTTTGGACGTCCAAATAAGTTTCGCTCCTTACCTCACCCGCAAGGACCACTTGCCCCGTAGTAACCAAAGTTTCACAGGCCACCTTGCTCTCCGGATCAAAAGCCAGAAAATGGTCCAATAGGGCATCACTTATTTGATCGGCTACCTTATCGGGATGTCCTTCGCTAACGGATTCGGATGTAAATAAATACGACATTGCTTTTTGGTTTGTTATAGTTTTGGGAAAGTAACCGTCAACAACAGCTAAAGGAAGTTTAATCTGATTTTTTCAAATCAACTGCTTTAGCATTTTTCAATCTCGAATTCAATTATCGGCATCGAGCTTCATTGGCTTGTCCCTGAGTCAAGTTCAGCGCAAGAGGTTGCAATCAGTCAAATCTTTCCTCCTTAAATTAGGGCGGTAAAAGTACGACTTCCTTTTATAAATAAAAACTGAAATGAACAACCTTACGAGTGTATTGAAGAAATACATTTTTTACGGAAAGTCCAGATTATGCTTATTTCGTGGAATACTTCTAATATTCCAGTAACTTCTTTTTAAGGAAAAGTGACCTTACGCCCCGCACAAATTTGATATAGTAGTAAATTAAATTTACTGGGTAAGATAACCAATATAAACCCTTGGCATATAGCACGGGTTTGATCTTGACCAAAAATCGAAACGTTTTCTCTGGAAACAATAGAAATCGTTTCACCAAGCTCAATTTACTGTCGCGCAACTGGGATCTACTATAATTTAATCCAACCTCATTATTCCCCACATTCTGATAGAACCCTTTGGATATTTCATGCATAAACTTAATTTTCCGTTTTCCGGCAAACAGCCCCAGACGTAAGGCCAGATCCGTCATATACTCCTGCACCACCTCATATTCATAACATATAGGATTTAGTTCATCTATAAGGCGACCGTATTCGGTAAACATATAGTTTTGTACTGGGGCAATTAGCTCATTGTAAATTTCCTGTTCTTTTTCCTCGTAGTGCTCGATGGGATAATTTCCGGGCTCGTCACGATACCCGGAGGTGCTTCCGTGAGGGGCTGATAAAAGTTGTTCATATAACTGCCTATTGGCCATTAGTATATTGTCGGAAGGTCTTGCCATGGGATATACGGAGAAATTCAACCCATACCGTTTTGTGTCCTTGGTAATATTACCCTCTTTAAGACCGAGGTAGTAGCCGCTTACCTTTACATTATTTTCAAAAAAGGCATGTATGCTTTCTTGCATGGTTCCACGCCAACCTACATCTACCAATGTTATTCCCTCCTCTTCAAAATCAATACCAAAAGAATGTACGTAATTCCTAAAAGCCCGTATTTGATCGATCCTATTTTTTTCGTAATGTGTCTTAAACCTATCATTTTCCTTTATTCTCTTGAAAAGATTCGATTCAAAAAAATCACCTACCATCTCCTTCTGATCTGCTCCGACCTCTTTTGCAATTGCGGAAATCAACTCCTCCGAAAATGAAAAGGCCTTAAAGAAATTCTCAACGGAAATGGTGGGATCCTGCCCCCTTAAATAGTCAAAATTCTCGATGCTAAGTTCCTTGCGGGAGACTTGGGTAGCAGAGTGCCTGGACGCCTTAAAATAATGAGTGTTTACGGTGAATTTCTCCGAGAGTTGAACTGCGGATTGGTAGTGGTCGAACATTTTCTTCATGAAATAGCCTTCCCGTGAAATAAAAAACAAGTTCTTTATTTGCTTTCTCTTTGCTTCCCTGTACAATCGCTCCGTAAAAATATGGAACAGAATGATGTATTCCCCATATGCATGACCGCTCTTTACACTTCTTTTCTCCAAGTTTCTATTAATCCTTCGGTAGTTCTTTTTATCATTACCCAGG
Source organism: Bacteroidota bacterium (assembly GCA_039819225.1). Taxonomy (GTDB): domain Bacteria; phylum Bacteroidota; class Bacteroidia; order Flavobacteriales; family Flavobacteriaceae; genus Ulvibacterium. The sequence goes on along the minus strand of JBCBSN010000152.1, from coordinate 7,945 downwards.
AGGTTAAGCTTGTTTTTTATTTTGTATATATGATTGGGTATGTGAAGTGCTTTGATACCGCACTTTGATGCATTTGTTACGTCGCTAATCTTGTTATCCCCGAACATCATAACATATTTTGCATCCAAGCCCAGGAAGTCAAGAACATAGTTGTACAACTTCCCTTTGTTCTCCTTACTCAATTCTATTACGGAAGAAACAAATACGTCATCAAAAAGGTTCATTAGCCCGTGAAATTTCAACAACTCCAAAACTTGCTCCTTGGAAAGGTAAAAATCGGTAATACAATACAGTGCATACCCCTTTTCTTTTAGTTCCATCAATTGGGAGCTGGCGGTTCTGTTAAGGAACTGAACACTGGTTTCGGCAGCTATATCAGCCTTTTCCGAATACTCCAGAAACGTTTCAAAAGACCAATTCCCCAACACTTCATGGTTCAGTAGCCTATTGAATACCTCCTTCATTTGTACATCATAAGGTGTCTCGGAAGCCCTTTTTTGCAGTTTTTCACAAACGTATTCCACCGAAGCCTTACGTATAAAGAAGAGCTCATCTATTTTGATATCCAGACCTAGCTCACGTATTATGTGCTTGGCCCACAATTTTAGCACATAATGGGGATGTGCTTTTCTATGGATTAAGGTGTCAAAGAGGTCGCAAAAAACCGTGGTACAGTCCTCTGAATTGGCCACGGCGGCAAGTATTTTACTCATTGGGGCAAGTGTTCTATACGCATTTTTGGCAAAATGGCCATGCTCATGCAGTCAAAGTGTAACTATTATCCAAAAAGCTAGATAATATCAATACTTCAATAATATACGTACTTTTTGAACATAACGACTTCGACAATACAAACCACACATCACAAATTTAAATGATAAGCTATCACTTTAACAAGTAATACTATTATAATTAACATTAAAAAAACCTATCTATCCTCTATTTTACAGGTGGCTCCTAATCCTTATAAATTGTAAGTCATTGTTAATCATTTATTTACGATAAAAAATGAAATAACAAAAGTGCTATATTCCTTTCCATTAGGATTCCCTTAAAAAATAGGATTGGTAAATCAACGTATTTTTTCGTCGTATATCCTTTTAAAGATTTTCACTTCCTCGCTATATCTTGTATATTGTACCTCTTAATCCCATACAAAAACAAACCCTTAACCAACAAACTACAATGCATATTGCCGTTGCGGGAAACATAGGTGCCGGAAAGACTACCTTGACCAAGTTATTGGCCAAACACTATAAATGGGAAGCTCATTTTGAAGATGTAGTGGACAACCCCTATCTGGATGATTTCTACACGCAAATGGAACGATGGAGCTTTAATCTTCAAATCTATTTTCTAAATCATAGGTACCGGCAAATATTAAAAATCCGACAGAGCGGCAAAAAGGTGATACAAGACAGGACCATCTATGAGGATGCCTTTATTTTTGCACCTAACCTACACGCCATGGGCCTAATGACCAATAGAGACTTCACCAACTATAAAAGTCTTTTTGAACTTATGGAAAGCCTGGTGCAGCCCCCTGAGCTTTTGATATACCTCCGAAGCTCCATCCCTAACCTGGTAGAACAAATCCATAAAAGGGGCAGGGAGTACGAAAACTCCATTTCCATAGATTATTTGAGCAGGCTTAACGAACGCTATGAAGCTTGGATTCACGGTTACGACAAAGGGAACTTGCTGATTATAAATGTAGACCGGCTTAATTTTGTGGACAACCCGGAAGACCTGGGCGAGGTGATTAACAAAATCGATGCGGAAATCAATGGTCTATTCTGAAGCCTGTTTTGTTTTATTGGATAAATCCAATTTGTTAAGACCTTGATCGTGAATATCTTACCTTGTTTAAATACAATACGTTCCCGTAGCTTCGAAAGGCAATAATCCAAAGTTTATACTACTTACCAAAGAGTGCCATGGTTCCAAATACTGGGTCATACGTGGTAATTATTGACGCTATGGCCCCAACGGGGTTTATTAAAAAGGTGCCATTGGAAATGGTAAAATCGCTTTCCCTCATCCAAAAGGGGTATTCCCTCATTATCCTTTTTATCCATAGTGGATAAGCCATAGTTTTACCTTGATGTTTAACCCGTTTGACTCCCCTACCTCTGAGAAGCCGGACTTAATTCTCCAAAATATGGAACCAAAGAAAAACCCAAAAAAAGATTTGAACAAAAACAGTGGCCTTTACTTCATTATAGGCCTAGTGCTGGTCTTGGCCCTGGCCTATATGGCCCTGGAATGGAAAACGTATGATACCATTTACGGAGATGATATTGCCCTAAATACAATGGATGACCCCGTGGAGATAATTCCTCCCGTTGTTCCAATTAAACTTCCGCCACCACCTCCACCGCCGATAGTGCCACCTGTCCTGGATGTTGTGGATAATGAATTGGATGTTATTGAAACCGAAATCCTATCCACAGACGTAAATCAAGATACAGAGGTCGTTCTAGTGGACGATATTGCTGTTATTGAAGAAGAGGAAAATCCCCCTGTCCCTTTTATGGTAATCGAAGACGTTCCCATTTTTCCCGGTTGCGAAAACGCCAAAAACAAAAGGGCCTGTTTTCAAAAAATGATGGGCAAACACATTAAAAAAGTGTTTCAATACCCGGAATCGGCTCAGGAAATGAAGCTTGAAGGTAGAGTAAATACCCTTTTTGTAATCCAGGAGGATGGTAGCATAGGAAACATACAACTCCGGGGATCTCATAAAATATTGGAGGCTGAAGCGCAACGTATTGTTGAAAAACTTCCTAAAATGACACCTGGAAAACAACGTGGAAAAGCGGTCAAGGTCCCTTTTAGTCAGCCTATTACTTTTAAACTACAATAAGCGGGAATGCAAAAAGAGGGCAACCGTTTTGGTTGCCCTCTTTTAGATATCCTTAAAAAAAACCGGATTATTCCTTATACCCCTTAACGCTGATTTCAGTTTCCCCATTTTGGGCATTTACAGATACCCCTTCCGTTTGCTCCAATTGGGTTTCCACTTCATCGCGGGTACCCTTAACGGTCTTTACTTCGGTTACCGTTTCCCCGTTTGTCACGGAAGTATAGGATATCGTCGCCTCGGCAAAATCCCTGTCCTGGGCGTCCATCTCAACAATGACTTTCTGGTTTTCCCCTACCTGGGCCATGCCGCTCACGTTTAGCGCAATACTTGGTGCGATGACCAAGGCCACCACGGACATTAATTTCAATAAAATATTCAAAGAGGGCCCAGAGGTATCCTTAAAGGGATCTCCAACGGTATCCCCGACTACTGCTGCCTTGTGTGCATCGGTTCCTTTACGGCCCTGCTCCTCGATCATTTTTTTTGCGTTGTCCCAGGCACCACCGGCATTGGATTGAAATATGGCCATGAGCACCCCGGCCGTAGTAACCCCGGCCAAAAGACCGCCCAACATCTCGGCCCCACCGATAAATCCAACAGCCACGGGAACCGCAATGGCCAAAAGTCCCGGCAATACCATTTCCTTGATGGAGGCGGTTGTGGAAATCGCCACACATTTGTCGTATTCGGCTACTCCATCGGCCTTATCAAAAATGGCCCGTTGCTCGGCATTGGCCTTGGTCATATCGGAATCCACGGCACGCATTACTTCCAAGGCAGCCTTTAACTGTGGTATGTCCCTGAACTGGCGCCGTACTTCCTCGATCATGGCCATGGCAGCACGGCCAACTGCATTCATTGAAAGTGCAGAGAACACAAATGGAAGCATCCCCCCTACCAAGAGACCTGCCATTACCGTGGGTTTGGAAACATCTATAGCCACCACATTGGCCGTTTGCATAAATGCCGCAAACAAGGCCAAGGCTGTCAACGCCGCAGAGGCAATGGCAAAACCTTTTCCAATGGCCGCCGTAGTATTCCCCACGGCATCCAATTTGTCCGTTCGTTCACGAACCTCGCTTGGCAATTCCGCCATTTCGGCTATGCCGCCCGCATTATCGGAAATAGGCCCATAGGCATCCACGGCCAACTGAATTCCCGTATTTGCCAACATCCCCACAGCGGCAATGGCAATACCATAAAGTCCCGCAAAATGGTGGGAGACCAAAATAGCTGCCGCAATCAACAAAATTGGAATCATCGTGGACATCATGCCCACACCCAGACCCGCTATAATGGTGGTGGCGGCACCCGTTTCGGACTGCCGTACAATAGAGTTCACAGGTTTGGTACCGGTACCTGTATAATATTCCGTAATCTTCCCAACGGCAAGCCCGGCTACCAATCCGGCGATTACCGCAAAGAAAACCCCCAGGGAAGTATACGCTGTACCTCCAAAAGTCCAGCTTTCGGGAAGCATCTGTGTTATAATAAAATAGGAGGCGACTAACATAAACCCGGCAGAACCGAACTCACCAATGTTAAGGGCCGTTTGCGGATTTCCACCATCCTTCACCTTTACAAAAAAGGTACCGATAATGGACATAAGGATTCCAACTGCCGCCAATACCAGGGGCAAATACACAGCTCCCAAACCATCAAAGGCCGCGCTAAAGGCTGGAAGTTGTGTGAAGGCCGCTCCCAATACCATAGTCCCCAAAATGGAACCAACATAGGACTCAAAAAGATCAGCACCCATTCCGGCCACATCGCCTACATTGTCCCCTACGTTATCCGCAATAGTGGCAGGGTTAAGGGGATGATCTTCAGGGATACCGGCTTCTACCTTGCCTACCAAATCCGCTCCTACGTCAGCTGCCTTGGTATAAATACCTCCACCTACACGGGCAAAAAGTGCAATAGAGGAAGCCCCCAGGGAAAATCCGGAGAGTACGTTCAATACTTCGCCAATGGCCCAACCCTGGCCACTATATACCATAAACAGTGCGCTAAGTCCCAATACACCTAGACCAACCACACCGAGCCCCATTACAGCACCTCCCGCAAAGGCAACTTCAAGGGCCTTGCCCAAAGAGGTACGCGCTGCCTGTGTAGTACGTACATTGGCCTTTGTGGCAACCCGCATTCCTATGAAGCCCGCCAACGCAGAACAAATGGCGCCAACTATAAAGGAAACCGCTACCATACCATTGGATCCTTCTTCCGAACTTCCTTTAAAGAATAGTAATACGGCTACTGCAATTACAAAAATCGACAGTATCTTATATTCCGCCTTTAAAAAAGACATGGCACCGTCCGCGATGTTTTTCGCGATACGTGCCATTTTGTCGTTGCCCACCTCCTGCTTGGAGACCCACATGTTTTTTATTGCAACAAACAATAGGGCCATTATCCCGAATGCCGGTAAGAACTGCACTAGTAAATCCATTTTTATCAGTTGTTTATGAGTTGAAAACGGCTGCAAAAGTAGTAAAACCGCTGTGAATAAAAAAAGTGAAATTATCCTCTTTTCAAAAATGTGGGGAAACACTATTAAATGGTGAATGTGCGCTTCTTTTTGTGTTCACTTTCATTATAGCGCTTAATACATTCATGGTAGATTTTTATGGCTTTCTTGGCATCGCCCCAACCCCCAGTGGCCACCTTCTTTTTCTCCAAATCCTTGTACACTTGGAAAAAGTGTTCGATCTCCTTTAACCTATGGGGATTCAAGTCCCAAATATCGTCCCTTTTACTCCACACGGGATCGGATACCGGCACACAAATTATCTTTTCGTCCGGCCCTTTCTCATCGGTCATATGAAATACCCCGATGGGCTTCACTTCCATCACTATCATGGGAAATACAGGCTCTATACCCAGGACCAAAACATCCAAGGGATCCTGATCCAAGGCCAGGGTCTCAGGGATAAAACCATAATCCCCGGGATACATCATGGAAGAGAACAAGGTACGATCAAAACGGATTTTGTTAAGGGTAAAATCATACTCGTATTTGTTCCTACTCCCCTTGGGAATCTCTATCAGTACATCAAAAGTTACCTTTTTCTGCGCGGCCATATGCTTTTTTAAGGGACGAAGTTACAAAAATGGATGTCTTTCAATGTTTCGGTGGATACCAAAAAAAGATTTCCGCCTGCGCGGAAATAACAAAACGGCACTAAAAACTAAATCCAAAAGTACCCGTGACGCTAAAGGGGCGCGCTTCAGGACTATCCAGATAATTTCCGCGAAAATTGAAATCGATTCGAAAAATCTTGAAGATATTGCCGATTCCTAGGGAATACTCGTAATAAATTTGCTTATTTGGAGCGATCAAGGGAATATTTGTGGGCGAACTCAGGGCGATATTCTCATCGGACAACTCTCCCCAAACCCCGCGGAGCCCTATAATCTCCCTAAGGTTCCATTTGCGAAGGATAGGGATGCGGGAGAACAACCGTCCATTGAAATTGTGCTCCAGGTGAACCGAGGCATAGGTATCCGTAACAAACTCATAAAAATCCAGATTAGGAAAAGTGTTATATATGCTGAAAAGAGTCTGGTTGCCGGGCACCACGTTCAAAAGCCCCAGGGGCACCTCACCAAAGGTCTTCCCCACCTCTACCGTACTGAACAGTCTTCCAAAACCGCCCAACTGCCATGGTTGGCTATAGGAAAATTGTAGTTTGCTATAGTTAAAATCGCTCTGCATAAAACCCTCGATTCCCCGGGTATAGTTCAGGAGCAAGGTGCTGTAATTGTCATTGATATCCCTTCGCTCCACCCCATAGCCTATGGTCTTTTTCCCCGGAGTGTAGATGAGTTGGGTGCTAATATCAAACTGTTTTATTTCTGAAGAGATGCCGGTCGGCGATCCCGTATCCACGTACTCCAAGCTAAAGGCATCGGGTAAAGCGGAGGCAAGGGTACGAAAGGAACCGCCCATACGGAGCCTCAGGTTGGTTACCGGCTCTATCTCCATATTCAGGGTGGATAGGTTTATACTGGTCAAGCGATCATTGGCCCCTACGGTAAAGATGGCAGAAGAGGCAACGCTCCTTCCCAGCACATCGTTGGTGGCGGTTAGGCTGATCCCCAGTTGCTCTATATCCCGCCGATTGCCCCCGGAAAGTATAAGTCTGCTCTTTTGATCCAGTAGGAACTTGGCCGAAAATCCATGTTTGAACTTCTTGTCCATAAAACCATAGGCCATATAACCCTCCAAGCGCCAAAGGTCGTTCTGACCAAAATAGGTCCTGGCCCCTGCCCTGAGACGTATGCCCTCCGCATCGTTGAAGCCAAAGGTGCTGTACACATCGCCAATGTCCAGGTTCCACTTGTCTATCTCCACATAACCAGAGGCCAAAATACTTACCAAATTGTAATAGGATTTAAATTTGGGGACGGTCCTTAATGTGTCCAAAAGCTTGTAGACACCACTCTCATCCTTGTTCAAGGCCTCCAAACGATTGTTCTTCCAAAAAAGACTATCCCGATCCAGGACATTAGGGTCAAAAAGATTGCTCTCCGCTTTATAGAAATCCTTAGGCCGCTGTATATCAAACGTATAATTATCATAAACGGTGGTCCGTTTTCCATAGACCCCCCTGGATTCCTCTTTCTTCCTAAAACTGAAATCGCTCAGCATATAATCCCGCTTCAGTAGAAAAACGGAATCGTTGACCACGTCAAAATCCTGTTCAATATAAATCTCCTTTACCCAGTTAATATTGGCACTCTTGGTGACCTCTAAGTTGATGTTTTTAATGGCATAGGTGGAATCGTTCACCCAAAAATCGCCTTTGAAAGTAAGCTCATTGGAACGCCTGGGATAGTATACAATATTGTAGCACCATTTGTTGTCGATAAAGGCACTGTCCCGTAATACATAATTGTAGGTATCTACCCCGGTACGGGACAGGGGGCTGGTAAAACTCTTGTCAAAAAACTTTAAGTAGTTGTCATAGATGTTGTAATCCTGGTACAAATCCTTTACAAAGGCAATAAGGGCCTGATTATTCTCAAAACCGGAATTCTTGTTGCCCATTACCTCTTCCTTTTCCTGATCTAGGATAT
>JBCBSN010000151.1:0-10909 GCA_039819225.1 Bacteroidota bacterium | reverse complement strand
GTCAAATCCATTTTTGACCTTTTTAGCCTTTCCTCCTTCACTGTAACGAACGTGCAATAATTACGTCTATTGGCGTTATAAAGCGAAAAGATTTAATCTTTTTTAATCTTTAAAGTTATGAACTTAAAAAAAGCAACCTTAAGTATCGCAATGGGTCTACTAGCGGCAAACGGAGTTTTGGCGCACGGACCTGGAAAGGAGTTTGATGTAAACAGTGTTATCTATATTGAGGACGAAGCCGAGATCAATCTTGGTTTTGATACGGCGGACTACCTACCCGAAGGTTTTGACCCCCACAAAGTATATTTTGATTTAGGGTCTGTAACCTATATAGAGGAAGAACTTCCCGAAGTTCCCGGATTGTCTGCCTATTTGCCGGCGGATTTTGATGCCTATGCCTATCCAAGTTCTGTTGACGGATTCAATTATTTGGATGCCAACGACGAAATAATCCTGGATTTTGACACGGCAGATTATCTACCGGAGAACTTCAACGCCTTTAGAGGATATCACGGACAAAAAATCAAATGAAACCCTCATAGAGGGGTTTTTTGGACAAAGTAATTACATCAACAGAAGGAAACGTTTAAAAACCGATCTGTTGTGTTAAGTTTAAAATTGTGAAAACGGGCCCCGGCATATGCCGGGGCTTTTTTGTTGGTTAATCCCTTAAAAGACCAATGGCATAATAAACTGGAACAGCAGTACCAAAAGTACCACGGCAACAAGATTCAATACTATCCCCGCCCGGGCCATTTGGTGGACCTTTATATAACCGCTGGCAAATACTATGGCGTTCGGAGGAGTTGCCATTGGCAGCATAAAAGCACAACTGCTGGCTATGGTTACGGGTACAAGAAGGTATAACATAGGTATGTCCAGTCCTATGGCAATGCCTGCTACCACAGGAGCCAGAACGGCCACTAAGGCCACATTGCTCATCAATTCCGTCATAAAGAGCATCAAGAAAATAAGCAGGGTTGCCGTGAGCAAAACAGGGATTTCACTTGCCGCTATACCGGCGGCCACCATATCTACGATACCACTGACGGACATGCCCTTGGCAAGGGCCAACCCTCCACCAAAGAGAATCAGTATGCCCCAGGCCAATTTGGAGGTATCCCTCCAATGTATTAGAAAATCACCTTTCCTTAGATTATATGGGACAGCGAACAAAACTAGGGCCGCAAATATGCTGATCATGGTATCGGTAAGGCCAAGTTCCGGAAATATCCCATTGATTAAAGTCCTAAAAATCCAAAGAAAAACAGTGATACCAAAGATAATCAGCACCATTTTCTCTTTTCCACTGGTGGGCCCCAATTTCTTGAGTTCGGCTTGTATGACTTCCCGAGAGGCCGTAAACTCCAATTCTTTATTGGGGTACATCCATTGGACCAGTATCCAATAGCTTAAGAAGATCAAGATAATTGAGAAAGGAAGCCCAATGGTCATCCATCTTAAAAATGATATTTCAATGTTGTACTCATTTTCCAATAGACCGATCAAGACGGAATTTGGAGGTGTGCCGATAACAGTGGCAATTCCCCCTGCATTGGCGGAGAAGGCGATTCCCAACATAACGCTCAGCGCAAAATTGCGGTCCTCTGTGGCAAATCCATCGGCATCCTTGGTCAAAAGCCCAATGACGGACATGGCTATGGGCAACATCACCACCGTACTTGCCGTATTGCTGATCCACATGCTCAGGGAAGCGGTAGCAATCATAAAACCAAGCACTACCTTGTTCGGCGTTGTCCCTGTAACCTTAATGATATTCAACGCAATGCGTTTGTGTAGGTTTACCTTTTCCAGAGCCAAGGCCATGACAAAACCCCCAAAAAAAAGGAAGATAATAGGGCTGCCGTAATTGGCCCCTACATCGGCAATGGGCATAATCTTCAGAAGGGGAAGCAATAGCAATGGCAAAAGTGCGGTTACGGATATGGATACGGCTTCGGTAATCCACCAAACCACCATCCAAAGGGCGACCGCAAGAACCATATCCCCCTTTTTTGAAACGATTTCAAAAGGGAGGATGAGCAAAATCAAGAAAAGAATGGGTCCAAGAAAAAGCCCTGTTTTTTTACTGAATGTCATATCATACAAAAGTGGCCCTAAACTATGTTTTTTCTTTTGGTTTTAAAAATAGAGGTGAAAAGGGAATTGGTAGATGAACGAAGTTTGATATTGTACGTGTTTTTAGGAGCTTCTGGTATGGCCACTTTTCAAATTAGTACACAATGGAATCCGATGGAATAGGGGGAAGGCCATAATTACCATAATCTAGAACAATTTGTCCGTCCTTTAGAAGCTTTGATCCCTTGATTTCCGAATTTGTATTGTACAGGAAGACTTTTTTTAAAGCCTTAAAACTGGAAAAAATGGGCGTAAAGGAAGTTTCAAATGCGGTATTGGCAAGGTTCAATGATCTCAGATGCTCCAGCCCTGCCAACTTCTCAATAGTGGTTCCGGTTATGGCGGTATGGTCCAATTTTAAAATCGTGAGATTGGGCAATGTGGCCAGTTTTTCAATAACGGCATCGGTAATTTGCGTACCTCCCAGATCCAAACGGGAAATTTGTGCGGCAATGGGCCGGAGCAACCCAAAATCCGAATCCTTAAAACCGGGTTTGTTTATGCAGGAAACACTTAAAAAATGCGTCGCCTTGCTAATGTTGTCCACATGGATGCCATATGCCTCTATTTTGGAGATGCTATCCATAGTGGCTTTGGGAATCTCAATATCCGGATGGTCCAGTTCCACTTTTTTAGGAAAAAAGGACTGGAACAATTTCTTTTCAAGTCCTAGGTCGCCAATGGAACCCTCAAAAGGACTGTCCTGAGCGATCCAGGCACGGATCAATTGGATTTCTTCTTTTTCCAATTGGGTCTTGTCCTTTGGGGGCATGTGGTTCTCGTCTTCCTTGGGTAAGATCAATCTGGTATAGAGTTCGCTTTTTTCCGGCATGTCCCCAACGATAACCTCCCCGTTTTCGCCACCTTTTAGAATTCCTTCCTTTGTATGCAAAACCAGTTCACCTTTGGATTGTTTTGGGCCATGGCAGCTTACACATTTGTTGTTGAGAATGGATGCTATTACATCCTCATATAAAAAAGCCTCCTCCCAGTTTTCCTCATTAAGGCTGATTTTCCTCTGCTCAAAAACTGTAAACCCTAGGGCCGATTTTAGGGGATTGGGTAGTGGTTCCACCAAATAGTCTTCCCCATGGGTTAGGTTTCCGCCCTGGTGGCCCGTAAATGAGATTAGGGCAAGCATAAAGAGACACATAAATGGGACCGGAATCCTGTTCAGGGATCTTAAAGTCGGTTTTCCCCTTAGACGGGCATACATCAAAAAAGAGAATAGGGCCGTTGCGATACCGGACCATAAATGCCATTTGACCGATTCAAAGGCATAACCCTCCCCCAAATACAACAAATAGCCCGTGATACATGCAAATACGGCACTAAGGGCCCCCCATAGATATATTAGGGATAGTACTCCTAAGTGTTCCTTGCGCTTACTATCGTACCATTGTAGCAAAAGCCCAAGGATGATAAATCCAATAGGGAGATGTACGATAAGGGGATGAAGCCTTCCCAACAACTGTTTTATGATATCCATGCCTTATGCTTAGTGGGCCCCAATTCTTTTTTTTAGCGCATTCATCATGAAAACATTTGCCTTCCATTGGTCGGATACCGGCATACGGTTATAGGGCAAAGTAGGCATATAATCCGGAGGGCCAAATTCCGTGGTAATGGTACATGCCCTTTTGTTCTCCCGTTTTTTGTGTATGGTGTTTTCCCAAATATCCAAATGGCGTTCCAGGGCCTTTTTCCATTCCGGGGCTTCCGGGTCGTTTACTTGAGGCCCCTCGGCATGGCCCACCCGTGCATGGATATGTCCGGTACGTTCCAGTACAAGCTCCAAATTTTCGCCCTGTCCCTCTAATAAGGATTCATGGACGACCATCCAGTGACTGATATCCAAGGTCAATTGTAGCTCTGGAACGGCACTTAGGTATTTTTTGGTATCCGGGAGGTTGTAGCTAAACCGTCCGCGATGGGTTTCATGATAGATAGGAATCCCGGATTCCTTGGAGGCCGTTATGGCTATTTCAATAAAGGCCTTGTTCTGTTCAAAGGTGAAAAAATCACTGCCGGTATGGCAATTGATGTAGGAAGGTTCCCAGGCAATCAGCTTGGTTAAATGTTCCCTATACCTGGCAAGGCTCTCTTGGAACGGCAATACTCTGTTGGTTCCATTGAGAAAACCCACCAAGAGGCCGTGTTTTTCCAAAGCGGCCTTAAGTTCTTTCTGTTCTTTTTGATTTTGGGGCAACCAAGTCTCTAGGCCGTCATACCCGGCAGATTTGGTGCGCTCACAAAATACGTCCCAGGAATCCGTTCTGCCCCAGTCCGTGTTGAAGAACAACAGTTTGTTGGTATGTTGGGCATTGCCGTAAAACGTAGGGAGCAAAAGCAAACCTACCACTAGTATCCCAATACCATTTCCGCATTTGGGCGCGTTCTGGATTTTTGACTTTTTACGCTTTTCCATTTTAGGCCAACACTTCCTTGATAATTTCACCTTCAACATCCGTTAACCTAAAATGTCTGCCCTGGAATTCATAGGTGAATTCCTCATGGTCAAAACCAAGAAGATGTAAAATGGTAGCATGGACGTCATGGACGGAAACTCGACCCTCGATCCCGGAAAACCCGATATCGTCCGTTTTTCCATGAGAGGCCCCTTTTTTGATCCCACCACCGGCCATCCACATGGTAAAGGCATCCCCGTGATGGTCCCTGCCCTTATAGGCCATTTTTTTGTTGCCGCGGTTTTCCTGCATGGGCGTACGGCCAAACTCCCCGCCCCAGACCACCAGGGTATCGTCCAACAGCCCCCGTTGTTTCAGATCCAGTAAAAGGGCCGTCATAGGCCGGTCTATCTCCCTACATTTGTTGCGCAGCCCCAAGTCTATGGAACCTTCCCGCACATTGCCGTGGGTGTCCCAACCCCAATCGAACAATTGTACGAAGCGTACGCCATCTTCCACCAATTTGCGTGCCAGCAGGCAATTGTTTGCAAAGGACTCCTTTCCGGGCGCTACCCCGTACATTTGCCTAATATGTTCCGGTTCGTCATTAATGTTCATCACCTCCGGTACGGCAATCTGCATGCGGTAGGCCATTTCATACTGATTGATACGTGCCAGGATCTCTGGATCGGCGTATTGGGCATATTCCGTTTTATTGATTTTATTAATGGCCTCAATAGTGCGCCCCTTTAGGTTCCGGGAGATGCCTTCCGGATCCTCTATGTATAAAACGGGGTCTCCCTGGGAACGGCATTGTACGCCCTGATACACCGAGGGCAGAAAACCGCTGCCCCATACACTCTTTCCGGCATCTGGGGCATTTCCACCGGAGGTAAGTACCACAAAACCCGGAAGGTTCTGATTTTCCGAGCCCAAGCCGTAGGTGGCCCAGGCCCCGATGCTGGGCCTGCCAAGCCTTGGACTGCCCGTATGCATAAAGAGTTGTGCTGGGCCATGATTAAATTGATCGGTATGTACGGCCTTAAGGAAAGCCACTTCGTCCACCACTTTTTTAAAATGCGGCAGGAAATTGGATACCCAGTTGCCGGATTCCCCCTCTTGGGCAAACTGTGCCTGAGGTCCCATTAACTTGGGAGTTCCCTTGATAAAGGCAAATTTTCTGCCCTCAAGAAGGGACTGCGGGCAATCTTGGCCATGGAGTTTATGTAAGGTGGGCTTGTAGTCGAACATTTCCAGTTGGGAAGGTGCCCCTGCCATATGGAGATAAATAACGGATTTTACCTTGGGGCCATAGGGTGGTGCCAGGGTAGAGAGTGGGTTAAGGTCTCGCTCGGAGAAGGCAACCTGGCGTTTTTGGGAAGGTTTGGCCAAGGGGTCACAGCCCATAAATAAGGAACTTAGGGCCAGGCCGCCCATCCCCTGGGTGCAGCTTTTTATAAAGTGCCTACGCGTCCTGGCCTGTGCCTCGCGCTCTTGTTTTTCCTTAATAAGCCTTATAATACTATCTTTCATGTGCTATTTTTAGTAAGATGCTAGATGCGGAGCATTTCTATTCTTCCTTATTCTCTCAAGTCTTGTATCTAACATCTTATATCTAATTTACGCTTTGGTCAAAAACTCGTCCAGGTTCATAATGGCGTTGGTAACAATGGTCATGGCAGCGAGTTCCGGACCGGGATTTTCCTCAAAATGGAGCAGTTCCTTTACGGCGGCGGGGTTTTCCGTTAATTCTTCCAATGATTCCGTATATAGCTGTTTTAGGATAGCTCGTGTGGAGGGGTTAATGCTTTTGTAGGTAGCGGCCTGGTAACTTTTGGCAATGCTAAGGGGGATGTTGTCCTCGTTAAAACTATTCTTGGCCAAATGATAGGCCGCTTCCAGGTATACCGGATCGTTCAGGGTAACCAGGGCCTGTAGAGGCGTATTGGTCACCGTGCGCCGTATCATGCACACTTCTCTGCTCCCTGCATCAAATGTTAAAAATGAGGGATAGGGGCTGGTCCGTTTTAAATAGGTATATACCCCCCTTCGGTAGCGATCTTCCCCTTTGCTTTCCACCCATTGATGGTCATTGTAGACGGTCTGCCAAACGCCCTCCGGTTGTGGAGGCATTACTCCGGGGCCGTACATTTTAGGGCTTAGTAGACCGGAAACGGCCAACGCCTGATCTCGGATTTGTTCCGCGCCCAAACGTTGTCGTGGGCCTCTGGCGTAGAGTTCGTTCTTGGGGTCTACCTGGTACATTTCCGGATTGCTTTCCGAACTTTGCCGATACGTTCCGGACAGTACAATTTCCCGCACCAGGGATTTAATGCTCCACTGGTGCTCGTTCATGAAACGCAGGGCAAGCCAATCCAAAAGTGCCGGATGGGACGGGGCATCGGATTGGGAACCGATATCCTCCACGGTGGGTACCAGCCCCAGCCCAAATAGCTGGTGCCATACCCGGTTTACCAGAGTTCTGGCCGTTAACGGATTGTTTTTGTCCACGATCCATCGCGCAAGCCCCAACCGATCCTTGGGCCATGCCTCGTTCCAGGGATTTAGGGTCTTTGGGGTACCCGCTTGTACCGTATCCGTTTTGGTAAGCCAACTCCCGCGATCAAAGACCTGGGTGGTCCGCTTCATATATTCCGGATTCTCCACCATAATGGGTACCGAAGGGGTGCGGGCGTTCAAGAGTTCCATAAAGTTCTTCCCCACTTCCCGGTAACCGGATTTTTCCTGACCGGGAAGGTCCTCCAAGAAAGCCACCCAGTACAAATTAAGAACTCCCGCCTTGGGCAGGGCCGCTGGATTGTAAGTCTCAATGTACAGATCCGTTCTTTCATCTATTTTATTAAACGGAAATCTTTGGGTAACGTTTCCCTGGGTTTTTCCTACTTTGAAATCCGCTAGGACGGTACCTTCCTTATGACCTTTTCGTATCCTAATTTTGGTTCCTTCATAGTGGGAGCTAAAATTCAGGTAGATAAAACCCGCATTACGGGTCTTGATATCCGGCATTTTACAGGAACCCTTGTCCCAAAGTACCACGGAGGCATGGTCGTCATAAGCCCCATTGACAAAATCCTCAAAAAAATGGGATTTATAGACGGGCTCCCTATACCGAATAAAATTCCTATAGGCCATGGCCAAGGTATCATTACCATATTTTTTAGCCCAAGCGGTTACGCTGTTTCCCTTTTCTTTTTGTTCCGCGGAATAGAACTTAAGTATCGGGGACTCATTAGGGGTGTCCTCGTCCCGGGTATTGTTAAAAAAGGCCATTATCTTAAAATACTCCTTTTGTGTAAAGGGATCATAGGGATGGCTATGGCATTGTACACAACCTATGGTGGTACTCTGCCAAACTTCAAAGGTGGTATTTGTCCTATCTATGACTGTTGCCACTCGGAACTCCTCATCATCGGTACCTCCCTCATCGTTATTCATCGTATTGCGGTGGAAAGCCGTAGCGATCAACTGATCCAGGGAGGGTTCAGGTAAAAGATCTCCGGCCAATTGTGCTGTGGTAAACCGATCATAGGACATATCCTCGTTCAACGACCGGATTACCCAATCGCGATACGCCCAGATTTCACGCCCCATATCCTTTTCATAACCTTTGGAATCCGCGTAGCGGGCCATATCCAACCACCAACTGGCCCATTTTTCACCATAGGCCTTTTGCAGCAATAGGCTGTCTACCAACTGCTCATAGGACAGTACCCCTTTATCAAAAGATGAAAAAAATGTTTTAGAAGGGGGCAATCCTGTGATATCCAAGGCAACGCGCCTGGCCAAAGTGTTTTTTTCGGCTACGGCATTGGGCTGGATTCCCTCATTTTGCAAACGGGCCAAAATAAAGTTATCTATCGGGTTCCTTATAAAATCGGAAGTATGTCCGGGGGCGAACCCGGCTTGTGCCTCAATGGCAGGAACATTCACCTTCTCTGGTAACACATAGGCCCAATGTTGGCCCCAGGGGGCACCCTGGTCCACCCAACGTGTCAGAAGGTCTATTTCCTCATCCGATAGTTTTGGTTTTTCATAAGGCATACGGAGTTCTGGGTCTTCCTCGTGCAATCGCTTAATGAATTCACTTCCGGAGGCGTTTCCGGGAATGATGGCCGGTTTCCCGGATTCCGTTACCGCAAAGGCCTCCTCCTTAAAAAGTAGGCTAAATCCCCCATTTTTTTTGACTCCGCCATGGCAGGTGATGCATTTATCGTTTAAGATGGGTTTTATTTGGGTGCTAAAATCCACGGGATCCGAGGATTGGCAGGCGCACATCAAGATGATGGTACAGGCCGTCCCTACATATCGGATTCTTTGAAAAATACATTTTCCCATGACAACTATGGTAGTTTTTCCTCTTGGCCACTGTTAGCGGAAACGAAATCCTTAGCGTCCAAGCTCTTCAATAATAACGACTAATATTTAATAAACACATGGACAATGCCAGTAAAGACATAGATGATTATACTGTACGGCTATTAAAAAAGCTTTCCTGTTGCGACCTATCCTATAGGGTATCCGTCGGAAATGGGGCACAACCTCTTGGTAATCCTAAAGATAAGGACTTTTGGAAACTTTGTCCTTGAAAAGTAATGCAACAAAGTGCAATTTTACTAAATGAAAAACAAGACCAAATGGGGATTTATGGATTAAGAGATTATTTCCACAATCAATTGTCCTTCCAGTTTATGGACTTTTGCTGCCTTGTTTTTGGTAAGTTCTTTAATGGCCTTGTCCCATTTTTTGTTGGAAAGTCCGGCTTGGGTCTTTAAGTCGCTCAAAGGGAGTTTTTCTACTTTTTTCAAGATGGCGAATACTTTTTTCGCATCTTCATTGGATAAAACGTCGGCGGCGACTCGCCGCTCCGGCCGCATCTGGGGAAAGAAAAGGACCTCTTGGATAGACGAATTGTTGGTAAGTAGCATTACTAGGCGATCTATCCCGATCCCGATCCCAGAAGTGGGGGGCATGCCATATTCAAGGGCCCGTAAAAAATCCTGGTCGATGAACATGGCTTCATCATCGCCTTTTTCGGATAGGCGCAATTGCTCCTCAAAGCGTTCCCTTTGATCGATAGGATCGTTCAACTCCGAGTATGCATTCGCAATTTCCTTTCCATTGACCAACAGTTCAAAACGTTCCGTCAAGGCCGGGTTGGATCGGTGCTCCTTGGTCAAGGGACTCATTTCCTTGGGATAATCCGTGATGAACGTAGGTTGCACGTAATGGTGCTCACAGGTTTCCCCAAAGATTTCGTCGATCAACTTTCCTACGCCCATGGTCTCATCCACCTCAATATTCAATTTTTGGGCTACTTCCCGGAGCTGATTTTCGTCCATGCCGGCTACATCATATCCCGTATGGGTCTGTATTGCCCCTAAAATGGGAACCCTGGCGTAAGGGGCCTTGAAGTCTATTTCCTGTTCGTCTATTTTTGCCCGGGTGCTCCCATTGGCATCCAAGGCCACTTTTTCCAGCAATTGCTCGGTGAGGCCCATCATCCAATTATAGTCCTTGTAGGCCACATAAAGTTCAATTTGGGTAAATTCCGGATTGTGGGTACGGTCCATACCCTCGTTCCTAAAATCCTTGGCAAACTCATATACCCCATCGAACCCCCCAACGATCAATCGCTTTAAATACAGTTCATTGGCAATCCGCAGATAGAGCGGAATGTCCAACGCATTGTGGTGGGTGAGGAAAGGCCTGGCCGTGGCACCGCCCGGAATGGGCTGTAAAATAGGCGTCTCTACCTCTAGATATCCTTTTGAATTCAAAAATTCACGAATGCTATTGGTAATTTTGGTACGCTTTATAAAGGTTTCCTTTACCGCCGGATTTACCACAAGGTCCACATAGCGCTGACGGTAACGGAGTTCGGGATCGTTAAATTCGTCGTACAGATTGCCCTCTGCATCCTTCTTGGGCAGGGGTAGGGGACGCAATGCCTTGCTGAGTACCGTAAACGATTTTACCTTCACTGTTTTTTCACCTACCTGGGTCGTAAATAATTCGCCTTCTACCCCGATAATATCCCCAATATCCAACAACTTTTTATAGACTTCGTTATACGCGGTCTTGTCCTCCCCCGGACAAATTTCGTCCCTATTAAAATAGAGCTGCACGCGGCCTGCACTATCCTGCAACTCCGCAAAGGAAGCTTTTCCCTGAATTCTTCGGGACATTAAACGACCGGAAACCGTTACCTGTTTCCCTTCCTGGAAATCCTCTTTTATTCCTTTTGATGTAGTGCTTACCGGGTATAAGGCGGCGGGATAGGGGTCAATGCCCAAACTGCGTAATTTGACCAGCTTTTCCCGTCTTACGATTTCCTGCTCTGA
>JBCBSN010000150.1:0-10964 GCA_039819225.1 Bacteroidota bacterium | reverse complement strand
GTCGAATTTAAGAATTCCATCGACGACCCTAAACTAAATGTTTTCGAATACGTGAATATGTACAATGGTGCCGGGGTAGGTGTAGGGGATTTTGACAATGACGGTTACGAAGACTTATTTTTTGCGGGAAATCTCGTGTCATCCAAACTATATCTTAACAACGGGAAAACAAAACCGTTCTCTTTTTTGGACAAGACCAAAGAATCCGGAGTGATGACCAATAGTTGGGTCAACGGTGTAGCGGTCGTTGATATCGACCAAGACGGATGGGACGATATTTACTGTAGTGTTTCGGGAGGGAAATCGGGACGGAATAGACCTAACCTACTGTTTGTTAATAAGGGTCTTGACAGCGACGGTCAGCTTCGTTTTGAGGAACAAGCAGCCCAATACCATCTTAACGATACTACACATACGATTCAATCAGCGTTCTTTGATTATGACGGCGATGACGATCTCGACGTATTTATGATCGTAAATCACCCTACGGGTTATTTGGGCCAGGAAGCCAATCGAATTACCCGTATCAAAGAGCAGGGTAGACCGGAGCGTACCGATAGGTTATACCGGAACGATGGCATGGGCGCCGATGGGCACCCAATCTTTACCGATGTTTCGCGGAAAGCAGGCATTACTTTAGAAGGTTTTAGTTTGGGTTTGGCCATAAACGACTTTAATGAAGATGGCAAACCGGATATCTATGTCGCGAACGATTATGTCACCAACGATATTCTATATATCAACAACGGAGACGGTACTTTCACTGACCGCATTCGTGATTATGTGAACCATACGAGTTTTGCTTCGATGGGTATCGATGTCTCGGATATCAACAATGACGGTTGGCAGGATTATATGGTTCTAGATATGCTCCCACAGGAAGATATTAACTTGAAAATGATGTATCCGGCCATTAACCATATCGGATTCGATTTGCGCAAAAAAATTGGATATGTGGATCAGTATAACAGGAACACCTTACAACTTAACAACGGTTTAAAAGATTCCATCCCAAGAAAATTTAGTGAGATAGGAAGATTTTTAAATGTCTCGGATACAAACTGGAGTTGGAGTACCCTGATGGTAGACCTAGATCTTGATGGATGGCGCGATATTTTTGTAACCAATGGTTTTTTAAAGGATGTCAATGACCTGGATTTTGTCAATTACGATGATACCGATCCTTTCGGTAATCAAAAAAAGCGTGATGATGATGCCTATCTTGAATCCTTAAAAACGCAGAAAGGAATACATATTCCAAATCGTTTATTTCGCAATCAGGGCAATCTCCGTTTCGAAGACAAAAGTGATGATTGGGGTTTTATGGACCCCAGCTATTCCAACGGTGCAGCTTATGCTGATTTTGATAACGACGGTGATTTGGATTTGGCGATAAATAATATAAACGAAACTGCCTTTATCTTTAAGAACAATACCATTTCATCCGATACTAAAAAAAATAACTACCTGCAAATCCGTTTAGAAGGCGAAGAACCGAATACCCGGGCTATTGGTGCTAGAATCAGTTTTGAATCTTCTCAGGGCATTTCATCTTATGTCAATTATCCGACCAGGGGATTCATGTCTTCCGTGAGCTCCATAGTGAATTTTGGACTGGGCAAAGATTCAGTTGTAAATCGTTTACATATAACTTGGCCAGATGGTACACTTCAATCACTTGAAAACGTTAAAGCCAATCAGAGGATTACTGTTCAAAAAAGGGCCAACGAAAACGAAGGTCTAATCACTACGTCTGACCCATCGCCGCTTTTCGAGGATTTAAAAATCGACGGACTCGACTATGTACATCAAGAAATGTCTTTTAATGACTTTGATTATCAAACGCTAATTCCATTTAAATTGTCCAAATTAGGGCCTTGCTTGGCCGTAGGAGATATTGATAATAACAAATTGGACGACATTTATGTTGGTGGGGCCAAGGGTGCTATTGGAAAACTATTTTTTCAGGAGGAGCAGGGGAAATTTTCCAGTTTTGAATTAGAAGACAGCAAATTGCACGAGGATCAAGCTAGCCTTCTAATTGATGTGGATAACGATGGTGATTTGGATATTTATGTAGCGAGCGGCGGGGTAGAGAACGGGCGACAAAGTCGATACTATGCCGATCGCCTGTGGGTGAATACCGGTAACAGAACGTTTGAAAGTGCCCGTTTGGATCTGCCAAGGGCAAACGCCTCTTGCGCAGTAGCTTCGGATTATGATAAAGATGGTGATCTAGATATTTTCGTAGGTGGTGCCTCGGTTCCTGAATCCTATCCCTTGGCCGCCCAAAGTATGTTATTGCAAAATAACACGGTAACGGCCGATGTCCCCGTTTTTGTAGATCTTGGCAATACCCTGCTACACGAATTGAAAGATCTGGGCATAGTTCGTAGCGCCCTATGGTCTGATTATGACAATGACGGATGGCAAGACCTTTTAATCGTAGGTGAGTTTATGCCCCTTGTGATTTTTAAAAATGAGAAAGGTAGACTGGTAAGGGTGGCTGAAAAAGATCTACCACCTCAAAAGGGAATTTGGAATAGTATAAATGGTCACGATTTGGATCAAGATGGAGACATCGATTACGTTTTAGGTAATTTTGGATTGAACTCAAAATACAAACCAACGGAACAAGAACCTGTGAAAATCTATGCCGAAGATTTTGATCAAAACGGAATCATCGACCCCATCATGACCTATTTCAGTGACGGAAGGGAAGTTCCTGTACACTTACGTGACGACCTTTTCAAACAATTGATAGGTCTGAAAAAGAGCATGCCCACCTATAAACAATACGCTGAAGCCAGAATAACTGATGTGATTTCGAAAGAAATTCTGAAAAATGCTATGACTCTGGAATGGAACTACGCCAGCAGCGTTTGCCTTATAAACAATGGTTCTGAAGGATTCGAAATAGTCCCTTTACCAACTCGGGCCCAAATTGCTCCTATCTATGGCACCCTAATAGAGGATTTTAATGGAGACGGTTTTCCTGATATTCTTGCTGTTGGCAATTCTCATGGTGTAGAAGTATTTTCGGGTTGGCAAGATAGTTCGTTTGGAGCATTGCTTATAGGAAATGGAGATGGAACTTTTCAAACCATTGAGAACTATGATACAAGTGGATTTTATATAGATGGTGAAGCCAAAGCACTAGTAAATGTTAAAAGGAAGGACGGTTCATATTTGACCCTTGTATCCAAAAACGATGACCGTCTTGAAGTATTCTCGGCATCTTTGGGAAAAGTTGTCAAATCCATTGATTTAGAAACTTTTGATCAGAAAGCAAAAATTTCATATTACAATGGAAAGACCGAAATTCGTGAATTTTATTATGGATCTGGATATTATTCCCAGAGTACAAGGTCGTTTCCGATCACGGAAAAAATGAAAATGATCAAAATATTAGATACTGATGGTAAAACAAGAGATGTTTTAACTGTATGGGATTAACCTTTGTATATGTCTATCGATTAGCGCAATGAAAAAAAGACAAGTATCCCTAAAGGACATAGCAAAAGAGGTTGGGGTATCCATAGCAACCGTTTCCTATGTGCTTTCAAAAGGGAAGGATAGCCGGGTCAGTGAGGCTATGTCGGCAAAGATTAGGGAAGTGGCCAAACGGCTTAACTATCAACCCAACATCATTGCTCAAAGTCTTAAAAGTGGCACAACCAATACCATAGGCTTGATTTTAGCGGATATTTCAAACCCCTTTTTCGCCAACTTGGCTCGGGTAATGGAGGACGAAGCCGCTAAGCTCAACTATACGGTTATTTTTGGTAGCTCGGACGAAAAGGCGGCCAAATCCAGGCAGCTGATAGATTTTTTGTCCAGTCGTCAGGTAGATGGTTTTATAATTGCTCCCTCCGAAGGCTCCGAGGAACAGATACAATATTTACAGCAACAGGATATTCCTGTGGTATTGATCGATCGCTTCTTTCCTAAGACGCCAACGGATTACGTTATTATCGACAATTATGAATCGTCTTATCGTGTGGTTAAAGAGTTAGTGCGTTCCGGCCACCAGCGTGTGGGAATGTTGGCATACACCGATAGACTCTTCCACATGCAGGAACGCATACGAGGCTATAAGGCCGTTTTACAGGATAATGGCTTCCTGGATAAACCAGAACACTTATGTGAAATTTCATATGAAGACGGAAAAAAGGAAGTCCAGGAGGCAATAGATAGGATGTTGGCCGCTGATGACCCTATTGATTCTATTTTTTTTGCAACAAATACGCTGGCGATCCATGGACTAAAGCATTTGGGAAAGCTCAATCTTAGGGTGCCCAATGACATTGCGGTGGTCAGTTTTGATGAAGGGGAGGCTTTTGACTTCTATTATTGCCCATTGACCCATGTGAGGCAACCCTTGGAGGAAATGGGAAAGGCCGCCGTTCAATCCCTTTGGAACCGCATCAAGAATCCCGACATACCACAACAAGCCATCTCCTTACCTGCGGATGTTATGGTTCGCAAATCGTCTTCTGCAATAATGACCAAATAACCCATTTATCCCGATAAATAGGGGTGTCTTACCAATTTTAATTTTTTTGTTTAAACGATTAAGCATATCTTTGGAAATAAAGGAAAAAAGGTCTCTTAAGGAGTACTTCTTCCACAACACAGAGGCATAAGTGTTTTCGCTGCTATCACACTTGCATTGTTTATCAACTAACCACTAGATATGTACCCAAAAATTGGAATTCGTCCAATAATCGACGGAAGATTGGGGGGAGTAAGGGAATCCTTGGAACAGACCACCATGAATATGGCCCAAAACGTGGCCAAGTTTTACACCGAACATTTGAAATATCCAAACGGGGAACCTGTGCAATGCGTTATTTCCGATTCCTGTATTGGCGGCGTCAAGGAGGCTTCGGACTGTGCTACCAAATTTAAGTTGGAAAATGTGGGACTTTCCCTATCGGTTACGCCGTGCTGGTGCTACGGGACGGAAACCATGGATATGGATACCACTATTCCCAAGGCCATTTGGGGGTTTAACGGAACGGAACGGCCTGGAGCGGTTTATTTGGCGGCAACCCTTGCCGGTCATAACCAGAAAGGGATACCCTCCTTTGGAATTTACGGCAGGGATGTGCAAGACTTGTGTGATGAGGAAATACCGTTGGATGTTCGGGAAAAACTCTTGGGTTTTGCCAAGGCAGGTCTTGCGGTTGCCCTCATGAAAGGACAATCCTACCTCGCCATAGGCACTGTTTCCATGGGTATTGCCGGCTCTGAGATACAATCGGATTTCTTTCAGTCCTATTTGGGAATGCGCAATGAATTTGTGGATTCCTCTGAAATAATGAGGCGCGTTGAGCGTGGAATTTATGATGAAGAGGAGTACGAAAGGGCCTGGCAATGGACCAAGGAGAATTGTAGGGAAGGCGAGGATTTTAATGATTTAGAAAATCAAAGGTCACGGGAGCAAAAGGATAAGGATTGGGAATTTGTTGTAAAAATGACCCTGATTATCCGTGATTTAATGGAAGGCAATCCCAAATTGGCGGAAATGGGATATGGGGAGGAGGCCTTGGGCCATAATGCACTGGTCTCGGGATTTCAAGGTCAGCGCCAATGGACGGACTTTTTGCCCAATGGGGATTTCTCCGAGGCCATTCTGAATTCTTCATTTGATTGGAATGGCATTAGGCAACCCTATATGGTCGCTACCGAAAACGACTCCCTTAATGGTATTTCCATGCTGTTCAATTACCTATTGACGAATACGTCCCAAATTTTTGCGGATGTCCGCACATACTGGAGCCCCGAGGCCGTGAAAAGGGTTACGGGGTGGCAGCCCGAAGGCAGGGCGTCAAAGGGTTTTATCCATCTGATCAACTCCGGTTCCGCCACTTTGGACGGTTCCGGTCGACAGACTAAGGACGGAAACCCTGCAATGAAACCGTTTTGGGAGATTTCCGAAGCGGAGAAACAGGCCTGTTTGGAGGCCACTACTTGGTATCCTGCGGACTTGGGTTACTTTAGGGGAGGGGGTTATTCCTCCCATTTTCTCACCGAGGCAGGTATGCCTTTGACCATGTGCCGTATCAATTTGGTAAAAGGAATAGGTCCCGTCCTACAGCTAACGGAAGGATGGAGCATTCGCTTGCCCGATGAGGTACACCACACCCTGGATATCCGCACCAGTCGGACATGGCCTACCACATGGTTTGTGCCCAGATTAACGGGATCCGGTGCCTTTGCCGATGTGTACTCGGTAATGAACAATTGGGGGGCCAATCACGGGGCCATCAGTTACGGGCATATGGGAAGGGACTTGATTACTTTGGCCTCCATGCTACGGATACCCGTTTGTATGCACAATATCGCTGAAGAGCATATTTTTAGACCATCTGCTTGGAACTCATTTGGAATGGATAAGGAAGGGCAGGATTACAGGGCTTGCCAAACCTACGGCCCCATTTATGGATAACCGACAAAAATTGGAAATGGGTGCTGGAAAGGATTATGTGATTGGGGTGGATTTTGGCACGGCTTCGGTTAGGGCCATAGTGGCCGATGCCGCCAACGGTGAGGAAAAATCCTCAGCGGTTTTTGTATATCCCCGTTTCCAAAAGGGACTGTATTGTTCAGCGACAAAAAATCAATTTAGGCAGCATCCCTTGGATTATGTGGAGGGTTTGGAGCAATCCATCACTAATGCCTTGGGCCAATGCAGTAAAGAGATTCAAGAAAGCATAAGGGCCATTTCAGTGGATACCACGGGATCTACCCCGGTTGCGGTGGACGAATCGGGAACCCCTTTGGCGCTCCATACGGAGTTCATGGAAAACCCCAACGCCATGTTTTTCTTATGGAAGGACCATACGGCCATTGCCGAGGCGGAGGAAATCAATGCACATACCAAAAAGTCCGATACCAATTATCTGAAATATGTAGGCGGTATTTATTCCTCGGAGTGGTTTTGGGCCAAGCTTTTGTATATGCTCCGTGAGGATACCAAGGTAGCCGAGGCATGTTATTCATGGGTAGAGCATTGCGATTGGATTCCCTTCCTGCTAACAGGAGGACAACATGCCGATGACATTAAGAGGGGAGTCTGTGCGGCAGGACACAAAGGTCTCTGGTCCGATGAATGGGGAGGGCTTCCACCGGATGAATTCTTCTCATCCTTAGATCCCTCGTTGCAAGGCTTCGTGAATAGGCTGTATACAAAGACCTATACCGCTGATATGCCGGCGGGAAACCTCAGTGCCGAATGGGCCCGGAAATTGGGATTATCCACAAAAGTACGGGTTGGTGTAGGGGCGATCGATGCTCATGTAGGAGCCATCGGGGGGCAGATCGCGCCCCATTTCATGAGCAAGGTCATGGGGACTTCTACCTGTGATATGATAGTTATTCCAAGTAATATGCTGGAAGATACCCTGGTAAAGGGAATATGCGGCCAAGTGCAGGGTTCCATAATCCCTGGAATGGTAGGACTGGAAGCTGGGCAATCCGCATTTGGGGATGTATATGAATGGTTTAAGGACCTGTTGGCCTGGCCCATTAAACAATATCTAATGAACAGTGGAGTGCCCATTTCCGAGAATGTAGCACATACTATGAGGGAGATGGAGTTGTCCATTCTACGGGATTTGAGCGAAGCGGCAGGGCGGCTACCGCTCGAAATGGATTTGGAGTGGGCCGTGGATTGGCTCAATGGCAGAAGGACACCTGATGCGGATCAGTCCTTAAAAGGGGCCCTTTTTGGCTTACAATTGGGCACGGATGCCCCAAGAATGTTCAGGGCACTGGTAGAGGCTACTTGTTTTGGGGCCAAAAAGATCATAGAACGTTTTCGCGAATACAATATGGAAATCAAGGGAATCATTGGGGTAGGCGGTGTTGCCAAGAAATCGCCCTACGTCATGCAAATGATGTCGGATATCCTGGAAATGCCTATTCAAGTGCATAAATCGGAACAGACCGGTGCTGCAGGTGCTGCCATGTTGGCCGCGACCGTCGCCGGAATATATCCTAAGGTTGAGGACGCGATGGAGAATATGGGTCAGGGCTTTGAGCAAGTTTACCAGCCAGATTTCAGCCGGGCCAAGATATACGCCGAACGGTATTTTCAATATGAGGCACTTTGTAAGATTGTGGAATCTACTAAATGACTTCATTATAAACCGAAGAAAATGAAAAGGACGTACTTGTTTGTTTTAGTGGCCCTGTTTTGGGGATGTAAGGATTCACCAAATCAATTGACACGGACAAGGGATCTTTCCCAAAACCCAAAAATGACATTTGAGGAATCCACACGTCAGATACATCTGGACTTCCATACCTCGGAACACATTGATAGTATTGGCTATAAATTTGATAAAAAGCGGTTTCAGGAAGCACTAAAGGTCGGGAGTGTAAACGCCATCAACGTCTTCGCCAAAGGGCACCATAGTTGGAGCTACTACCCCACGCAAGTGGGAATGGTACATCCCAACCTGAATTTTGATTTGTTGAAGGAACAAATAGCGGCCTGCAGGGAAATTGGAGTTAGGGTTTTCGCTTATTTCACGGTGGGATGGTCGGCCAATGACGCCAAAATGCACCCGGAGTGGGCGGTATTGCGGAAGGATGGTTCGAATGCCTACAGGGATATGGTAAAGGAATTGGGTCCAGAGGAATCCTTTAATGGTTGGGAATACCTGGAACCTTCCGGCCCCTATGCGGAACTCATTTACCGACAGACCGAAGAACTTATCAAGAATTATGATTTGGATGGGATATGGTATGATATCCACCAACCGGAGCATATGAACTTCAATGCATGGAGCCTACGGGATTACGTACAGCGAGGCATAGATCCCAATGATTCCACTGCGGTGATACAACGGACCAATGAGAAGTACAATGAATTTTTCGAGAAAACATCGGCCATTATCAAAAAGCACAAACCCGATGCGACCATATACTATAATGGGACCACCCGTACCTATAACACCAAAAATATCGAGCTTTTTAAGTATGGTTTTTTCAACCACAACACCAAGCATGATTTGGAGGATTTGCCTACGGCATGGGGAGGTTACGATATTTTTCCATGGCGCTCCAAATACTTTGCCAATACGGGTAAGGATATTGTAGCCATGAGCGGGAAGTTCCACAAGGCTTGGGGCGAATTTGGAGGATTTAAGCACAAGGACGCACTTCTGTACGAAGCAGCTTCCATGGTGGCTTTTGGAGCCTCTTGCAATATAGGGGATCAATTACACCCCTCCGGGGAGATGGATAGGGCTACCTACGAAAACATCGGCTATGCTTTTGATTACGTGGAAAAAATAGAGGATTATGGGGTTGGGGCGGATCATGTTTCATCTACCGGACTCTATGTAGGGGAGGACCTGCCGGCTATTGAAGGCATTGTGGGCATGTTGTTGGAAAGGCAGGTAAACTTCAATGTGGTCAATACCTTGGGGGATTGGTCCAACATTGAAGTTTTGGTCATCACTAGTGGAGGTGTTCTAGAACGGGATATCCCCAAGGTCAAGAAATTTGTACAAGATGGGGGTAAGGTAATTGCCATGGGCGAGGGTATTTTCCATAAAGGCAAACCTATAATCGATATTGGGGCGGAGTATTTGGGAAAGGCTACCTACGACGTTGATTATACCGTTGTAAATGATGGGATTTCAGAGGGCTTGGTAACCTCGCCTTTTCTCAATTATACCGCCGCCCTTCGATTGAAACCGAATCTGGAAACCGAAGTTTTGGCATCGATTCGGGAACCTTTTTTCTCTAGGACCATTTCGCATTATAGCTCCCATAACAATACCCCTTACCGTGCCAACGAGGCCGAGCATCCCGCCGTGGTACGAAAAGGAAATGTCATTTATTTGGCCCATGATCTGGATCGACAATATAGCCAAGAGGGGGCGCGTATCCATAGGGACATGTTCTATAATGCTTTGCAATTGTTCCGGGAGCATCCAATGTTGCAGGTGGAAATGCCCAGTATGGGTCGAATAAATCTGCTGCACCAGCCCGAGCAACAACGTTATGTGGCCCATCTGTTGTATGCTTCCCCCATTCAGCGTGGATCGGTCAGGGTAATCGAAGATCTTGTTCCCTTGTACGATATTCCCCTTACTATTGATGTTCCGGAACGGATTACGGAGGCCTATTTGGTTCCTTCCGGGGAAATACTGCCCTTTGAAGAGCGCAATGGGCGAATTCAATTGACCGTTCCCAGGGTTGAATGTCATACGGCGGTCGTCTTGGAATATGAAGCAAACGGGTCTGGTGCCCCATGATTTAGGGGCTGTTTTGAAATATGTGATTGGAATTTCTTAGAGACCATTTTTGATGCATAACAAGGCAAAATTTGAGGGTATAGCAGGGCTACGGCCAAAAATTTTAACGAAGTTAGGCGCAAAAAGGGGCATAAAAAAGCAATTGACATATTTCAAAACAGCCTCTTAGAACGATTTTGTTGGTCAAGAGTTCTAACACAACCCAAATGACACCCGAATCTGTAGATATTCAAATCCCAATTGTTCAAAAGCGGTCCCTTTTGAGCTGAAATGTTGATTTAATTTTTATGACACATTATGAAAGAAGTATTTGTAGGTGTGTTGTTGCTGTATGTCCTTACCCTTCATTCTCAGGATTTACATGTACAATACGAAGCCATTACTATGGACTTTGAATTAGAAGAGACTGCTGAAACAGCAAAGGAAAATCCATTTTCGGACTATCGGCTCCAGGTTCTCTTTTCACATGATGGACGGGAGTACAATGTTCCTGGGTTTTATGCAGCGGATGGTGATGCCGCAAACACAAGTGCAGACCATGGAAGTACTTGGCGGGTTATCTTTTCCCCGCCAAATGCAGGAAAATGGGACTATAAGGTCTCTTTCCAAAAAGGGCAAAATATGGCTATGGAAGAGGACCCTTACCTAGGAGAGGCCATCGCCCCGCACCATGGAAAAAAGGGCTCC
>JBCBSN010000149.1:0-11044 GCA_039819225.1 Bacteroidota bacterium | reverse complement strand
GTTGGGCTAGCCCAACCTTATCATCAGTGATATTTTAATGCCCGTTGAAGACGGTATTAGCATGCTAAAAAAAATCAAGGAAGACGAGGGTATGGCCCACCTCCCGGTGTTCATGCTTACTGCAAAAGATTCCGAAGATACTAAAATACAATGCCTTAGCCTAGGTGCCGCGGATTATATAGAAAAGCCTTTTAGCCCCGATTTTCTAAAATGGAAGGTGAAGAACACCTTGTTTTCAAGAGCGTCGTTGAAAGACAAATACAGTAAGGTTATTTCCGTGGAGACCTCTGAGATAGAATTGGAATCAAACGAAGAAAAATTGATAAAAAAGCTGATACTGATTGTTGAAGACTCATTGGAAGATGGATCTCTTAGCGTAGAGTACCTTGCCTCCGAAGTGGGTATGAGCCGGGCCAATCTCTACAGGAAATTACAAACTATACTCAATGAGACCCCGGTCAACTTCATTAAAAAAATCAGATTAAGACGCGCTTCACAACTCTTGGAAAAGAACAATATGTATATCTCGGAAGTGGCCTATATGACAGGTTTTAGCAGCCCAAAGTATTTCACCAAGTGTTTCAGCAGGGAATTCGGCATAAGCCCAACAGAATATGTAAAGCAGTTTGAAAAGACGGAGGTAACATCTTTTACGGCGGACTTGGACGAAATATTGACCAAAGTTAGTTAGTTTCCCCCTTTTCCGTTCAGCCGTACTCTCATCACAGTTTATAAGCGATAAAAAAACAATCAATAAAATCAAAATAAATGCCACGAACAACCCACCTTTTTTCCTTTTTTTGTTTTTTGGGGCATTTCCTTGTCTTTTCGCAAACCTTAGAACATTGGCAAGACCCACAGGTTAATGGTCTAAATCGCCTACCTGCCAAAGCTACCTCCCAATCGTTCCCTTCGGAAGCCGAGGCATTGGCGGGGGTTAAAGAAAAAAGCACTCGTTATAAATCCTTGAACGGGGATTGGAAATTTCAATGGCATCCCGTCCCGGAACTTGGCCCTCAAAACTTCCATGCCATGGACTTTGACGATTCTAATTGGAATACAATTCCTGTTCCCGCCAACTGGGAGTTACAAGGCTACGGCACTGCCATTTATACCAACATAAAGTATCCGTTTGAACCTGTGGCCCCACCTTTGGTACCAAAGGACGATAATTCAACAGGGTTCTACCGGACTTCTTTTGAAATACCAAGCGATTGGGAGGATATGCAAGTAACCCTAACCTTGGGCGGCGTAAGTTCTGCCTATTATGTATGGCTCAATGGCCATTTATTGGGGTATAGTGAAGATAGCTGCCTTCCTACCCATTTTGACATTACACCCTATCTTGAACAGGGCAATAATCAATTGGCGGTAAAGGTATATCGATGGAGCGATGGCGTATATCTGGAAGATCAAGACCATTGGCGGTTAAGTGGTATCCATCGGGGTGTATACCTCTCGGCAGCTCCGAAGATACAGTTGTACGATTTCTTTGTCCGAACCGATCTGGACGAAGACTATCGGGATGCGGAGCTTCAACTACGTCCAAAAATAAGAGTATTCGGAGATGTACAGTTTGATGGACAAACACTGGAGGCACAACTCTATGACAACAACAAACCCGTATTTGAGACTCCCTTGGCCATGGAGGCCGAAATGATTTACAACGAAAGGTACGAACAACGGGGCAAACCGGATTTTGCCATGATGAAGGCGCACCTTAAAAACCCAAAAAAGTGGAGTGCCGAACGTCCTAACCTATATACCCTTGTTTTTACCCTTAAGGATAAAAATGGGGCTGTTTTGGAGGCCCGAAGTACCCAAGTAGGGTTTCGGGAAACCGAGATCAGGAACGGGGAATTCTTTGTTAATGGAAAATCGGTATTGATGTATGGGGTCAATAGACATGACCATAGCCCTTTGACGGGCAAGGTAGTTTCACGGGAATCCATGCTACAGGATATATTAATGATGAAAAAATTCAACATCAATGCGGTGAGAACCTCCCATTATCCCAACAACGAACACTTTTACCAATTATGTGATGAGTATGGCATCTATGTCATGGATGAAGCCAATCTGGAGACCCATGACCTGGGCGGAAAATTAGCAAACGACACCTCATGGTCGACCGCTTTTTTGGAACGTGCCGTCCGCATGGTAGAGCGGGATAAAAACCATCCCAGTATTATCTTTTGGTCTCTGGGCAACGAGTCGGGCTCGGGATTTAACCATGCTACAATGGCCAATTGGATCCGGGCCTTTGACCCTACCCGGCCAGTGCATTACGAAGGTGCGCAGACCACAGGGGGCAAAAAAAAGATAGAGGACGAACTTATCAAGGATCCCGAATATGTAGATATGGTGAGCCGTATGTACAACTCTATTGAGTATATGGTGAAAATGGCCAATCTAAAGGGAGAAAACCGGCCTGTTGTTTGGTGCGAATATGCCCATTCTATGGGAAACTCCACAGGAAATCTGTACCAATTCTGGGATGCCATCAAAGCGAACAAAAGACTTATCGGAGGCTATATCTGGGATTGGGTGGATCAAGGGCTGTTGCAAAAAGCACCTGATGGTTCCAATTATTATGCCTATGGAGGGGATATGGGAGATACCAAAGTAAATTCAGGAAATTTTTGCCTTAACGGTATCGTCGATCCGGAAAGGAATCCCAAACCCGCCCTTTGGGAGGTAAAAAAAGTATTTCAGCCCGTGGCCTTAGAAGCAATGGATTTGGCAAAAGGAAAGGTAAAGGTGGCCAACCTGCACCATTTTACAAATTTGATGGACTATAAAGTCACGTGGCTATTGGAAGAAGACGGAAGGATACTGAAAAAGGGTGTTATGGATGCCATCGATCTAAATCCAGGCCAAGAAAAAGAGATTACGGTTCCCTTTAAAAAACCGAAATTAAAAGCTGGGGCAAAATACATGCTACGCCTTGGTTTTGAATTAAAGGAAGATACAACTTGGGCCAAGAAAGGCCACGAAGTGGCATGGGAACAATTTGGGCTTCCCTTTGAAAAGCCTAATAAGTTCATTGAGGCCAAAACTTTGGGAAGCGTAAAAATTTCGGGTAACCAAGTCAAGGGTTCCAACTTTGAACTGCTCTTTGACCCAGAAACAGGTCAATTAAAACAGTATACCTTTAGGGATAAAAGCCTTATCACCTCTGGATTACGCCCCAATTTTTGGAGACCCACCACTGACAATGACCGTGGTGGAGGAAAAACGCCCGAAAATCTTAAAGTTTGGAAGGAGGCATCGCAAAATCCAGAATCGGTCGACTTTGCCATGCAAAAAATGAGTGATCATATGGCAAGGGCTTCTTCAACTTTCTCCTTTGCTGGGGGTGAAGCCAATATGGTAGTCGATTACTTCATTTTTGGTGATGGTAGCTGTAAAGTAGAAGTTAAGTTCTCTGCCGAAAAAAATCTGCCCATGCTCCCCCGTTTAGGACTTCAACTTGAAGTTGTGCAACAACTCCAAACTGTCGATTGGCTGGGGAAAGGCCCACATGAAAACTATTGGGATAGAAAGTTGGGTGCCGCTATTGGTCACTACAGATCCACCTTATCCGAGGACTATTACACCTATATACGTCCACAGGAGAGTAGTAATAAAACGGAAGTCCAATGGTTCTCCCTGACCAACGATCAAGGCACAGGTATATTGGTGCAAGCCGATAGTGAGCCTTTAAGCATAAGTGCCTGGCCGTATACCACCTGGGATATCGAAAATGCGGTACACTCCTATGATTTAAAGCCAAGGGATTTTATCACTGTAAACATTGACCATAAGCAAATGGGCGTAGGTGGGGACGATAGTTGGTCAAAAAAGGCGCTCCCACATCCCGAGTATCGCTTACCGGCCAAACCATATAGCTATTCCTTTTTGATAAAACCCATTAGCTCGGCAAAAGAAATAGGTAGAACCAAAATTCCCAATAACACACCCTATAGTAGATAATCATTTGGATGAAACGAGGATCGATCCAGCATCCCATCCTTGGAATAATGAAGCATTGTAAGGCCGGTTTTGGCAAACAAGGTCAAGTTAAAATAAGAGAAACCGACCCTACTGGGCACAAAAGAAACAAAGTTGAATAGAATAATTGACATAAAGATATTTTGGCACACCCCTTATTATGTCCTCTTTTTGCTTTGGGCCGTGTTTTCATGCAAGCCCGAGGTAAAACGGATTCCTGACGTAAACCCCAATATCGTCTTGATCAATGTTGATGATCTGGGTTGGAAAGACCTGGGTTTTATGGGAATTACCTACTATGAAACCCCTAATCTGGATGCTTTTTCCAAGCAAGGGATGGTCTTTACCAATGCCTATGCAGGGGCGTCAAATTGCGCCCCCAGTAGAGCTTGTTTACTTTCCGGAATGAACACTCCACGGCACGGCGTATACACGGTGAGCCCTTCCGACCGGGGTAATGGACGCACTCGGAAGCTCATCCCCATAAAAAACACCGAACACTTGCGCGATTCAATTTACACGCTACCGGAAATGTTGAAATCCGCAGGTTATGTAACCGCTAATTTCGGCAAGTGGCATGTGGGCAATGACCCAGCGAAACAAGGAGTAGATTACAATGTAGGGGGCAGTGGACGTGGCAATCCGGGAAAGGATGGCTATTTTTCCCCTTACAACATTGATTTTATTGAAGATGGTCCCGAAGGTGAATACCTGACCGATAGATTGACCCGCGAAGCCATCTCGTTTATCAAAAAGAACAAAGATACCACCTTTTTTACCTACATTCCTTTCTACACCGTGCACACGCCAATTCAGGGCAAGGAGGAATGGATTCAAAAATATCAAGAAAAGGTTGGCGTAAATGGGCAGAACAACCCGATTTACGGAGCCATGGTGAGTGCTATGGACGAAAACGTGGGCAGACTATTAAAAACCCTTGACGAACTTGACCTTGCCCAAAATACCTTGGTAATTTTTACCGCTGACAATGGGGGGATCCGAGCTATTTCAAACCAAGACCCCCTTAGGGCGGGGAAAGGAAGCTATTATGACGGAGGTATACGCGTGCCTTTGGTAATTAGGTGGCCCGGAAAAGTCTTGGAAGGAGCCATAAACAGGAATTGCGTGAGTAATCTGGATTTTTACCCTACACTTCAAGATATTGTAAATCCCGAACAAAAGGCAACACTTTTAGATGGAAAGAGCATGGTGAGCCAATTTAAGGACATATCCCGGTCGAAAAGGGAACTCTATTTTCATTTCCCTATTTATCTACAAGCATATAACCCAAAGTTGGACGGTTCACGTGATCCACTATTCAGAACACGGCCCGGTTCGGTTATTATTTCCGGTGACTGGAAACTACACCAATATTTTGAGGACGGCGGACTAGAACTTTACAACTTAAAACAAGATGTAGGCGAAACGGACAATATGGCCCATAATTATCCAGAAAAGACCCAAGAACTGTTGGGCAAACTCAGTGCTTGGCGAAATGAAATGAATGCCCCAATCCCAACCAAAAAAAATCCGAGTTATGATGTGTCCTATGAAATTGAAAAACTGGCCGCAGCTCGCAAGTAAGGTTTCACTGGTTTTAGGGCTTGTGTTTTTAGGATGCACCCCAGAAGAAAAACCGGAACGTCCCAATATACTTTGGCTGGTGGTAGAGGATATGAGTCCATATTTGTCCTTTTACGGAAATGAATACACCCACACCCCTACCTTGGATTCCCTGGCACGGAAAAGTCTCATTTTTGAAAACGCCCACTCCAATGGGGCACAATGCTCCCCGGCCAGAAGTACCTTGATTTCCAGTGTTTATGCTCCCATGTTGGCTACAGATTGGCATCGTGAGGCAAGACCGGTACCTAAAGACTTCTACTATCCCATTTACCTAAGGGAAGCAGGCTATTACACCACGAACAACAGTAAAACGGATTATAACGACGGTAATCGCCCTGAAAGTTTATGGGAGAGTTCAAAAAGGGGGGCCACTTACATAGACAGGCCCGACAAATCAAAACCGTTTTTCTCGGTTTTTAATTACAATGGCACGCATACCAAGCGCGTTGCAACGCGAGATACTTCTGGTAGAGCACCGCGCTACGTCCATCCGGATTCCGTAAAATTACCTGTTTACCTGCCCGATGTTCCTGAAATTCGGGATGACATCGCTTGGCACTATGACTCAGTTTCAAAAATGGATAATTGGATAGAGGAACGGTTACAGGAATTAAAAGATTCAGGCGAACTGGACAATACCATCATCTTTTTCTATTCAGACCATGGAGGTTGTCTACCAAGGGCCAAGGCCTTTGTATATGAAGTGGGTACAAAAGTGCCTTTATTGGTTCATTTTCCTGAAAAATTCAGCCATCTGGTAAATGGAAAGACTCGGGGCAGGGATAATCGTTTGGTAGGTTTTGTAGACTTTGCACCTACGATTTTAAACCTATTGGATATTGAAATCCCGGATTTTATGATGGGGCGACCCTTTCTGGGAAAAAACCGGCCCCGACCCCGAAAAAAACTCTTTACCTATCGTGCCAATCAAGAACGAAGTTTTATTCCCTCACGTGCCCTGACCGATGGTAAATATCGTTTCATTTGGAATTTCAATACCGCCTACCCAAATGGTACCAGACAGTCCTACCAATGGCAAATGCCTTCATACCAAAGTTGGGACAGGGCTTATCACGAAGGAAAGACGGATTCCTTACAAAGCCTCTTCTGGAAACCTATGCCGCCATTTGAATTTTATGACACCGAAAACGATTTTTACGAGTCCAACAACCTCATAGGCACCCCTCGGCATCAACAAAAAATAGAGGAAATGAAGGAAGAATTGTTGGCCTTCATGAAACAGAACAAAGATCTGGGACTATATCCTTGGTCTATGCGCAAAAAAACGGATAGTGTTCCATTTTATGATTATGTCAGAAATACAAATCAAAATGTCGAAGCAGTCATTGATGCGGCCGCATTGGCAAGTACTGCTACTGCAGATCACCTTAATTCTTTAATTGCCAATATGCAAAATGAGGATTCCGCTATCCGCTATTGGGGAGTGCTGGGTGTTTTGGCCTTGCATGAGCGCGGAATGCTAAAGGAGCTACCAGATGAGACCTTGACCACCTTTGAGAATGACCCGGAAATAGAGGTCCGTTTGATCGCCGCGGAAGTATTGGTAAAGGCAAGAGATAATGAGGATGCCTTGAATTTTATCCTTGAACAAGTAAAAAACAACCATTTTACATCCTTTGCCGTCCTTCAAAATCTTGGAAAAAAGGCAAAACCCATAGAGAAAGAATTGCTCTTATTGGAGGACAACCCCAAACTGAAACAGTTTTACATACGTTCGGCGCTGATCAATACAGGCCATTATGCATATGAAGAGCTTTATCGTAAAAAGGAAGACATCGATTCCGGCCATACAGAATCAAAATCATGATACGGAAAATACTTTGTATTCTTTTCGCTACCACAATTATGGGTTGTGCCCAAAGGCAAGGGAATACCATTCCAAAACCAATTTTCATAGACCCCAATTACCAAGGTTCTTGCGACCCTGAAATTGTCTATAACCGCTCCGATGAACTCTACTACATTTATTACACGGCTAGGCGTTCCGGTAAACGGAATACTTTTTTACAAACGCCTATCGGAGTTGCCTCATCCCAAGACCTGGCAAACTGGAAATTTGAGGGATACTGCCGCTTTGATGGCCAACATGATGACAAAGATGCCGATGCCACTTTTTGGGCACCGGCCATTATTGCCACCAAGGATAGTTTGCACATGTTTGCCACCTTTAAACCGGACACCCTCACCACAAAAGGGGCTTGGGGCGGTAAAGGCTCCATTGTCCATTATGCAACTTCATTGAACAATCCCGTGAATGGGTGGCAAAAGATGCAGGTAATGCATGCCGATACCTTAAGTACTTTGGATGCTTCAACATATTGGGTAGATGACACTGCCCACCTGTGGTTTATGGCAAAAAACGCAATGTACAAAACCCAAGAGTACACCCTGATACACCGCACCACAAAGGACTTCGATGCATGGGAAACCATCAAACAGCCACTTGGTGATGTATATAACAAATCTGTCACCGGTATAGGTTACGAAGAAGCCCCGTATATTTTTCTTTGGAAAGGTAGTTATTGGCTCATGACAGACCCCCATAATGGCTTTGCTATCTATAAAAGTGAAGATGCTACCTATTGGAAGTTTCAAGGGTATATCTTAAAAGAACCGGGGACAGGAAAAATGGATGTCGCCAGGGCAAGACATGGTAGTGTATTGATCAAGAATGATCGAGCCTTTCTTTTTTATCATGTGGAGTACAATCGGGACTATGAGGGGGAGCCTATTTTTAAACAATCCTTGGAAAACAGGAAAAGCGCATTGCAAATGGCGGAATTGAAATTGGTTAAAGGCAAGTTGGTCTGTGACCGAGATAAAGATATAGTCTTGGCAAAGGATTGAGCATGAATGGGTAAAAAACGCGATGTTCACAAAAATGGAATGTAGAAACCTGGATCAAAAGACCCAAGGCTAAACTGGTGAAACAAATTAGAGCCAAATTTTTTTTCGTTCTAGACAAGCTTTAGCCAAAAACACCCCAAGGCTAGAATTCATACCTTAACCCAATGTTGAAGTTTCTTCCAACAGAAGCAAATCCAAAACGATCAACATAATCGGTATCGAAAATATTGTTAATACTTCCAGAGACCGTCAATTGCTTAAACGCATACGATACGAAACCATCGAAGAGATCATACGCATCTAGTGTGATTTCATCATTTTCAGGAACTTCTCCAACGTGTAAATGGGTCAATTTCACTAGCAACCTCTCAATAGGAATAGCTGACAATGTAAATCCAAATTTGTTATCTGGAACCCGTCGCAAGATAACATCGTCGGTAAGTGGTCCGGTATATGTATAATGGCCGGACAATGTAAGCTTTGGCGAGAAGGCATAACTTGCATTAAGTTCTATACCGTCTACTTTGGTCTCTCCTTCAATGTTCTCATAAGAACCATTAAAAACACCATTTTCAAAACTGCTCACAAAGTCTATAAGGGACCTATCATTTCTATAAAAGTAGACCGCTCCAAATTTAAATATATCGTCAAATATCCATTCAAATCCAGCTTCTGCGGACTCTGACTCTTGGGGTTTAAGATCAGGGTTCCCGGCATCCCCGGCAAGAAAGCCGCCAAAGTCACCAGCGAATAATTGATTTAAAGAAGGAGAAAGGAATGCTGTGGCATAAGACCCTAGAATCTTAAGCTTGTTGGAACCAAAGTCCAATCGGTAACTAGGATTTACGTTCCAGACAAAATTGGTTCCGTACAGGCTGTGGTTATTCAAGCGGCCTCCCAACTGAAAGTTGAAATTTTCATAGTCATGAATAAGGGATACATAGGGGTCGATCATGGTAAAGCTTTCACCATCCGCGTCCTCAGGTTTCCATACGGGGTGTTGAAAATTAATTCCTCCTATTAACTTTATTTCATTGGTAAGAACTTGATCTACGATAATGTCTGCTTGGAGCGTATTGCCGTTAAACTCGCTAATATCCCTTTCATTAGAATCATTACGATTTGGAGAATTAAAGATTCGTTCGTTGGTGTGATAGGAAAAGTTCCCTTTGATACTTCCATTGGTCCATTGGTACTTTGGAGATACGGCAAATTTCAGAAGTGTCTGATCCAACTCCGAGTCGTTATCCCTAAAAGCTCCTGCATCAAAACCACTTTCTATGTCGTCAGATGTTATCAAAAGCCCAATTGAGAATCGATCATTGAATTGATACCCTAGTCTTCCCATAAAATTGAAACTTTCAAAATCGTCATCATCAAAACCCTGATTTCCTATGGTATCCAATGCTGCTGAAAACCCATCCGAATACTTATAGGAACCGCTGAACATATAATTCAGTTTATCTGTGCTACCAGATACGTTTACATTGGACATAAAGGTGTTAAAACTGCCATACTCGGTATTTAAGATGGTTTTAAAGGTCTCTTTGGCCGCTTCTTTGAGCTTAATATTAATTACGCCTGCCGCGGCTCCCGTACCGTAAAGGGAGCTCAATCCTCCTTTGAGCACTTCAATGGATTCTACCTGATCTAAATCCAATAAACGAAGATCAAATGTCTGAGCCACGCCGGACGGGTCGTTGAACGGTATTCCATCTATAAGAATTAGTGTTTGTTCACTTTGCGCCCCTCTTATCCGGTAATTGATATTGGTTCCAAGAGTACCAAAATTTCCATCTATTTGAACACCGGGAATTTCATTGAGTAGATCAGTAACGTCTTTGCCCCGATTTGCTTCAATTGCTTTTTGATCGAGTTTAAATATTGTTTTTCCCGATTTTTCGATAGGGGTTTCAATTTTGTTCCCGGTAAGGACTACGTCGTTCAGTTGAATTACCTTTAATGAGTCCTGCGATTTCCCAATGGCTATACAACATACCATAGCCATAACAAAAAGATACTTTTTCATTCTCTTGATTATAGTTGATTTTACACAAGCGCCACCTTTTTTCATTTGAAGGAAGCCCATAATTTATGTAAAACTTTCACCCGAAGCTTACACCCAATAGTTTTCATCCAGCAGGTCTCCTGACTTGCCTTTGTTATTTAACCTTCCCGCCAGTGCCGAACTTGATTCAGCATCTGAAAAACAAAGCCTTAAGGCTTTTCTAAAAGCAGATACCAAAATAAATTCGGTACAAGCAGTGGTTTGAAGAAATAACAACTTGTCTTAACAAGATGCTGAATCCCGATAGCTATCGGGACAGCACAAGCTTACAGTTGCGGGGACAGTTCTTGATTTTCACAAGATTCCCTGTTATGCGTGAGCACCTTGTTCAAGCGTAAAAATAAAGTTTTCTACCGATTTAATTCTTTAAAAGATAATCGTACTTATTCTGAGATTTGCTTTCTGAAAAACATATATTTGTCCCTCATTCGGTGTTCATGTTTTGTTTCTGTGAAATATGAGCTTAAAAGGGAATCTTGTGAAAATCAA
>JBCBSN010000148.1:0-11047 GCA_039819225.1 Bacteroidota bacterium | reverse complement strand
AAACATCACCGTATATAAATCCACAGGGAGTTGGTATTCCGTTAAGACGGACGATGGACGGTTCTATGAATGTAGAATCAAGGGCAAGTTTCGCATTAAAGGCATCAAAAGTACCAATCCCATTGCCGTAGGAGATAGGGTGATGTTTGAAATAGAAACGGTTGGGGACGAGACAGTTGGTATGATTGCCTATATACAGGATCGAAAGAACTATATTGTGCGCAAGTCGGTCAACTTGTCCAAACAGACCCACATTATTGCCGCGAATTTGGATCAGGTTTTCTTGATGGTCACCTTGAACAACCCGGTGACCTATACCATTTTTATCGATCGATTTTTGGCCACGGCCGAGGCCTATGATATTCCAGCCATCTTATTGTTCAACAAGATGGACGGCTACACGGAAGAGGAGATATTGGCTATAAACGAACTTAAGGAACTATACCAAAATATAGGATATACATGCCTAGAGATTTCTGCACTTACGGGCAGGAATTTAAATGAGGTAAAGGAATTGATGAAAGGGAAGACCAGTATGTTCTCCGGCCATTCGGGAGTGGGCAAGTCTACCTTGATCAACCGATTGGAACCTACCCTGGACATCCCTACCTCGGAAATATCCGAACAACATCTTCAGGGACAGCACACCACCACCTTTGCCCAAATGTTTGATTTGGGCTTTGGTGCCCAAATCATAGATACCCCGGGAATAAAGGGTTTTGGGGTGGTAGATATGGATCCTGATGAGATCGGGGATTATTTCCCCGAGTTTTTTAGGCTAAAAGGGAATTGTAAGTTCAACGATTGCCTGCACTTGGATGAACCTAAGTGTGCCGTAAAAGAGGCCCTGGAACGGAATGAAGTATCATGGAGCCGTTATAGGAGTTATGTGCAGATGGTAACCGGGAAAGAAGATACCTATAGAATGGATAATTATAGTGGTTGATCCCTTTACGACTACCCTTTTTTAAGACAGTGCAGGAGCTAGAGTAA
The DNA here is from genome assembly GCA_039819225.1 of Bacteroidota bacterium. GTDB lineage: Bacteria > Bacteroidota > Bacteroidia > Flavobacteriales > Flavobacteriaceae > Ulvibacterium. Next base: position 10,054 of record JBCBSN010000148.1, on the reverse strand, counting down.
CGTTATGAGAGCAGTAATCCAAAGGGTGGCCAAGGCCAGTGTTTCCGTAGAGGGTAAAATTACGGCCAGGATAGCCAACGGACTTTTGATTTTCTTGGGCATCCAAGATGAGGATACGTTTTCGGATATCGATTGGCTCTCCCGGAAGGTGGCAAATTTGCGCATTTTCAATGACACTGGCGGTATCATGAACCGATCACTCCTAGATATAGACGGGGAAGCTATGGTGGTAAGTCAGTTTACTTTGCATGCGTCTACAAAAAAGGGGAACAGGCCCTCTTATATAAAGGCCTCCAAATCGGAAACGGCCATTCCGCTCTATGAAAGCTTCCTACAACATTTGGAAAAGAATTTGGGGAAAAAGGTAGGAGCAGGGATTTTTGGGGCCGATATGAAAGTGGAGCTTTTGAATGATGGCCCGGTAACTATTCTTATAGATACCAAGAACAGGGAGTAAACTTTTTTAGGATAGCCGCCTAGCCTTTTTTGGCTGGTGCCCGCCATAGTCTCATATAGGAATTACTAAGGCATCATAAGAAAAAACCATTTCAGAAACGGGACTTGTTGAACGTTTTTGGCAAACTACAAATCGTAAGTTCCATCCTATTGCCAAAGGACAGGGAATGTAGTACCTTCATCGAGTTTTAGTAGGAAATTATTAGGAATTTTAGTACTTTGCGCGATAGTAAGCAATAAGCCCCAAGCAAATGCGTTTACTATTATTTTTAACCGCCAATTTCCTTTTTTCGGTACTGCCCGCGCAGGAAAAAGACTACAGCACATTCTTGTTGGACAAGACCCTTACGGACCATGCGAACGCAGTGGTACGGGTGGATGAAATACATATTCACCTAGAGGAGCGGAACAAAATGCGGTATACCGTGAAGAAGGCGGTAACTGTTTTGAACAAATATGGGGATGACCATGCCCGTTCCACTGTTTTTTATAATAGCAGCAGAAAGGTTAAGCATATAGAGGCTTATGTATACAATGCCACGGGCAAGGAAATCAAACATATTAAGAAAAGGGATTTTCAGGATGTGAGCGTAGCAGATGGCTTTTCCCTATATCGGGACGATCGATTGCTCACGTACGCCTATACGCCCATACAGTATCCCTATACTATGGAGTTTTCCTATGAGATAGAGACCGGTGATACGGGCGCGTTGCCGTCTTGGAACTTTATACCGGGATACTTGGCCAGCGTTGAAGAAAGCTTGTATGAGATTACGTATGCTAGCGCAAATCTGAAGCCAGTGATCAAGGAGTGTAATTTGGCGGGCTTTCCTATAAAGAGGGAAGAAGCGGATGGCCTCATACGGTATACTGCCCAAAACCTTCCCGCGATTAAGAAGGAGGCGCATAGTCCAGATTCTGATGCTTTTTCACCTCGGTTAATGGTGAGGTTGGAAAAATTCCATTTTAAAGGGTTCGATGGGGATGCCACGGATTGGGGAAGACTTGGGAAATGGATAGATGAATCGCTACTAAAGGGGCGTTCGGAATTGCCCGAAGCTACCAAGGCCATGGCGCGAAATTTAGTAAGTGGGATAGAAGACGACTTGGAAAAGGCAAAGATTATCTATAAATACGTACAGGACAATACCAGGTACATCAGCGTACAGATCGGGATAGGGGGGCTTAGGCCCATAAGTGCCGTGGAGGTAGATCGTGTGAAATATGGGGACTGTAAGGGACTCTCCAATTACACCATGGCCCTCTTGGAGGCCGTAGACGTGGATGCCCTCTATACCGTGGTGCAGGCTGGTCCCCGAAAAGTGGATTTTAAGGATGATTTTGCAGACCTTGGGCAAGGCAATCATATCATTCTGGCCATTCCCTATAAGGATAATTACTATTGGATCGACTGTACTTCCCAAGTCCATCCTTTTGGTTTTGTCGGTGACTTTACGGATGATCGCAAGGTACTTGTGATAACTCCGGAAGGGGGTGAATTGGTTTCTACCGTTGCTTATAACAATGAACAAAATCATCAACTCACCAAGGCGGAATACAGCATTTTTGAAGATGGTAAAATCCAGGGGAACCTGACCATTGCCACCCAAGGGGTACAATACGATGACCATTTTGGCTTGGAAAAACAATCGAAGGAGGACATTATAAAGCACTATAAAGACTATTGGAAGAACATAAATAACCTTGAGGTAAAGGAGTATGATTTCAACAATGATAGGGAAGCCATTGTATTTACTGAGGAAGTTAAGGTTTCCGCGAGAAATTATGCTTCCTTTAGTGGGCAGCGGATTCTTTTTTCTCCCAATGCCTTTAACAAAAATAGCTATGTGCCCAAGCGCTATCGTAACCGCAAATTACCTTTAGAAATACAACGGGGCTATTTGGACGAGGACCAATACATTGTGGCCCTTCCCGAGGGATTTAATGTTGAGGCCCTTCCGGAGAGCGTAAATTTGACCACACCGTTCGGGACCTATAAAATGCAAGTGGATTACAATATGGAAAACCATGCACTGGAATATGTTCGAAGTCTTTTTCTAAAGAAAGGTCTGCACCCAAAGGATGCGTATACGGCCTATAGAAGTTTCAGAAAAAAAGTGGCCTCTGCGGACAATGCCCAAGTGGTACTAATAAAAAACGACCTATAGTCCAAGGGTTTTGGGGATGCGTATGAGTTCCCGATAATCTTTGGCACCAAACCAATAAACACCCTGATTATGAGAAATCTTAAGATTTTGATCGTTCTTTTTATGGGGCTAATGGCCCAGGAAGTTATAGCACAAAAGGTAAAATTCGGTAAAATAACCGAGGAAGAGCTTACTCACAAAAGTTATGAAAAAGATTCATCCGCCGCGGCCGCCGTATTGTTTCGGCATAGAACAACGCGTTTTAATTACCAACAGAACCATGGTTTTCAGCTGATTACTTTTATACATGAGCGTGTAAAGATTTATAAGCCTGAGGGTTTTACCTATGCCACCGTACAGGAGAAATTGTATAAGGATGGCAGTGAAAACGAATCCATTACCGGGCTAAAGGCCTTTACATATAATTGGGAAAATGGAAAGGCCGTAAAACATAAACTGGCCAATGATGGTAAGTTTAAAACAGAACTTAACGATTATTGGGACGAGGAAAAGTTCACCATGCCCAATATAAAGGTCGGCAGTGTGGTGGAGTATGAATATCAGATCAATTCCCCTTTTTACTGGAGTATAGATGAAATAGAACTTCAATATGATATCCCCATTAAGTACCAGGAAATATGCGTAAAGGCCCCGGAGTACTTTGTTTTTAAGCCCATGATGAAAGGTTACCTGCCCATTGCCCCCAAAACCAGTACGGAATCCGGTAAAATTACGTTTACGGATAAGCACCGTAGCGGGGGTATTGGTTTTCATACCACTACTACTACTTATAACAGTTCTAGTTTGGATTATACCGTGAACGTAAGCGATTATGAAATGAGGTACGTGCCCGCCCTAAAGGAGGAACCTTTTGTGAACAGTATGGACAACTATCGCAGTGCCATTATCTATGAATTGCAGTATGTAAAGTTTCCTAATTCCCCGATAAAGAGTTATACAACGACCTGGGAAGAGGTAATCAAGACCATTTATGATAGCGATGCCTTTGGCGGGCAGCTTAAGCAACACAGATATTTCAAGGATGCCCTTGTCCAATTGCTTCAAGGAAAAAGCAGTGACGCGGAAAAGGCGGCGGCCGTTTTTTCCTTTGTGCAAAACCATATGAACTGGAACGGTATGGTAGGTTTTTATACAGAAAAAGGCGTTAAAAAGGCTTTTGATGAACGTAGCGGAAACGTGGCCGATATAAACCTAATGCTTACCGCAATGTTATCCGAGGCGGGTCTGGACGCCAATCCGGTTTTAATCAGCACACGGAATCACGGGGTACCTCTTTTTCCAACCCGAAAGGGATTTAATTATGTGGTAGCGTCCGTACATTTGAACGAAAACCTTATCTTATTGGATGCATCCAATAAATACACCAAGCCTAATCTTTTGCCTATCCATGCCTTGAACTGGTATGGTAAACAGATAAAAAGGGACAAAACTTACAAAACGATTTCGGTAGTGCCCACGCAGGTTTCCAAGGAAAATCAAAACATCGTCGTTTCCCTGGATCATGAGGGGACGTTGACCGGTAAAATGAGAAACAGCTATACAGATCTTAAGGCGTATGAGTTTCGGAACAAGTATAACGATGTTCAGGAAGATTCGTATTTGGAAAAATTGGAATCGTCCAATCCAGGTATGGAAATCGAAACTTATGAGGTGATCAATGGTAAAAAAATAGGGAAATCCGTAATGGAGACCATGAGTTATGTTCTGGAAGGTCAGGTAACCCATGTGGGGGATAAAATGTTCTTTAGCCCCTTACTGAACAATGCCATGACGGAAAACCCTTTTAAACTGGAGGAAAGAAACCACCCTGTAGATTTTGCCTATCCCTGGGAGAAAAAATGTATGGTCAACATCAGCCTACCGGAGGGCTATCAAGTTGAAGAAGTTCCTGAAAACTTGAATATAAGCCTTCCTAATGCAATGGGTAATTTCTTGTACAAAATTGTAAACCAGGGCGATAAACTACAGATTATGGCCGATCTAAAGATGAAAACGGCTATTGTAAGTCCTCAGGATTATCCGGCTCTAAAAGAATTCTACAAAATGATTGTGGAAAAAGAGTTAGAAAAGGTAGTTTTATCCAAAACTATCGGAAATGGCGTTACAGGCACTGCAGCGGGAAGTAGATAAATGGATCAAAAAGCACGGGGTCCGCTATTTTAATGAGCTTACCAATATGGCCCAGCTCACCGAGGAAGTAGGTGAGGTGGCCCGGATTATAGCCCGAAGGTATGGTGAACAAAGCGAAAAGGAGTCGGACAAGGGTAAAGACCTGGGAGAGGAACTGGCAGACGTTCTCTTTGTGGTGCTCTGCCTGGCCAACCAGACCGGAACGGACCTTCAAGGGGCATTTGATAAAAAACTGGCTCTAAAAACCGGACGGGACCATACCAGACATCAAAACAATACAAAGCTCAAATAGTACTATATTTGGGCTTTGTTTTTACTAATCGCAAAAGATTGAAGTTACTCCTTTCGGCCCCATCGCACCTTTTAATACGGGAAAGTATCCAGATTACCGGTTCCAAAAGTGAATCCAATCGACTTTTACTTTTACAGGCACTTTACCCCAACATAACTATTGGTAATCTTTCCAATTCGGATGATGCAGAGGTAATGCATGCCGGATTGCAAGAAAGTACCGGTACCGTGGATATCCATCACGCGGGTACGGCCATGCGGTTTTTAACGAGCTATTTTGCGACACAGGAGGGAAAAGAGGTGATACTCACCGGCTCTCAGCGGATGACCGAGCGTCCTATAAAGGTATTGGTAGAGGCCTTGCAAGACCTTGGGGCCAACATCAAGTATCAAAAGAGGGAGGGATTCCCCCCAATTAAAATAAAAGGCCGGAAACTAAGACAGGATAAGGTAAGCCTTCCGGCAGACATTAGCAGCCAGTATATTTCGGCATTGCTATTGGTGGCACCAAGTTTGGAGAAAGGGATCCAGTTGGAGCTAAAGGGGAAGATTACCTCCGTTCCCTATATAAAAATGACTTTAAGCCTTTTGGATCAAATAGGGATAGCCACCTCATTTGAAGGGAATATGATAACGGTTGGTCAAAAAAAGACCGTAAGGGACCAAAAACTAATGGTTGAGTCCGATTGGAGCTCCGCTTCCTATTTCTATAGCATTACAGCACTTTCCCATTTGGGTACGGAAATCGCTTTGTCATCTTATAAGGAGAACAGTCTTCAGGGAGATAGTGTATTGGCGGAAATTTATACCGGTTTAGGCGTAGAGACCATTTTTGATGAAAACCGGATTATTCTAAAAAGGACAAAAAATCCGAAACCTGAAATCGTAAACCTGGAACTTTCGAACGCCCCGGATTTGGCCCAGACCATAGCCGTGACCTGTTTTGGTCTCGGAATGGGGTGTCGTCTTACCGGTTTGCATACCCTTAAGATCAAGGAGACCGATCGTTTGGAAGCCCTTTATAAGGAGCTTTCAAAACTGGGTGCGAATATTTCGGTTACCCACGAGGAGCTTATCCTAAGACCATCCGCACAAATAATTCCCGGCGTGGCCATAGCCACCTATAACGATCACAGGATGGCCATGGCCTTTGCCCCTTTGGCCCTTAAAACGGATATAATCATCAATAATGCCGAAGTGGTGTCCAAATCTTATCCGGACTTTTGGAAAGACCTTAAAAAACTTCATTTTGGGATAGAGGAGTGCTAATCCGGATTTATTGCCGTTTTACTTGACAACCCCCCTTGGTACATTGTATATTTGCAGCCGCAAAAGGCAAACTTAGATTATGGCAATGAAACTATCCCACTTCAATTTTGAACTTCCCAAGGAGTTATTGGCAGAATACCCAAGCGAACATAGGGACGAGTCCAAGTTGATGGTAATCCATAAAGACTCTGGAAAAATAGAGCATAGGATGTTCAAGGATTTGATAGACTATTTTGACGAAGGGGATGTCATGGTCTTGAACAATACAAAGGTTTTCCCGGCAAGATTATATGGGAACAAGGAAAAGACCGGTGCCCGTATTGAGGTATTCCTATTACGCGAACTCAATGAGGAACAAAGGCTTTGGGATGTTTTGGTAGATCCCGCAAGAAAGATACGTATCGGCAACAAGCTTTATTTTGGAGAGGACGAAAGCCTTGTAGCCGAGGTCATAGACAATACGACTTCCAGGGGACGTACCCTTCGGTTCCTATACGACGGATCCTATCTTGATTTCAGAAGAAAGTTACGGGAATTGGGGCAGACCCCGTTGCCAAAATATATAAAGAGGGATGTGGAACCGGATGATGAGAAACGTTATCAGACTATTTATGCCAAGCATGAGGGTGCCGTTGCCGCCCCCACCGCAGGTCTCCATTTCTCCAAACACTTGTTGAAAAGATTGGAGATAAAAGGTGTCAATTTTGCGGAAATGACCTTGCACGTAGGATTGGGGACTTTTAATCCCGTGGAAGTGGAGGACCTCTCCAAGCATAAAATGGATAGTGAGGAACTTATTATTGATGAAAAAGCCACGGAAATTGTAAATGCCGCCAAACTGGGCAAAAGAAGGATTTGTGCGGTAGGTACAACGGCTATGAGAGGTCTGGAGAGTGCGGTCTCTTCGGAACAGACCTTGAATACGTTTGATGGGTGGACCAACAAGTTTATTTTCCCTCCCTATGACTTTAGCATTGCTAGCAGTATGATCACCAATTTTCATTTGCCCAAATCCACCTTGTTGATGATGGTCTCTGCCTTTATGGGACATGATTTGATGAAACGATCGTACAAAGAGGCCATTATAGAACAGTATCGCTTTTATTCATACGGGGATGCTATGTTGATTCTGTAAGGAAAAGACCTCGGACGAGTCTACCCCGCACTTTTGAAGAGCGGAAACACAAAACACGATCCCTCTTTATCACCGATAGCAGAAAGAGGGATTTTTTTGATTTTATACTTTGCCAACAAAGAAAAGGGACATAAGGGCATTAAACCAGGAAGAGCTTCGAGAGTTTTTTGTAGCCCAGGGAGACCAAGCCTTTAGGGGCAATCAGGTATATGAATGGCTCTGGAAGAAAGCTGCCCATTCCTTTTCCGGGATGACCAATCTTTCCAAAAGTACCCGGGACTTGTTGGAGCGGCATTTTGCCATCAACCATATTCGGGTAGATCAGATGCAGCGCAGTTTGGACGGCACCGTTAAAAATGCGGTGCGCCTTCATGATGGCCTGGTTGTTGAATCGGTACTAATCCCTACCGTTACGCGTACTACGGCCTGTGTTTCCAGTCAGGTAGGTTGCAGTCTGGACTGTAAATTCTGTGCTACAGCACGGCTAAAGCGTATGCGAAACCTTAATCCGGACGAGATATACGACCAAGTTGTGGCCATAGACCGTCAAAGTCGACTTTATTATGATAGACCCTTGAGCAACATTGTGTTTATGGGTATGGGGGAACCCTTAATGAACTATAATAATGTCCTAAAGGCCATAGATAGGATAACTTCGAAGGATGGATTGGGCATGTCTCCCAAGCGCATAACGGTATCCACTTCCGGAGTGCCCAAGATGATAAAAAAAATGGCGGATGACGGGGTACGTTTCAACCTTGCGGTTTCCCTACATTCCGCAGTGGAGCAGATACGCACTTCCATAATGCCCTTTAATGCTACCTTCTCCCTGACCAGTTTACGGGAAGCCTTACAATATTGGTATGCCAGGACCAAAAGCAAGATAACCTATGAATATGTAGTGTGGGATGGAATTAACGACACCAAAAATGATGTGGAGGCCCTAGTGGATTTTTGCAAGTTTGCACCTTCCAAGGTAAATCTTATCGAATATAATCCGATAGACGATGGCGAGTTTAGGCAGGCTTCCCAGAAGGCCTTGGATCTGTATGTGCAAGTTTTGGAGAAAAATGGTATCGTGGTGACAGTACGCCGTTCCCGGGGCAAGGATATCGATGCCGCATGTGGGCAACTGGCCAACAAATCGCAAACAGCTTCTTAAAGCGTAACCTGTACATGTTTGCGCATACGGGAGTGGTGATCAAATTCATCCTCCATGCTATAGGCACAGATCAGCCAGATTTTTTTCCCTTTTGCAAGATTCTTGTGATACTTGTCCAAGGCCTTGGTAGGAATTGAAAATGTTACAGTGGTACTGTGGGCATCCTCATGGCCCGAAGGATTTCGTATTTGATTTCGAGATCTCAAACGGTCTACCGGTCGGGGATTGCCCGCACCAATTACATAGAAGTCTTCAGAGGTCACCACGGTCCCCTTAACACCAATCATGATAAGATTGCTTCCCACAATAGTATTTTCAGTATGAAATCCCAAGGCTATCCAACCATCGTCCGGGGCACTTGCGGTAAAGGTTATGGTATCTTGTGAATGGTGCCAGGTTATTTCCATTCCGCCAACGTAAAGCGGGGTATCGGAATTTTGCGCTAGGCTACTCCCGGGAATAGCGATATTGAAGAAAAGGAACAGAATGCCGGAGAGTCTTGTAAAAAAAGTAGTGTCCATAAAGCCAAAATAGGGTTTTGAAAAGATTTTTGCTGCTAACAACACGTTAAAAGGGGACGATGTGATTATATTTGATTTTACTATGAAAGTCGTCGCCCGGATTAAGGAACCTGTAGATCGCGAAATGGAACTTTTTGAAAAAAAGTTTCAGGAATCCATGTCCTCCCGTGTTGCTCTTCTCAACCGCATTACCTACTATATCGTAAACCGAAAGGGAAAACAAATGCGGCCTATGTTCGTTTTTTTAACGGCGAAACTTTTGAACGAAGGGCAGGTCAATGAACGGACTTACCGAGGGGCTTCCGTTATAGAGTTGATCCATACGGCAACATTGGTCCATGATGATGTTGTGGATGATAGTAACAAACGACGAGGCTTTTTTTCTATCAATGCGCTCTGGAAAAATAAGATCGCAGTCCTTGTAGGGGACTATCTTCTGTCTAAGGGGCTGCTGTTATCCATAGATCATGGGGATTTTGATTTGCTCAGGATTATTTCGGTTGCCGTACGGGAAATGAGCGAGGGAGAACTGTTACAGATCGAAAAGGCCCGGCGATTGGATATTACGGAGGAGGTATACTACGATATTATCCGGCAAAAAACGGCGACCCTAATCGCCGCCTGTTGCAGCCTCGGGGCCTGTTCCGTACAACCTGATTCGCCACATGTGGAAAGGTTCCGGAAGTTTGGGGAACTCTGTGGGATGTCCTTTCAAATCAAAGATGACCTTTTTGATTATGGGGAGGAAAAAATCGGCAAACCCACGGGCATCGATATTAAGGAACAAAAAATGACCCTGCCCCTAATCTATGTATTGAATAATTGTGCCATCGCGGATAAACGGTGGTTGATCAATTCCGTCAAGAATCATAATAAGGACAAGAGGCGGGTAAGGGAGGTCATTGCCTTCGTTAAGAAAAAT
>JBCBSN010000147.1:0-11059 GCA_039819225.1 Bacteroidota bacterium | reverse complement strand
CAAAATCGGCAATGCTATGATAATCATCTCCTAAAAGACCTAACAAGTCAACAAAAGCGTGATTGTCCGGAGCAAACACCGTAAATGAACCTTCACCCCCCAGCAATTCTACCAGACCGGCATCTGCTTGGGTCAATGCCTCTACCAAAAGGTCTAGGTCATCGGTTTCTACTGCAATTTCAACAATGGTCTTTAATTGTAGCGATGCTACAAAGTCCAAGGCGGACTGCGGGAGCAATACTTTGTCTATAGTGTGGGCAACTCCATTGGAGGCCAGAATGTCCGTAGCCGTAATATGGGCATCAACGTCCGAGGCATCGCCTATGGAAAAGCTTCCGTCGGAACCGTTTACATGCAGATTATTTCCTTGTAACGCCGTGGGTACCGAACCGGGCTGCAAATCGCCCTCCAAAACTTGGCCGGACACTACATGGTACAAAAGAATATCGGTCAACAAGGCAATTTCTGCGGGCTCATCAAAATCGGCCAGACTGTGGTAGTCGTCCCCAAGAACTTCCAAAAGGGCTACAAAGGCATCATTTGTAGGCGCAAATACCGTAAAAGGCCCGTCGCTACTAAGTGTTTCGGCTAAACCAGCTTTTAGAACCGCTTCCTCAAGTAAGGACAAATCATCGGTTTCAACCACTATTTCAACAAGGTTTTTTAGATTCAACGTTGCTACAAAATCCAATGCTGATTGCGGTAGCAGGACTTTGTCTATGGTATGGGCTACCCCATTGGAGGCCAGAATGTCCGTGCCGGTAATATTAGCGTCCACATCAGAAGCATCCCCAATGACAAAGGTATCCCCGGAAGCATTCACATGCAGACTATTGCCCTCAAAGGCGGTAGGGACGGAACCGGGTTGTAAATCGGCTTCCAATACTTTGCCTGGAACCACATGGTACAACAAAATATCGGTCAACAAAGCAATCTCGGCCTCCTCGTCAAAATCGTCTACACTAGTATAGTCGTCGCCAAGAACATCCAACAAGGCCACAAAGGCATCATTTGTAGGCGCAAAAACCGTGAAAGGACCTTCACCACTTAGTGTACCGGCCAAATCGGCTTTTAGGACGGCCTCTTCAAGTAGGGAAAGGGGTTCGGTTTCCACAACGATTTCCACAAGATTTTTCTGGTTTAATGTAGCTACAAAATCCAAAGCGGATTGAGGCAATAGTACTTTATCTATGGTATGGGCAACCCCGTTGGAGGCCAAAATGTCGGTGCCGGTTATATTTGCGTCCACATCAGAAGCATCCCCGATGACAAAAGTTTCCCCGGAAGCGTTCACATGAAGACTGTTGCCTTCAAAAGCAGTGGGTACGGAACCTTCTTCCAAATCAGCCGCCAAGACCTTACCGGGAACTACATGATATAGCAAGATATCGGTCAATAAGGCAATCTCGGCCTCTTCGTCGAAATCGTCCAAATCCGAGTAATCATCACCTAAAATTTCCAATAGGGCAACAAAAGCATCGTCTGTAGGCGCGAATACTGTAAATGGGCCTTCTCCGGAAAGTGTTTCCGCTAAATCTGCCTTGATCACAGCAGCTTCCAATATGGACAGAGCTTCCGTATTTACCACGATATCGACCAAAGAATCCCCTTCACCTTCATTATCTCCGTTTATGGCTTGGATAACGGCTTCGGGTAGCAACACTTTATCTATCACGTGCACCACCCCATTGGAAGCTTGTACATTAGCAATGATTACTTCGGCATCAACCGTAGTATCGTCCTTGATAAAAACGCCATCGTCCAAACGGACTTCTAAACTTTCTCCTTGTAAGGCGGTAGGTAACACTTGTTCATCACTTAAATCCGAAGAAAGTGCAGCCGTTCCCGGGATTACGTGGTAGCTGAGGATGGTGGCCAGTATGTCCTTTTCGGCCTCTTCATCAAAATCGTCCAAATCATCAAAATCATCCAATTGGTCGAATAGGGCATTGAATGCTTCGTTGGTTGGGGCAAATACGGTAAAGGAACCTTCAGAACTTAGGGTGCCTACCAAATTGGTACCTTCGTTTTCATCTGCCTTTAGCAAGGCGGCCACTAAACTGTCCAGAGCGTCTGTATCCTGAGCCGTCTCTACAATATTCATGTCGGGCTCTTGTACCGCAGGCCCATCGTCATTGTCATCACAGGAGAAGGCAAACAGCAATGCCAGCACCATGAAAATACTACTTCGTAATCCAATCATTTTTTTCATAATAGTGTTTTTAGGAAATTATTTGTTTAAAAAATTGTGGGGTTTAAACAAAATCACAATCATGCCCAATAAAAAACGTATACTATAAAGACGACGCTACCAAAAGGTAACATTATGCTGCCTTAAACATTTTTAAACTGTTGAACATTTTTTTGATTTGTTTGAACATTTTTAAGATAGGTTTGTTGCCAGATGGTTGCTTTTGTTCTTAATTTTTTATAAAAAATTTAACAGGATAGGGGCAATTGTGTGAATTGCTCAAAGAAGATGAGTCCTGGCAGATATGCTATTGAAAAGACCGCTAATGGTAAGCTGAATCTGATTCAACAGGCACCCTGGTCTTCCTTTAGGCCATATCCGCGATAATTAGGGCTGGCGTAAACCATGAAAGCTCCTTTGGCGAGATGGGGATGAAGAAATGTTAAAAGAGGTTTTTTGGAGAGTATGGTTGCGACTATAAAAAAGAAGGCCGCAAATCTGCGGCCTTCTTAAAAATGAATTCTAATACTTCCTTATTCGATATTTGGAATCATTACCTTATTTATGGCATGTATTACACCATTGCCGGCTTGGACGTCCACAGCAATGATTCCTATGTCGGTCGCCCCGGATCCATCCATGATATCGGCTATGTTATCATCCGTACCTGGCAGAGTTATTGTTATCATATCGCCTTCCAAAGTAGGGGCTTCCGTGGTACCATCTGGAGTTAAATCCGTTGAGCGTACATTGGCTCCGCCGACAACATGATGCAATAATACTTGGGTCAATACGGTTTCGTCCGGGATAGCATCCAAAGCTTCAAAAGCCGCGTTTATAGGGGCAAAAACGGTAAATGGAGGATCAATGTTATCACCGTTACCGTCCATAGTCCTGGCCAAGATTTCCTCAAAAGGAGTTCCCGGAGTCAATGTAGTCAAAGCACTGACCAAGGTAGAAAAATTGGGATCTGCTACGGCGAAGGTAGTTATCGTTGGAATATCGATTACAGCGTCTACGGCATGGATTACCCCATTGGTGGCCACGATATCTGCACCCCCTTCAACCACACTGCTCACGCCATTAAAGCGTACGCCGTCATCCAGATTTATATAGAGGCTTATGTTGTCCCCATCTGCATTGGTAGCCGCGGTACTGATGTCATATCCAGTAGCCAGACCAGTTGAAAGGGCAGCAGCCCCTGCCACTACGTGGTTAGACAATACGTTTGGTATTTCATTGGTGGTGGTAAAATCGTCAAACGAACCATTTACCGGAGCAAAAACGGTGAAGTTGGTCTCCCCATTGGAAAGCAGATCGGTAAATGTAGTATCCCCTCCTTGGGTAAGTAGTCCCACCAAATCGGAAAGGTTGGGATTGGCCAAGGCATGATCCACAATATTGGGCAGCCCTATTACGGCATCTACCACATGGATTATTCCATTGGTAGCCTTCACGTCTGGAATCATGACTGTAGAAACATTGTTAAAAACGACACCATCAGCGGTATTGTAAAAGATGCTTATGTTGCTACCATCGACTGGGCCGTTGGCCGATGTGCTGGCATAACCACTACCTGCCATAGTAAGATTCGTTGAGGCAACCTCACCAGGAATAACATGGTTTAAAAGTACTTGTTCTAGGACGTCTGTAGGGATATCTCCTAGTTCCTGGTCGCCCAAGAAAGTGGCAAAAGCCTCATTGCTAGGTGCCAAGACAGTAAAAGGTCCGGCTCCTTGTAGTACAGTGGGCAGATCACCATCTGCGGCCTGCAAGGCAGCTACTAGGCTGCTCAAATTGGTATCCCTGATCGCAGTTGCCGTAATAGAGAACAACAATGTCTCACCTAAGGCATCTATTGCAGCTTGAGGAATAAGTACCTTATCTATGATATGTATAATCCCATTTGTGGCCAATTGATTGGCCATTCCTACAGAAGCAGACTCCCCAGCCACATCTACAAAAGAAATACCACCTTCAGTGGAGACGGTTACATTTTCTCCTTGTACCGTGGTCAGCGCTTGATTGTTGGACAGGTCGCCGGAGGCTGCCGCTGTTCCGGAAACAACGTGGTAAGAGAGAATGGCCGCTAGAAGGTCTTGCTCGGCCTGCGTATCAAAATCGTCCAAGGAATCAAAACCGTCCAAACGCTCTAAAAGTTCCGTGAAGGCATCATTCGAAGGCGCCAAAACCGTAAAGGTTGCACTGGCATTACTTAAGGTGCCAATCAAATCATTATTGGAACTTTCGTCAGCTTTTAGCAAAGCAGCTACCAAACTGGTCATGTCATCCCTTGCTTGTGCCGTTTCCACAATGTTCAGGGTTACCTCAGAAGGTGGTGGGAAGTTTCCGTTGTCATCATCTGAACATGAAACTATTAAAATGAGAGTTAAGATGGTTAATAAAAAAGGAATTCTCTTCATAATTTGAACTTTAAATTAGTGTGTGATTTAAACTTAAACGTGCTTTTTTATAAAAAATTACTGTAATCAAAGATAGGATTTTAGTGGTAATTAGGTTTTCATGAATCGTCGTTTAAAGTTTTAAAGATGCTTTTTTGTCTTAAGAGTTGCGTTTGTTTAGTTTTTTTTATCAAAAGTTTAACAAAATAAATATTTAATTGGAAAGGTTCAGGCAACGTATAAGCTGCTTTTCCCATATTTTGTAATTTTACAAACTTGGATACGGGACAATGAAAAAAGTTGTAATAGGACTATCCGGCGGGGTGGATTCCAGTGTGGCGGCCTACCTGCTTAGGGAACAAGGTTACGAAGTTATCGCACTTTTCATGAAAAACTGGCATGACGATTCTGTGACCATTTCCGATGAATGCCCCTGGTTGGAAGATAGTAACGACGCACTTATAGTGGCCGAAAAACTGGGCATTCCCTTTCAAACCGTTGATTTGAGCATACCTTATAGGGAACGTATCGTGGATTATATGTTCCGGGAATATGAAAAAGGACGAACCCCTAATCCTGATGTACTTTGTAACCGTGAGATTAAATTCGATGTTTTTCTGAATATAGCCCTGCAATTGGGTGCGGATTATGTCGCAACAGGACACTACTGCAGAAAGGTGGTACTCCCCAATTCTGATAGGACGGAAACCTATCGCCTTCTGGCCGGGATTGACGATAATAAAGATCAATCCTATTTTTTATGTCAACTCTCACAGGAGCAGTTGGCCAAGACACTTTTTCCCATTGGGGAGTTGACCAAACCCGAGGTACGTAGGATAGCGGCCGAACATGAATTGGCCACAGCTGACAAAAAGGATTCGCAAGGCCTTTGTTTTGTTGGAAAAGTGCGCCTGCCAGAATTCCTTCAACAACGACTGGTACCCAAAAAGGGCCCTATTGTGGAATTACCAGCTACAATTCCCCAGCTTCAGCCGCCGAACATGGAATTTGCCACTAAAGCGGAGGAACTTCATTTCATGTCTCAAAAACCCAGATATAACTTAGAGGATGGCACCGTTGTAGGTGAACATCAAGGGGCGCATTACTTTACCAAGGGGCAAAGAAAAGGATTGGATGTAGGTGGAACCAGAGAACCGTTGTTTGTACTTGAGACCGATGTCGAAGAAAATATAATTTATACAGGACAAGGTAAATCACATCCCGGGTTGTTCAGGAGGACTTTGTTCGTTGCCGATGACGAATTGCATTGGGTACGACCCGACTTGGCTCTAGGACTTGATGGGACTATGGAAGTGATGGCCCGTATACGGTACAGGCAGCCTTTGCAAAAAGCCACGCTTTACAAGGTAAATGCCGGATTATATGTGGATTTTGCCGAAAAGCAGTCGGCCATAACCGAAGGGCAGTTCGTAGCCTGGTATGTTGGCGACGAGCTTTTAGGGTCTGGAGTTATCTCCTAGGGTAATTTGGCGGAACAATTTATGGGAAATCGGATAACGGCACTTTTTGGAACTCAATACCCTCTTGTCCAGGCCGGTATGGTCTGGGCCAGTGGATGGCGTTTGGCCTCGGCGGTTTCCAATGCCGGAGGACTGGGGCTAATTGGAGCAGGTAGTATGTACCCGGAAGTGCTTCGAGAGCACATCCAAAAGTGCCAACAAGCTACTACCAAGCCGTTTGGCGTAAATGTGCCCATGCTTTATCCTGAAATTGATGCCCTTATGGATATTATTTTGGAAATGGGAGTCAAAATCGTTTTCACATCGGCGGGCAATCCCAAGACTTGGACATCTTTCTTAAAGGAGCGGGGAATCACAGTGGTCCATGTGGTAAGCAGCTTAAAGTTTGCCCTTAAAGCAGAGGAAGCCGGTGTTGATGCCGTAGTGGCCGAGGGTTTTGAAGCGGGAGGTCATAATGGTAGGGACGAGACCACCACTTTGGTCCTCATACCATCTGTGACAAGAAGACTCCGAATACCTACAATTGCCGCAGGAGGAATTGCCACGGGAAGAGCCATGCTGGCCGTTATGACCCTAGGTGCCGATGGCGTGCAAGTAGGCAGTAGATTTGTAGCAAGTGAAGAAGCTTCCTCCCATATACGTTTTAAGGAAAAGATAGTGGAAGTAGGTGAAGGGGATACTCGGTTGACCCTTAAGGAACTGGCACCGGTACGTCTTATTAAAAATAAGTTTTATAAGGATGTACAAGAGGCTTACGACCAAGGCGCCACGAAAGCGGAATTACAGAAGCTTTTGGGCAGGGGACGTGCCAAAAAAGGAATGTTCGAGGGAGATTTGGAGGAAGGTGAACTGGAAATCGGTCAAGTTTCCGCTCTGATTAAAGAAATAAAACCTGCCCGTGAAATTGTGAAGGAATTGATGGACGAATTCCGGCTTGCGCAAGAAGAAATAGCCTATATGTAGGTATCACATATGATAGTTGATATAATCAGGATCTTGGAGCAACGGTTCTGGGCGGAATTACTGTTGGAATTACTATAGATTTGTTTTCCAAGAAACGTAGAAAGTAAAGGCAAAATGCCCTTAGTACGGAAACAAACTCCAAATTCCAAATTACAAGTTCTGTTTCAAAAAGGGGTATTAGTCTAGGGGTTTATTAGTTTAGTATTTCTAAATGCTAAAAGAATCACCTGGAACCTCAGAAATCAAAATACGCCTATTGGCATCACATGCATATCGTAAAACTTTGAACTGGATACTGCTACTGCATACTGCGATTTAGCTATTCGTTAAAAGTTAATCGTTAATTGCATTGAACGTGAAACTGCAACTGACACCTGCCAACTGATTAAAGCAATCCCCTTGCCTTTATCTCCAAATATTTATTGATGGTATTGATGGTAAGGTTTTCCGGTTTGGTAAGGATGGTTTGGATGCCGTATTTCCGCAATTCTTTTTGCATAAGGCGTTTTTCCAGACTGAATTTTTCCGCAATGGTCTTATGGTAAATGGCCTGCAAATCCTCCGCATCCGTGGTGATTAATTCTTCCAACTCTGTGTTTTCAAAAAAGATAACTACCAATAGGTGTTTTTTGGCCATGGCCAAAAGGAAAGGAAGTTGTCGCTTTAAAGCCGAAATGTGTTCAAAGTTGGTATAGAGCAACAAAAGGCTCCGGTGGGTAACCTTTTGCTTTATGTGGGCGTAGAGCCTTCCAAAATCCGAATCGGAGAATTGGGTGTCCACATGATATAGCTTTTCTAATATGGTGTTAAGGTGGCTAATTTTTTGCAAGGCGGGCACAAAGGATTCCACCATCTTGGAAAAAGTGATCATTCCCGTTTTGTCATAGCGTTTCAGGGCTACGTTGGAAAAGGCCAGCGTACTATTAATGGCATAATCCAATAGCTTTAGGCCATCAAAAGGCATTTTCATGACCCTTCCTGTATCGATTACGGAGTAAATGGGTTGGGATTTTTCGTCCTGGTATTGATTTACCATTAATTGGTTATGTTTGGCCGTAGCTTTCCAATTTATGGTACGAAAATCATCGCCCTTTACATATTCCTTGATCTGTTCAAATTCCTGGGTATGCCCTATGCGTCGTATTTTTTTAAGACCAAACTCCGTAAGACGATTGCTGATGGCCAAAAAATCATAACGCTGCATTTGGATGATGCTCGGATACACGGGAACCATAGTATCCTTTTGGAATGTAAAACGGCGTTTGACTATTTTGAGTGGAGAAGATGCATAGACATTTAGATTGCCGAAGAAATATTCCCCGCGATCAACAGGCCTGACCACGTATTCAAAGGTCTTACGTTCTCCCTTTAAAATAGGTGTCTTATGGACGAAATCCCTTTTTTGAAATTGTAGGGGTAGCTCATCTATGATGAAGACGAAAGCTTTGAACGGATAGTTGGAGCTAAAACGGATTCCTATAGGATTGGGATCACTATTGGAGAGTTTTTTGGGTAGAATGCGAGATGCCTCCAATCCTCCAGATCCAGAATATAGTAGAAAGACATCAAAAAGAAACAAACCGAACAATATCCAGGTCAACAGCCACGCCACAGGATAGAGTAGGGGCATCCAATAGGATAGCACAAAAACGGCGGCCAATAGGGCCAAATACCGAAAGAACGTATTATGTATGTAAAATGATTTTAGGAACTGCACCTGTGTTGATGGGTTATTGAGTTATTGGTTATTGAGTTATTGGTTATTGTGTTACTTGGTTATTAGTTACGGGTTACGGGTTACGGGTTACGGGTTACGGGTTACGGGGTTACGGGTTCCAGTTGTTGCGGGTACTAATTATGTATTGAACCATTGTTACCCCATCTAATTTTCAAATCGATTTATTTTCAAATCTTCAAATAGAACTGCTACTGCCCACTTTTACTGGGTTATTGAGTTATTCGTTAAAGGTTAATGGTCATCTGTTTGGAACATTGAACCCGAAACCTGAAACTTGAAACCGTTTCATCATCTGGGAATTTCAATAGCTTCCGTTATCATTTGTATCACGCTCTCCGGGGTCATTCCCTCCATTTCGCGCTCCGGGCTAAGGATAACCCGATGGTTGAGAACGGGTATCAGCGCACGCTTTACGTCCTCCGGGATTACAAAATCCCGCCCTTGGATTACGGCAAAGGCCTTCGCCGCGTTCAAAGTGGCCAAGGAAGCCCTTGGAGATCCTCCTAGGTATAGGTGGGGGTGGTTTCGTGTATTGTTGATGACATTGGCAATGTAACGCATTATTTTTTCCTCCACGCGTACCTCCTGGACCTTGATTTTATAGTCAGCCAACTCTTTGGGATTTACTATGCCCGATATCATTTCCTGGGGAACGGTACCCTTGCGCCGGTGGTGGCCCTGAATAATCCGGACCTCTTCTTCAACAGAGGGATAATCCACCTTTATCCTAAAGATAAAACGATCTAGTTGTGCTTCAGGCAGGGCATAAGTGCCTTCTTGCTCAATAGGGTTCTGGGTGGCCAATACCATGAAAGGCGATTCCATGGGATAGGTGGTGCCGTCCATAGTGGCCTGGTTTTCTTCCATGACCTCAAAAAGGGCCGCCTGGGTCTTGGCAGGTGCCCGGTTGATTTCATCGATCAATACGATATTGGAAAAAATAGGGCCTTTCTTAAATTCGAATTCCGAGGATTTTACATTGAAAATGGAAGTGCCCAGGATATCACTGGGCATTAGGTCCGGTGTAAATTGTATACGATTAAAACGGGTTTTTAACGTTTTGGCGAACAACTTGGCTGTTATGGTCTTTGCAATACCGGGAACCCCCTCTATTAACACGTGGCCGTCCACCAAGAGGGCCACGATCAACAGCTCCACAAAATCCTTTTGCCCAATGATCACCTTGGCCATTTCCTCCTTTATGGCTTCTACCGTTTTTTTTAAGTCCTCCAACGGTATCCTATTGCTGAATTCTTGTTCCCCATTGGGTACATCAGGCATTTCCATGTGCTTTTAATTTGAATTTTTCGATTAGGTTATTGAGTCTTTTGAGCTCACCATCGGTCAATTCCGAACGGATATGTACCCTATCCATATAGGAGAACAGGTCTTTAACTTCGTCCAAGGAATTGTTGCTTCGGGAAGCCAGGTTTCTGTAAAATGTGCTGTCCCTTTTTTGGGTGTCCATAAAAAAATGGGTTCGTATGTAGTCCATAAAATAGGTGATCTTGTGTTCCGCAATCTGTTTTTGTTCCCTTTTTTCGTAATACATATCCGCTATGGTCCTAGTAAAGGCAAGGGTCTGGTTCTTTAGAGGCCGCACTATCGGAATGGCCCGTTGTTTTCGCTTGCCTTCAAAGATTACATACAATACCGCACCAATAAGTATGATATAGTAGGCCCACTTAAATTCCTTGGTATTTAAAAAGAGGTACATGGGAGAGGTATATATGGGTTTTCCGCTTTTATAATAGTTATCCAAAAAAAGGGGTTTTTCCGGATTTAGGTAAGATAACAATCCAGCGGTATAGTCCCGGTTGTTTTCGCGAAGCATAAAATAATTGGTAAATGCCTTTGGAAAAAGGGATATAATGATGTCCCCGTCGCCAAACTTTTGCCTCAGCCCGCTAATACCATTCCTAGTAATGCTATCATTTTCGGAGGGAATTCCAACTTTACCTATAACCCGGCTATTAAGGGTATCTATGGATGTAAAATGGGCTGCGTAGCCATCCTTCTTAAAACTATAAATGGAATCTTTTTTTAAATCAGGATGTGCCAATTGATGTAATTGGATATTTTCCGAACCAAAATCGGCATAAATTGCCCCAATCTCTAGCTTTAAAGTGTCCAAAAGCTGTTGTTCAAAATTACGCGCTGCCAAAAACAGGGTATTTCCTTTGGAAGTCCAATCCAATAAGGTCTGTAATTCCGTCTCTCCAAACTGGATTTCGTTATTCACAAAAAAATAAGTGCCTTCTTTGGACGAATTCTGACTAAGGAA
>JBCBSN010000146.1:0-11130 GCA_039819225.1 Bacteroidota bacterium | reverse complement strand
TTTTTAGTCCAACTTTTCAGAATTAGATTTACCTTTAAACATGCCACAAAAATCCCAAAGAAATGTCTCCCTCACCGGATCGGAAGAATTTACGGATATCCGGTTAAGGGAACCTGCGAATTATGCAGCAGGGATAAAAGGGATAAAGGCCGCCATGCAACATAGTTTTCGGGAAATGGGAGTGGCCCGTTCCGTAAACGCTTTGCTGCATATAAATCAAAAGGAGGGTTTTGATTGTCCCAGTTGTGCTTGGCCCGATCCGGAAAAACCTTCAAGAATTGGTGAATTCTGTGAAAACGGGGCCAAGGCCTTGGCCGATGAGGCCACCATTCAAAGAATAGATGCCGATTTTTTTAAGAAGCATTCCGTTGAAGCACTTTCTTTATTGACCGATTATGAACTCAATCGTTTTGGTAGGTTGGTAGAGCCCTTGGTCCTAAGGCCCGGAAGCCTGCATTATGAGGCCATTGGTTGGGAAGAGGCCTACAGGCTCATGGCTACGGAGCTTCACGCGCTGGATTCCCCCAATGAGGCCATTTTTTATACTTCGGGCCGATCCAGTAACGAGGCGGCCTTTTTATATGGGATGTTCGCCAGGGCCCTGGGAACCAATAATATGCCGGACTGCTCCAATATGTGCCACGAGAGCAGTGGGGTGGCCATGAGCCAGACCCTGGGCATTGGTAAGGGATCCGTAACCCTTGAAGATCTGCACTGTGCGGAGGTGATCATCATTGCCGGGCAGAATCCGGGCACCAATCATCCCCGTATGCTCAATGCCTTGGAAAAATGCAAGGAAAACGGCGGAAAGATTATCAGCATAAATCCCCTCCGGGAAGCTGGGCTGGTAAATTTTAGAAACCCCAAGACAGTCAAGGGACTTTTGGGAAATGGGGAAGGCATCGCGGATATCCATCTTCCTGTAAGGATCAATCAGGATATTCCACTGGTAAAATTGCTGTTAAAGCGGCTGGCCCAATTGGATGAATTGACAGGGAAGGTATTCGATCACGGGTTTATCGAAAAGTATACCTCGGGATATAGCCAATTATTGGACGATTTAAAAGGATATAAGGAAAAGGATCTTCTGTTGGCCTGTGGAGTCGCCCTTGAGCAGGTAGATGCCGCAGTGAAGTTACTCGCGGTAAAGTCCAAGATCATCGTTTGTTGGGCCATGGGGCTTACCCAGCATAAGAACGGGGTGGAGAACATTAGGGAGTACATTAATCTTTTATTGCTAAAAGGGGCATTGGGGAAACCCGGAGCGGGCACCTGTCCGGTACGGGGCCATAGTAATGTGCAGGGCGATCGTAGCGTAGGCATTATGCACTACGTGAACAAGGGCCTCAATGAACGGATTAAGGAGCACCTAGGTTTTGACCCTCCGGAACAGGAAGGGGTAGATACCGTAAAGGCCATACAAGCCATGTATACCGGCAAGGCCAAGGTATTTGTTTGCTTGGGCGGCAATTTTTTAATGGCCGCCCCGGATACGGAATATACGGCTAGGGCACTGCAGAACTGCAGGCTCACCGTACAGATCAGTACCAAGTTGAACCGTACCCATCTGGTTACCGGGGAAACAGCCTTGATCTTGCCTACCTTGGGCCGTTCGGAAAAGGATATAAAGGACGGTACCCAGCGGTACTTTACCGTTGAAAACAGTATGGGGCGGGTAACCCGCTCCCGGGGCATATTAAGACCGGCATCGGAATCCTTAAAAAGTGAACCGGAAATCATTGCCGCTATGGCCGACACTTTTTTTGGGGGAAAGCATTCCATGGACTGGAAAACGTTGGGTAGGGACTATGGATTGGTTCGCTCCTATATCGATAAGGTGGCCAAAGGTTTTAAGGACACCGAGGAACGTTCCAAAGGTGTGGGATATTATCTTCCCAACAACGCCAGAGCTTTGGACTTTAGTAAATTGCCTGGCGGGAAGGCCCAGTTGACCATTAACCAGTTACCCGCCCATGCCCTGGAAAATGATGCGTTTTTGCTGATGACCATCCGATCTCACGACCAGTTCAATACTACCATTTATGGCTTGGACGATCGTTATCGGGGGGTACATCAGGAAAGAAGGGTGCTTTTTATGAATCCAAAGGACATGGAAAAAACGGGACTAAGGAAGTTGGATCCGGTGGATATTGTGAGTTCCTATGATGGCATCGAAAGAAGGGCGAAACATTTCTTGACCGTACCTTACGGGATTCCCGAAGGCAATTTAGCGGCCTATTTTCCCGAAACCAATGTTTTGGTCCCCCAGGGGCATTATGCCGAGGGCAGTCACACGCCCATTAGCAAATCCGTTGTGGTCAAGGTGGAGCTTATCTAGGACGGAATGGGAATTAGAAGGCTTTGAATAACTTCGATTTTTCCTATATTTTACCCAAATGGCTTTCGATTTATTCACTTAACTTTATTGCTTAAGTGTTCATCGGTCGCTCCGCTCGGTCTTCGTTATCGAAAATTTTCAATGCTCATTAACAGGGAGTTAACTGCGCTCGAAAATTTTATTCATGAATTTTTATTTTATGGGTATTCATCGGTCGCTTCGCTCGGTCTCTGGCCTCGAACTCCTTTGCCATTTAGGGTATTCAAAGCCTTCTATTACAGTTTTTTTAGAAGAATATTCCGGTACATTACCTTCATTGGAGGCCCCCTATGGGCCTGAAGCCCCAAAAAGCCGGAAAGGCTGCGGTTGAGGGTGTCGTTGTCGATTACTTCGGACATCAAGATTCCGTTCACATAGTGCTTTAGCCTATTTCCTTGGATAATCATATGGCATTGGTTCCAGTCATCATCATGGATGACGGTCCGTAGGGAATCGGCCGTTCCCAAGGATTCCAGTACTTCCCTGCTCTGCCAGGCATTTTGTTTGATGTTGGCCCGTAAAGATTCCTTCGATATGGAGTTCTCTCGCGCGACTATTTCGACCCTCTCGCCTCGGTAGGCCAAGGTGGCCCGTTTGCGTTCTTCATAATTCTGTCCGGTATACCTGTGCTGCCCATCAATATCTGCCTGATAGCCCCTTAAGGCAAAAGGAACCGAATCCAAGATCGTACTGCGATAGTTGATACCACTGTTCCCCTTTTCGGATATCTTGAATTCCGCCTTTAGCTCAAAGTCGTGGAGTTCCTCCTTCCAGATAAGAAAAGTATTGGATTTTAATAAGGTTTGGGGGGTAATCTCGCCTACCAAAATCCCATTTTCAGCATGCCAATAAACGGGATCTCCTTTCCAACCGTTTAAGGTAGCTCCATCGAATATGGTAACAAAACCCGATTCGTCAACATTCGTATTCTCCGATACCGGGGAGGTCGGCTCCTTTGGCTTTTCCCTGCAGGAAGACAGGATAAATAACGATGCCAGTATTGTGAAGAAGTAACGGATCATGGTAGCTTTTGTGTTGTTTGGGCGGAGAGTTGATCATTATGTTTTACTGCTCAAGATGTCTTCTCCAAATACGCCTTAAGGGCCAAATACACTCCATTGCTCCAGCCAAAACCATCTTGGACCGGATATTCCCCACCGCCCGCTTCCAGGGTCATATCCTCCACATTGTATTTTTCCACGAATTTTCCGGTGTTGGCATACACCTTTTCGTTTAGGGCAACCCAACGTTCCGCAATGGTTCTGGCAAGTTTGGAATGGCCATAGTTTTCCAGCCCTTTTATGGTCATCCATTGTAGGGGAGCCCATCCATTGGGCGCATCCCATTGCTGTCCGGAATGGTTTAGGGTGGTGAGTACCCCGCCGGATTTTAGAAAATGGAACTTTAGGTACTGGGCCACCGCATCGGCCTGTTCTTGGTCGGCCATCCCAAAGAACAACGGGTACACCATGGCCAGGGACTTGATTCCGGTACGCTTTTGACTCGCCCAATTAAAATCCTCATAGATTTTATCCTTCGGGTTCCAGGAATAGGTGTCCAGAAATTCCTTTCTCACCTTCATCTGTGTCTTTAGAGCGGCCACAAAGGCGGGATTATTTGCAAAGGCTTTGGTAAGGACGCCCTCCATGCCATAAAGCAGTGCATTCAGGTCCACGGGGATAATGTCCGTGGTTTCAATGGTAGCCATGGTCTTTCCGTCGGCGAACCAACGCGAGGAATAATCCCAGCCAGATTCCGCCCCGGCCCTAAGGTCACGGTACATTCTTGCCCCACCATCGACGTCCTGAACCAAGGTGTAGTCTTCCCGATAGGATTCCTGACGAGGAATATCCGCAAGGTCATAGTAGCGGTTCATAATGCCGGAAGGAGTATTTACACAATGTTTTATGGGCCTTTCTTTGGCGGTTTGCCCATCCATCCAAAACTCATATTCCTTTTTGAGCGCATCCTTATATTTGGTATAGACCGCTTCTCCCTTGTGATCCGCCAATAAGTTTACCATCTGTGCAAAAAAGGGCGGTTGGGATCGGGTGATGTAGTAGCTTCTGTTGCCATTGGGGATATGCCCCACAGTATGGATCAGATGGGCAAAATTATCCAGCATATCCTCGATCAAGCTGAATTTTTTGCTCTCCACAAGGCCCAACATGGTAAAGTAACTGTCCCAATAATAGACTTCCCTAAACCGGCCTCCCGGCACGATGTAGGGTTTTGGAAGAGCAATGAGGGTGCTTCCCGCTTGAGCACTATCGGATTCCCGGGTGAGCACCGGCCACAAAGCTTCCACATGTTCCTTGGGGCTACGCCCGGGATCCGACTTAAAATCGGACGAAATGGATGGCGGTACTTCAAAATGCTCCAGCACAAAAGCCTTTAGGTCAAAATTAGGTTGCTCTTTTTGCTGGGCATACTTTTCGGTAATGACGGGATAGGGAAATTTTGCCGTGCAGTCTACAAAGGTTTTGCCGTCCTCAAAAACTTCGCCCAATTGCACATCCTTAAAAAGTGGTCCCAGAAGCTGGTCCGGCGCTTGTAGAACTAAGGTTGCCGCAGAATCAATTGCGATAGGGGAGGATGTTTCAGTTTTGGTCTCGGTCCTACAGGAAAGGAAAAGGATGGCAAAGAAGATGCCCAAATATCTCATGACACAAATAATTTGTTTGCCGGAAAAGTACGCATTTTATTGAAAGGCAGGGATTCCGGTGACATCGGCCCCCGTAATGAGCAGGTGAATGTCATGGGTACCCTCGTAGGTGATTACGCTTTCCAAGTTCATCATGTGCCGCATGATACTATATTCCCCTGTGATGCCCATACCGCCCAGAACCTGTCTGGCCTCACGGGCAATTTTAAGGGCCATGTCCACATTGTTGCGTTTCGCCATGGATATCTGTGCCGTACTGGCTTTCCCATCATTTTTAAGTTGCCCCAAGCGGAACGCCAACAATTGTGCTTTGGTAATCTCCGTAATCATTTCGGCCAGTTTTTTCTGCTGCAACTGAAAGGCGGCAATCGGTTTTCCAAACTGGATCCGTTCCTTGGCATAGCGAAGGGCGGTATCATAGCAGTCCATTGCCGCGCCAATAGCCCCCCAGGCAATACCGTACCGGGCGGAATCCAAACAGCCCAAAGGTGCCCCCAGCCCATTTTTTCCGGGCAACAGATTTTCCTTGGGCACTTTTACATGGTCAAAAATCAGTTCTCCGGTGGCCGAGGCACGTAGAGACCATTTATTATGGGTCTCGGGTGTCGAAAAGCCTTCCATACCGCGTTCTACGATCAGCCCATGGATACGGCCTTCTGCATTCTTGGCCCAGACTATGGCGATATCCGCGAAGGGCGAATTGGAGATCCAAAGTTTGGCCCCGTTCAAAAGGAAATGGTCGCCCATGTCCTTAAACTTGGTTTCCATCCCTCCGGGATTGGAACCGTGGTTGGGTTCGGTAAGCCCAAAACAGCCCATCCATTCGCCGCTTGCCAATTTAGGAAGGTATTTTTTACGTTGATCTTCCGTGCCGTAGGCATAAATAGGATACATGACCAGGGAAGATTGTACGGAGGCGGTGGAACGTACCCCGCTATCTCCGCGTTCTATTTCCTGCATGATAAGACCGTAGCTGATCTGATCCAACCCGGCACCACCATACTCCTCTGGAATATATGGCCCAAAGGCACCAATTTCCGCTAGACCGCTAAGAATCTGTTTGGGAAATTCCGCTTTTTGGGCATACTCCTCTATAATGGGGGAGATGTCCCTTTTTACCCATTGCCGCGCGGCATCACGGACCAAAAGGTGTTCCTCGCTGAGCAAATCGTCCAATTGGTAGTAGTCTGGGGCTTCAAACAAATCAGGTCTCATCGTACTGTTTTACTCAAAGGTAGCAAGGATTTGTAACATGACATTCCAGATTTGTTACATTTTTAAGTAGAAGTCCTGGGTTAGCTCCCGGTACTCCTTGGAGTACACTTTGGGTCCAATTTCGATAGCTATTTCATCCTTTTCTATTTTTCCTTTTTGAAAACCAAATTGAAGTAGACTTCGTCTTATGGGGGATTTGGCAATACCCCTAACATGTGTTCTGCGCCAAGGAAACAATTCGAAGCTTGAAGCAAGGCGCATAAATGTAGTTTCTTCCGCATAAGGGACAATCACGGAAAAGGAACCCGTGACGGTCAATAGTTGCGAGGCCCCCTCCAAAAGAGTTTTAAAAGGAAGGGAATCAAAAAAGCGGGCTTTTTTTCTCGAAGCCTTCATGTGCTCTTCCATTTTAAGTGAAGGTTCAAAAAAAGGTGGATTGGATACGATAAGGTCGTATTTTTCCGTTTTCAGCGATCCCTCCTCACGAAATTCTTCCACAAATTCCTCTAGACCGGCATGGAAACAGAACAGTTGGTCTGCCCATGGGGAGTTCTCAAAATTCCTTACGCATTGTTCATAAGCATCATCATCCAGTTCAACGGCGTCCAGGGTCTCAGCGGTACTCCGCTGTGCTAGCATCAAGGAAATCAATCCCGTTCCGGTACCGATGTCCAAAATGCGATCAGGACTTTTTTCCAGGGAAGTCCAAGCCCCTAATAGGATACCGTCCGTGCCTACTTTCATGGCACAGCGATCTTGGTGGATGGTAAACTGCTTAAATTGAAAAGGTCTCATGAAAATCCCAATGCGCAAATTTCAAAAATATAAAGTCATATTTTAATAATTATTGTGGGGAAAATCTTTGTTCTTCTGATTCTAGCATTACCCAAGATGAATTCGATATGAGGCTAAGTTCAAGCTTATGTAATGAAGTAAGGCAAAAACCGTCTTATAGGGCATAAACATAGTAACATCTAAACACTATTAATATGGAAAATCAAATTGAAACAGCGTTAATGGACCTAAAAGAATTGCTAGGTAAAGGGCAATTTATCCAGGCTATGGAAAAGTACCTTGCGGATGACGTAGTCTTGCAGGAAGCGAACAATGAACCAAAGATAGGAAAGGAGGTTTGTCTACAGGCTGAAAAAGACTTATTGGATACGGTAACAGACTTTGGGGGGTATACCATAAAAAACATTGCCATTGACGGAAACATCTCGTATTACGAAGCGATTATGGACTTTACTACCAAAGATGGGACAAAGCATCATTTTGAGCAAGTGAATAGAACGGAGTGGAAAGATGGTAAAATCGTGAATGAACGTTATTATCACGCATAGATTTTAGCCTGTGGCGGGGTCGGATAAGCTCTATTGCCCTGAGGTTCCGGAGGCTTTTGCCAAGCTATGGAAGCTTGGGGTACAGGGCTACATTTTAAGATTCGCTATTTGGAATTCACCTTTCCATGTTCCCTTGTCTCGGAACCTTCCAGTTCCAAAAGGGAATCGCCTAGCCTGGTGCGCATGGTATTGGCCAATTCTTTGATTTTCTTCACTACTTCCGGGTATTGATCGGCTACATTGGCGTTTTCTTCCACATCATTTTCCAGGTCGTACAACTCAATTTCCTCTAGGTCTACCATTCGGTAATCTCCGGGCAGCCCGTCCTTTCCGGGTTTCTGTCCGTCCATGCTGCGGTAGCGGTGCGGAAAATATAGCTTCCATTTACCATAACGCACCCCAAAAAGTTCGTTTACTCGATAATAGAAGAAATAAGCTTCCTGTGGAGATTCCTTGGCCTTCCCATTCAGAAGGCTCCATGCACTTTTACCGTCAATTGTTCTTTCCGGCAATTGGCCATCGGTGACCTCGGCTATCGTGGGCAAAATGTCTATGGCCATTAATGGGGTGTCCAGTTTTTGGCCGGCATCAAGCTCCTTGGGATATTTGATGAGGAAAGGCTCTCGTTGACCCCCTTCCCAAGCGGTGCCCTTTCCTTCCCGTAACGGATAGGCATTGCCGGCGTGGTTGCCATAAGAAAGCCAAGGGCCGTTGTCCGAAGTGAAGATGACCATTGTGTTTTCCTCCAGTCCGTTTTTCCTTAAGGCAGCCATAATTTGGCCTATAGACCAATCGATTTCCATAATTACATCCCCGTACAACCCCCGGTCCGATTTTCCTTTGAATTTGTCCGATACATATAGGGGCACATGGGGTTGTGGGTGGGCCACATAAAGGAAAAAAGGATTTTGGGCGTTCCTATTGATGAAATCAACGCTGTGTTCCGTAATTTGTGTGGTGAGTTGGGACTGGTCGATCAGGGTATCGATAACGGTTTCGTTTTTAAAAAGGGGCAAGGGCGGAAAGTTAAAGACCGTACCCTGCCAAGGGTGCATAGGCCACATATCGTTGGAGTAGGGGATACCGAACCATTCATCAAAACCGTGCCGTGTGGGCAGGAATTGTGGATGGTGGCCCAAATGCCATTTCCCATAGATTGCCGTGTTGTATCCAACTCTTTTCAGCATTTCGGCCAAGGTGGTCTCCGCGTCGTGTATGCCATGGTCATTGTCCGGGCCCAGCGCACCGTGTATACCGATCCTGTTGGGATAGCAGCCCGTGAGGATACCTGCCCGCGAAGCGGAACATACCGCCTGGGCCGCGTAATAGTTGGTAAGTTGAAGACCTTCGGCCGCCATTTTATCCAGATGGGGCGTGGCAATGTCTTTAGCCCCAAATGCCCCGATATCATGATAACCCAAATCATCGGTGAGCACTAGTACGATATTGGGTGGTGTAGTTTTTTCCTCTTTTTCGGTTGTTTTTTTAGCTTCTTGACAGGAAAACAGACATACGGACAGCAATGGAATCAGGATACGATACATAGTTTTTAAATCACAAATTTCAAATAACAAATCCCAAAACAGGCTCTTAAATTTAAACCTTGTTTATTGGCAAATCTAACGGATACATATCTGGCATACCCTAAATGGACTTCTTTTGCATAGAAATCCAAAGCTAAGAAAACATTTACAGAGCTTGAAGTTCTGGAATGGGTGTACAACAAATTTATTTTTGGAACTTAAAGGCCTTTAAACTTTCTGGTTCCATGAGAAGACCCTGCCTGGCCTTCCCAAAGTGGAAGGCTTTCCCTCCTTTGGGGAGCGTGTCCTACATTATCGGGGGATTAAAGGGAGGTTGTAAGGAAATTTGTTGTGCCCTTTTGGGATTTCAGTTTTAATTCCTTTCCATATCCGATTGAGAACTATCCAGGATTGAATTTGGGATTTGGTGCTTGTAATTTAATTTTATCCCAGATATAAATCTACCAGGCCATCCGGGGTGGTGACAAAAAGCGTTTTGTTTTTGCGGTCTACTTTGGTAAGGATTTCCTCGGTCATGGGAATCAGGAGCTGTTTCCCGTCTTTTTCCACTTCCAACAATGCCTGCGAGGTAGTATCGTTTACCCCGGTAACGCTACCGATAGGGCCATAGCTACTGTCCTGCACCAAAAACCCTATGATTTCATGATAGTAGAATTTATCGCCCTCCAGTTTGGGGAGTAGGGAAAGGGGCAGGTAGAGCTCGGCTCCCATAAGGCGGTCGGCGGCATCCTCGTCCTTAACCTCTTCAAAATCGATGCGTAATAAGGCGGATTTGTGCAGTCGGCAACGGTTAATAAAAAATGGAACCAGTGCATTGCCCTTTAGAAGGACAAATACCGATTCCATATTTTCGTAAATTTCGGGCTCGTCCGTATCCAGCTTCACCAGAACCTCGCCCTTATAGCTATATTTTGAGACTACCTTGCCCAGATAGAAGCACTCTTCCTTGCGCATAGGCCCAAAAGCTTCCTTATTTTTTCTCCGGATCGGAATCCTCGGTCTGGGCTTCAGGAGCTTCTTCCACCTTTTCCTTTACGGCTTCGGCTACTTCCTCCGTGGCCTCTGCATTTTCCGCTACAGTGTCTTCAGCGGCTGCTACCGTCTCCTCAACGGCTTCTTTTGCCTCTTCCACGGCTTCGGTTGCAGCAGCAGCCTCTTCCGGAGCGGCCTCCGCATTTTCAATCACTTCTATAGGTCCTTCGGCAACTTCCTCTTCCGAAGTTTCGGGTAGTTCTGCCTCGGCCTGTGCCAGGGCACGTTTTTCGTTCACTTCTTTCTCGGCCTTCAAGGCTTCCGCCTTGGCCGCATCTTTGGCCTTGGTAAGTCCTTCTGTCTTCTTGGCGATGGCCTTTTCCTTTTCTTCCAGCCAAGCGTTGAACTTTTCCTCGGCCTGGTCCTCGGTAAAGGCGCCCTTTTTGACCCCGCCTAGCAAATGCTTTTTCATAAGCACGCCCTTATAGGATAAAATGGCCTTTGCCGTATCCGTAGGTTGCGCCCCGTTTTGGAGCCATTTTACGGAATTGTCCACATTAAGGGTAATGGTAGCGGGATTGGTGTTGGGGTTGTAGGTGCCTAATTTTTCCAGGAACTTACCGTCCCTTTTGGCGCGGCTGTCGGCAGCGACGACCCAATAAAAAGGTTTTCCCTTTTTTCCATGGCGCTGCAATCTGATCTTTACTGGCATATCACATTAATTTGTAGGGTGCCCGACCCTGGTTATTAATTCACTCCCGCGAATGCGGGAGTCTTTTCTACGTCACCAACTCTGGCATAAGAGTTCTAAAAGCGGCTGCAAAGATAACATTAATTATGAATAATATGGTTGATTATACCTTTTTTATTGGAATACTGTATTCTTGGTCCCCAACTGGATTAAGGCACTTTTTGGTATTGATTTGGGACGAAGTGAATCTCAAATGATATATAGAACTTTTTCTCACCATGCTTTATAAGACAGGTAAAGCGGAATTTTCAAATTGAAAATTC
>JBCBSN010000145.1:0-11139 GCA_039819225.1 Bacteroidota bacterium | reverse complement strand
AATTTATCCGGAGAGACCCTGGTTTCGGAGAAGGGTATTGGGATGTTGATTCCTGTATTTTCTATCGTTTTTTTGGTCCTGGCCAACAGGGCCATCAAAAAGGATGAAGATCTTGTAAAATCTGTGGATCGTTTACGTTAAGCCCGGAATCTTAGTTGTATTAGTGTGAAAAGGCCCCGGAATACTCCGGGGCCTTTTGTTATGGAGACTGCATTTCCTTATTACTTTTGGGAATCCAATAGATTTGCCAATCTGTCAAAGGCGGAACCCCATCCGTTATAGAACCCCATTTTTTCCTGCTGCCTGCAATACTCCTCGGAGGCGTGGATACAGTGGAAGGTAAATCCGGTCTTGTTGCCATCTTCGTTGAACAATATATGCAGTTCCACGCCCTGGGTCATGGGCTTAAAATCCGCTGTGGTCACTATTTTTTCCTGTTCAACGATTTCCAGGTACGTCCCTTCGGAGATAAAAGGGCTCCCATCGGGCATGCGCATACTGTACTTCCATTTTCCGCCCACGGTAAAGTCTTGTTCCAATATATCCACTTTCATCCCTTTGGGCGCCCACCATTGGGCTATGTGTGTCCCCTGGGTCCAAACTTCCCAGACCAAGGCAATGGGGGCATTAAAGGTTCTTTCTATGGTTAGTGTTCTGTTGGCTGCTTCTTCTAACGTACTCATGGCTTTTGTGGTTTAGCCTTCCCTGAGGAACGGCGGGTTTGTATTTCATTTAGGTAATCTTCAAAGGAATCCAGTTTTTGTTCCCAGAGGGAGCGATATTGGTCCACCCATAAAAAAGCGGGTATAAGGCTCTTTGGTTCAATCCGACAATACCGTTCCCTGCCCTTTTTCTGTATTTTGATTAGGCCGCATTCTTCCAATATTTTTAAGTGTTTGGAAATGGCAGGACGACTAACGTCGAACTTATCGGCTACTGAATTTACGGTTAACGTCTCTTTTGCCAATAGGGTAATGATATCCCTTCTAACAGGATCCGCAATGGCCTGGAAAACATCTCTTCTAGTCAATTGAGTAACTAATTGGTTACAAATATATAGGAAACCATTTGGTTACGCAAATTAATGGTTAAAATAATTCCTCAATATTTGCAACCGGGCTTCTCCTAGTTTTTTGGTAATCCCGATGAAAGTCCGAAAAAATGGAATTCCCTATTGAGGCTTTCCTCCGTTTATGACAAAAGGTTCAGGTTTAGGTCAGCTATGCCGTTTACCGAGCTCCACTACTTCAAGGTTCTTTATATCCGATCCGTCAATAGCAAAGCGGAGCATGGTCCTCACTTGGTGGAAACCATGTCTTCCACAGGCTCCCGGGTTCATATGGAGTATTTTCCTTTCCTTATCCATCATGACCTTAAGGATATGTGAATGGCCGCAGATAAAAAGCTTTGGTGGGTTTTCCTGGATTTCCTTTCTCGTCCTGGGATTGTATTTGGGGGGGTAACCGCCAATATGGGTCATATAGACCTTTACCTCCTCACAGAGGAATCTATGATTCAAGGGGAATTCTTTTTGAATACGGTTATCGTCAATATTGCCGTATACTGCCCTTAAGGGTTTTAGTTTGGACAGCGTATCCGCAACTTTTAAACTTCCGATATCGCCGGCATGCCAGACTTCGTCTGCCTGGGCCACATATTTTAATATGGCACTGTCCAAGTGGCCATGTGTATCGGAAAGCAGGAGAATTTTGGTCATGTTTTTCTAATTCCGAATTCAGAATTGCCGTTTTGGCGTTTAAAGTTAGCAGGTTTTGCTTTCCTGGGAATCACGTGGCTTCATAAGTTTTATCTTAGTGCCCTAAAATTTGGAAGCCTTTGCGTTATTTTGTTCAATTTTCCTATTTCGGCCAAGCCTATCACGGATGGCAAAGCCAACCCAATGCCATAAGTGTCCAGCAGGTTTTGGAAGAGGCCTTTGGTACTTTATTGCGTCGGCCCATAACTCTTGTAGGGGCCGGCAGAACGGATGCCGGGGTACACGCTAGGCAAATGTTCGCCCATTTTGACGTGGAGCCACTTACCGATTGTCCGGAAGTGGTCCGTAGGCTCAACGCGTATTTACCCCAGGATATCGCCGTACAACAGATTTTTCAGGTACCATCAGGGGCCCATGCGCGTTTTGATGCTATTTCCCGTACCTATTCGTATTGGGTGGTACAGCGAAAAAATCCCTTTTATCGGGACACCGCACATTATGTAAGACACCCTTTGGATATGGGACAAATGAACCGAGCTGCCCAAATCCTTTTGGCACACTCGGATTTTGAGTGCTTTTCCAAATCCCATACCGATGTAAAAACCTATTTGTGCCAGGTTACCAAAGCAAAATGGGAGCAAAAAGGGGAAAGGCTCATCTTTACCATAAGAGCGGATCGCTTCTTGCGGAATATGGTACGGGCCATTGTGGGAACCTTGTTGCACGTGGGAATTGGGCACTGGAATGTAGGCCATGTTAATACTATCCTAAAAAGCAGGGACAGAAGTATGGCCGGGCCTTCCGTACCTGCAAAAGGGTTATATTTGACCACAATCGGCTATCCCGAAACCATTATAAAAACACATGGATAAAGACTCCGGAAAAGCGTTTGACGTTCGTCTTTTTAAGCGTTTAATGGCGCATACCAAGCCTTACCGACTTACTTTTTATGGTGTGGCGCTGGCCGCCATACTTCTGTCCATTTTCGCTGTAATAGGGCCCTATATCCTGCGGATGATCATAGATCGGGCCATTGTAGTGCCCGATGCGGAAAAGCTATTGTTTCTTTGTTCGTTGATGTTCGCCGCGTTGTTGGCACAGGTGGTGAGCCAGCTTTTGTTTACGTATTATGCCAACTGGTTGGGCGAATCTGTCATTAGGGACGTACGTGTGAACCTCTTTAGACATATGCTGGGCTTTCGCATGAAATATTTTGACAACTCTTCCTTGGGGGTTTTGGTTACGCGGGCAGTATCCGACATGCAGCGTATCGGCGAAATCTTTAGTCAGGGTTTTTTTATGATCGTAGCCGATTTATTGAAAATGGTGGCCGCCGCAGGTATGATGCTGTATCTCAATTGGAAACTCTCCTTAATGGTTTTTGTGCTGCTTCCCATAATCTTATATGCCACAAGACTGTTCCAAAGGGCCATGAAAGTTGCTTTTATAGAGGTAAGGGCACAGGTTTCCAACCTAAACTCCTTTGTCCAAGAAAGGATAACCGGGATGAAGGTAGTACAATTGTTTACCAGGGAAACAATTGAAAGTGAAAAGTTCAGGGATATCAATGAAAAACATCAGAACGCTTGGCTTAAAACGGTGTGGTACAATTCCATATTCTTCCCAATAGCGGAAATCGTGACCTCTGTGGCCATAGGGTTGGTGGTATGGTATGGTGGACTGCAAAACGTAGCCAACATCACTGTGGATATGGCAGGTACCATATTTGCCTTTATCCTATATATTGAGATTCTTTTTAGACCGCTACGCCAGATTGCGGACAAGTTCAACACATTGCAAATGGGAATGGTCGCGGCCAATAGGGTTTTTAAGATATTGGATACGGACAGTCATATAGAGGATTTGGGGACGGAGCGTAAGCAGGAAGTACGGGGTGCCATTACCTTCTCCAATGTTCGTTTTGGATATTTGGAGGACGAGGAGGTCTTGCACGGAATTTCTTTTGATGTAGCTGCGGGGGAAACCGTGGCCATTGTTGGGGCAACCGGAGCGGGGAAATCCACGATCATCAATTTGTTGAATCGTTTCTATGAAATCAATTCCGGTGCCATTTTGGTTGATGGTACCAATATTAAAGATTTTCAATTGGCTTCTTTGCGTTCCCATATTGCGGTGGTGCTCCAGGATGTTTTTCTTTTTGCGGATACCATCGCCAATAATATTTCCTTAAAGGATCCTTCCATAACCTTGGAAACCATTGAGCATGCCGCGCGGGAAATCGGGGTACACGAATTTATCAGCAGTCTGCCTGGGGGCTATACTTACAATGTAAAGGAAAGAGGCACCATGCTTTCCAGCGGACAGCGGCAACTTATAGCCTTTTTAAGGGCTTATGTAAGCGACCCGGGCATATTGATCTTGGATGAGGCCACCTCCTCCATAGATAGCTATTCCGAACAGTTGATACAACAGGCTACCGAAAAGATTACCCAAGGCCGAACCTCCATCATTATTGCACATCGATTGGCCACCGTAAAAAAGGCGGACAAGATCTTGGTCATGGATAGGGGTGCCATAGTGGAAACCGGCACCCATAAGGAACTCCTTAAAAAAGGCGGCTATTACGGCAAATTATACGAGGCACAATTTCTGGAAGCAGAAGTGGTCTCCTAGATAAGATCGTCC
Source organism: Bacteroidota bacterium (assembly GCA_039819225.1). GTDB lineage: Bacteria > Bacteroidota > Bacteroidia > Flavobacteriales > Flavobacteriaceae > Ulvibacterium. Next base: position 6,776 of record JBCBSN010000145.1, on the reverse strand, counting down.
CTTAAAAGACCGGCAAGCTGGACTAAATCTTTAAAACGTACAAATTCCCCATTTTTTAGGTAAGAGATAGTTCCGGTCTCCTCGCTTACCACCAAGGCCAGGGCATCCGTTTTTTCCGAAATACCTACGGCGGCCCTGTGCCTAAGGCCAAAGCGCAACGGAATGTTGCGTTCATTGGAAACGGGCAAAATTACCCGGGTAGCCACAATATGGTTGTTTTCAATGACCGTAGCGCCATCGTGCAGTGGACTGTTCTTATAAAAGATACTTTCCAGAATAGGCTGGTTCACCTCAATATACATTACATCCCCGGTAGATTTCACAAAATCCAGGGAGTTGTTGCGACCGATAACGATAATAGCACCTGTTTTGGTCTCGGACATTTTCTCACAGGCACCTAATATGGCATCCACATCCATATTTGTGGTAAGTCCGTCTCGTCGCAAAAACTTAAAGTGCTTTACAAAGTTCCGCTTGTTGGCAAAGTTGGTGGATCCAATCATCAAAAGAAATTTACGTATCTCTTGTTGAAAGACGATAATCAGGGCAATAAGGCCCACCTGCATAAAGGCACCCACCATACTGCTTATCATTTCCATCCCCAAAAGTTCCGTAAGCTTCCAAAAAGCCCAGACGATAACTATTCCGATGAAGATGTTTATAGCTACAGAGCCCCGGACCAATTTATAGATGTAGTAGAGAAGGATGGCGACCAAGATAATGTCCAGGACATCGGTAATCTTAAAGTCGATGAATTTAAGGGAATCCAATAGCAACCGGTTTTTGTAAAATTAGGAAAAATAGATTGAAGTGCCTGGACCTCATTTTATTCAATTGGTGGGGCTTCCTTCAATTTTACGAACAAGATATCCTACCCTTTTTAGGGACACTTGGCCAACTGGTTATAGAGTTGTACACATTCCATGGCTTCCTTTACATCATGGACCCTTAAAAAGGAAGCTCCTTTTTGCAAGGCCATCATATGCAGTGCCGTGGAGCCGTTTAGGGCCTGTTCCGCGGTAACGCCCAATAGTTTATGGATCATGGATTTTCTGCTTAGTCCTACCAAAATAGGGGTTCCAAGATTTTGAAACAGGCTTAACTCCCGCAAAAGAGTATAGTTTTGTTCCAAGGTTTTGGAAAACCCAAATCCAGGATCCACTATGATGTCATGTATGCCCAGAGACCTTGCCTCCGCGATTCTTTGGGAAAAATACATAAGGATATCCGGTATTAAATCCGCATAATGGGTACGTTGTTGCATGTCCTTTGGAATGCCTCGCATATGCATCATAATGTAGGGGGCCCGGTAGTTTGAAATTGTTGGCAACATGTGCTCATCCATCTTTCCTGAGGAAATATCGTTAATCATTGCCGCACCTCCTTCCAGGCATCGTGCCGCTACTTCGCTTCTAAAGGTATCAATGGACAAGAGGATTTCCGGAAATTTTTGTAGCAGTAGGTGTACCACTGGCAAAATGCGGTTCAACTCTTCCTTTTCCGATATCAATTGTGCCCCTGGTCTTGAACTTTGGGCGCCCAAATCAATAAAAGTGGCCCCTTCTTCCAGCATTCTGGCCACCTGGGCAAGTATATTTTTTTCGTTTTGGTAACGTCCGCCATCATAAAACGAGTCCGGGGTAAGGTTCAAAATCCCCATTACCTTTGGGACACGTAGGTCAATAAGGGTACCTTTGCAGTTTAGGGTCATAGGAATTCACTCACGTTTAGCTGCGGTTTTATTGTTGGTCAAGTTTGGTTGCCGACCTTGACGGTTCCAAATTTTTAAGCGAAATTTACGCAAATTACAGCGAACAGAATGCAGCACACTTCAAAACAGTATGATGCGGTCATTGCGATTTGTAGGGATCTTTTTCAAAAAAAAATGAAAGACTATGGCAGTGCTTGGCGCATACTGAGGCTGCCTTCCCTCACCGATCAAATCTTCATAAAGGCAAAACGCATTCGGAACCTTCAGGAAACTGAGATCCAAAAGGTGGCAGAAGGTGAACGGATCGAGTTTATCGGCATCATCAATTATGGGATTATGGCTTTGATTCAATTGGAAAAGGGTGTGGCCAAGGAACCCGATCTTGATGAAGCACAGGCACTGCAATTATACAATGGGCATAGCGCGGCCACCAAAAGCCTAATGGAGGATAAAAATCATGATTACGGCGAGGCTTGGAGGGATATGCGCGTTAGTTCCCTTACGGATCTAATTCTACAGAAGCTGTTACGGGTCAAGGAAATTGAAGATCATAAGGGAAAGACTTTGGTAAGCGAGGGGTTGGGGGCCAATTACGCGGATATGGTAAATTATGCGGTGTTTGCGCTTATTCACTTAAACACAAGTGCCAAATACAACATTCCAAACCCTGAATGATGGCATTTTCGATACAAACGCAATGATGCAATTTACCATACCTTATTTCCGTTTTTATATCGAGAGGTTGAACATTGAATCTACTAATTATAAAGATTTAGACGTGTGAAATATTTAGTAGGCTTTAGTCGGGTTTTTGTTGGGATCTTATTCATTGTTAGCGGATTTATTAAGCTGAACGACCCTGTTGGTTTCTCCTTTAAGTTGGAGGAATACTTTAGTCCGGCGGTTTTGGATCTTCCTTTTTTGGAACCCCACGCCTTGACACTATCCATATTTGTGGTCGTTTTTGAGGTTTTGCTCGGGGTTATGCTCTTATTGGGATTTCGTATTAGGTTTACCCTTTGGAGCCTTCTTTTAATGATTGTTTTCTTTACATTTCTCACCTTTTATTCCGCATATTATAATAAGGTTACGGACTGTGGCTGTTTTGGGGATGCCGTGAAGCTTACCCCATGGCAGTCTTTTGCCAAGGATATTGTTCTTTTGGTCTTTATTTTGATCCTTTTTAAGGGAAGGCGCTTTATTAAACCTATACTGGGATCGAACCTTATACGCATACTAACCTTGTTGGCCTTGGTCCTTTGTGCAATATATGCCTACTATGTGCTGAACCATTTACCGGCAATGGATTTTAGGCCCTATAAAATTGGGGCCAACATTAAAGACGGAATGGAGGTGCCGGAAGATGCTCCCAAGGCCATTTTTGAATATGCTTGGAGGTTTAGGGTAAACGGAACCGAAAAGGTAATTGTGACCCATGGGGAATACCCCACTGTGGAAGGGGAGTTCATTGATGTGGAGACCACCGAAATACAGAAAGGGTACGAACCACCCATCCACGACTTCACCATTGAGCAAGAGGGGGAAGACTTTGCGGATACCTTGCTTATGAAGCCCAAACTGGTCATGGTGGTGGCATATGATCTTATGAAGGCCAATAGGGATATCTTCCACGAAATGAAGGAAGTAACGGATAGGGCTTTGGGCAAAGGCTATAAGGTGATAGGAATGTCCGCCTCCAACCAGGAACAAACAGAAGAATTGATAAAAGACCATAGCTTAGATTTCGAGTTTTATTTTACGGATGAAACCACCTTAAAGACCATAGTACGTTCCAATCCGGGCGTTTTGGTACTTGAAAAGGGAACTATTAAGCAAAAAGTACACTACCACGATTTGGGGGAACTGGAGTTTGAGTAGTTTTGAACTAGAGACTAGAGACTAGAGACTAGAGACTAGAGACTAGAGACTAGAGACTCCAAGCCATGAACCATTAAAAAACAACAAATGAGAAACAAAATAGTTGCGGGAAATTGGAAAATGAACAAGAATTTGCAGGACACTGAAGCCCTACTGGCCGAGCTGTCTGCCAAACTGCCAGATACCGATGCAGAGGTTATGGTGGCCCCTACCTTTGTAAACCTGTTCAGGGCGTCGCGGATGTTGGAATCCTCTAGGATCCAGGTTTTGGCGCAGAACATGCATTTTGAGGAAAGCGGTGCCTATACCGGCGAAATTTCGGCAGACATGCTTTTGAGCATTGGAATAGAAACCGTGATTTTGGGCCATTCCGAGCGGAGGGCCTATTTTGGGGAAACCGATGAAATCCTGGCAAAAAAAGTGGCCAAGGCATTAGAAAAACAAATGCGTATTGTGTTCTGTTTTGGTGAATTATTGGAAGAGCGTAAAACGGGCAACCATTTTGAGGTAGTGGAGCTCCAGCTGCGAAAAGCCCTTTTTTCCTTGGAAAGATCTTCCTGGAACAGTCTTATACTTGCCTATGAACCGGTTTGGGCCATTGGGACCGGAGAGACGGCCACCCCGGAACAAGCACAGGAAATGCATGCATTTATCCGAAAAACGATTGCCGGGGCCTACGATGCCGAAACAGCGGAAGGGGTATCCATATTGTACGGGGGCAGTGTAAAACCGGGCAATGCCAAAGAGATTTTTTCCAAACCCGATGTAGACGGGGGTCTTATTGGCGGGGCTTCCCTGGTCGCGGATGATTTTGTGGAAATCATCAAAGGTGCCTAGACCCTAAAATGGCTGATATCACCTACTGGGAATACGCCTTTACCGTAAAGCCCATACAACCGGGATCGGATATTCTTATCGCAGAATTGGGAGCACTGGGCTTCGAGAGTTTTGTGGAAACTGGGGAAGGTATTCTCGCCTACATCAATAAAGAAGATTGGGAAGAGCACTTGTTGGACTCATTGATCATACTCAAAAATCCTGAATTTCAATGTAGTTATCAGAAAAGAGAGATAGCCCAACAAAATTGGAACGCTGTTTGGGAAAGCAGTTTTGAACCCATTCTTGTGGGCGATCAGTGTGTGGTCCGTGCGCCATTTCACCCAAGGTCCAAGGTAGTATATGATATTGTTATCGCCCCCAAAATGAGCTTTGGTACGGGCCACCATGAAACCACCTTCATGATGTTGCAACATATTTTGGAGCAGGATTTTAAGGGGAAATCCGTTCTGGATATGGGATCGGGCACCGGCGTGTTGTCCATTTTGGCTGAAAAAATGGGGGCCGCCCGGATAGATGCCATCGATATTGATCATTGGTGCTATGTAAATGCCTTGGAAAACGTGGAGCTGAACCAATGTAAAAAAATTAAAGTGCATAAAGGGGATGCCACATTGCTTTTGGGGCGGAAATACGATACTATCCTGGCGAATATTAATCGGAATATCCTAATAAAGGATATCCCTATCTATGCAAAAAGTCTACAGCAGAAGGGGGCTCTTTTTTTAAGTGGGTTCTTTTTGGAGGATATCCCTATCATATCCTCAAAATGTACCGAGGTAAATCTCAAATATGAAAAAAAGAAGGAAAATAACGGTTGGGTTTCCGTAAAATATGTATTTTAGGTATCGTTACAATAGCTAACTACCTTGTTATGAGCACACGGGAAAAAATATCGGAAGAGCTTCTTTTGGAAGAGGAGACTATAAAGCTGAATGAAATAGTACTCTTTAATGATGATGTGAACACCTTTGAATATGTCATTGAAACCTTGATCGATGTTTGCGAGCATACCCCGGAACAGGCAGAGCAGTGCTCTCTAATCGTACACTATAATGGAAAATGTACGGTAAAAACAGGGGAGTACAATGATTTGGAACCTCGGTGCAGTCGATTACTTCAGGCCGGGTTGAGTGCAGAAATAGTCTAGTCCTTTAATGAGGCAGTCTTTCCTTTAGCAGCCCGTAAACAAAGGTTCCCAAAACGGCTGCCGCTATTACGATGAGCATACTAAAAATTCCCGTGCCCAAAAGAATGTACATGGGTCCTGGGCAGGCTCCGGCGAGTGCCCAGCCCAACCCAAAAATAGTACCTCCTAAAAGATAACGCGCAACGCTTTTGTTTTTTGGGGGTAGATGGATTTCCTCTCCGGTAAGGCTTTTTACTTTCCATTTTTTGATGGCTCCTATAAATAGGATTCCGAGAAATACCGCAGAACCTATGATGCCGTACATATGAAAGGACTGAAATTTGAACATTTCAAAGATTCGGTACCAGGAAACAGCCTCGGACTTTACCAGGACAATCCCAAAGAAGATGCCGACAAACAAAAATTTTAGAAATTTCATGCTCCAAAAATTAAGGGTAACAAAAAGTGGGTCATTACCAAACCACCGATGAAAAATCCGATTACAGCAATCAAGGAAGGCCATTGCAGATTGCTTAATCCGGTAATGGCATGGCCAGAAGTACATCCTCCGGCATAACGTGTGCCAAAGCCTACGAGAAAACCGGCAATAATCAATATGGCAAGGCCTTTAAGGGTCAGTACATTGTCCCAATCGTAGATTTCCGGGGGCAAAAGCTTAGCCCCAGCCTTCAGAAATCCCAGCTCTTTCAAGTCCATAACCGTACGCGGGTCAAGCGCTATGGTACTTCCGTCCGATAGAAAGGTAACCGCCAAAAATCCTCCGATAATGGCACCCAGGACCACGACAAGGTTCCATCGTTGGGCTTTCCAATCGAACCTAAAAAAATCGGCATACTTTCCTGCGCCTCCTATACTGCACAGTGTCCTTAAGTTGGAAGACATGCCAAAGGTCTTTCCAAAATAAATCAAAAAAAGCATCACAATGGCGATCAGGGGTCCGGAGACGTACCAGGACCAGGGCTTTAATACAATTTCCATAGTATATTTTAAGCAAAAATACGTGCTTATTTTTTGGGCAATGTGATTTAGGTTACAGATTGCGGGTTTAAGCCCAAAACAGTTATCCGATCAAGGATAAGAAAACTGAAGACATCAAAATTTCATACTTATAATTTGACTAAAATTAGAAAAGGTTCAAACGGCAGACCTAATACCTTTTGTATATCCCGATAGGCTGAAGGATGATAAAAAAGGTATTAG
>JBCBSN010000144.1:0-11264 GCA_039819225.1 Bacteroidota bacterium | reverse complement strand
GATTCTATGAAAAAACAAACCCTTTCTTTAGTCCATTTAAATTCTTTGTGTGCACTTCTGTTGTTCATTATGGGGACAATCATGCAGGCCCAATGGAAACCCGCAGGTAACAAAATCAAGACAAAATGGGCTAGTAGTATTGATGTAGGGAATGTGCTGCCGGAATATCCGAGACCTATCATGGAGCGTGCCCAATGGAAGAACCTCAATGGTCTTTGGGATTATAGTATTCTAAAAAAAGGGACTCAAATGCCGGCGAAGTTTCAAGGAAAAATACTGGTGCCCTTTGCTCCAGAATCAAGTTTATCCGGGTTAATGAAACCAATAGGCGCAGACAATGAGCTTTGGTATCGCACGCAATTTGAGGTGCCCGATGCCTGGAAAGGACAAAACGTATTGTTACACTTCGGTGCTGTTGATTGGAAAACCGAAATCTGGATCAATAATGTAAAGATAGGCACCCATACGGGAGGGTATACCCCATTTTCATTTAATATAACGCCATTTTTGGAAGGTGAAAGCCAAACCTTAACGGTCAAGGTTTGGGATCCCACGGACCAAGGGCCCCAGCCAAGGGGAAAACAAGTAAGTAGTCCAAAAGGGATATGGTATACGCCGGTAACGGGAATTTGGCAGACCGTTTGGTTAGAGCCCGTTGGCCCAAGGAACATTACAGAAGTAAAAACGGTGCCCAATATAGATAACGGAATCTTAAATGTAAGTGTAGCCGCTGCGGGCGTGTCCTATGGGGATATTGTTGAAGTGGTGGCCCTAGAAGGAAATACGGTAGTGGCAACGGCTAAATCAAATGTGGGCGAAGACAATACGCTTAGCCTTGGGAATGCCAAATTGTGGTCCCCGGAATCCCCGTTTCTTTATAATCTTCAGATAAAACTGCATAGTAACGGTGAAGTGGTGGATGAGGTAAGGAGCTATTTTGGTATGCGTAAGATATCAATGAAGAAAGATGGGTTTGGTATTGTGCGTATGCAATTGAACAACAAGGATTATTTTCAATTTGGCCCCTTGGATCAGGGTTGGTGGCCAGGCGGCTTGTATACCGCCCCAACGGATGAGGCCTTAAAGTACGATATTGTAAAGACCAAAGAGCTTGGCTTTAACTTGATCCGTAAACATGTGAAAGTAGAACCGGCCAGGTGGTATACGCATTGTGACAGATTGGGCATTTTGGTTTGGCAAGATATGCCCAACGGGGATAATGGCCCTAAATGGCAAAACCAAAGTTATTTTTCGGGAACAGAGTTCAAAAGAACTCCGGAATCCGAAAGGATTTTCAGAACAGAATGGAAAGACATTATGGATTACCTATATTCATACCCCAGTATTGTTTCCTGGGTACCGTTTAATGAAGCTTGGGGGCAATTTAAAACAGTGGAGATCTCCGAGTGGACCAAAACCTATGATTCCAGCCGTTTAGTGAATTCGGCTAGTGGCGGAAATTTTTATCGCACGGGAGATATAGTGGATTTGCACAATTATCCCAGGCCCGCCATGTATCTCTATGATGCCCAAAGGGTAAATGTACTGGGAGAATATGGAGGTATTGGACTGCCTATAAAGGGGCATTTATGGAAGACCGATGATAATTGGGGATATATAAAGTTTAAAGATTCCAAAGAGACCACTACGGAATATATAAAATACGCCAAGGAACTTAAGACCTTGGTCAAAGCGGGGTTTTCCGGCGCAGTATACACCCAAACGACCGATGTGGAAGGAGAGGTGAACGGTTTCATGACTTATGATAGAAAGGTAGATAAAATGAATGTAAAGGAAGTTAGGAAGATAAACGAAGAAGTAATCAACACTTTAAAGTAGTCTATTACATTTTGCTTTTATGGCCTATTATCTCTACTTTGTTCGTCAGCTCCAACGTAAAAATTAGTATATGCCAAAAATAGTAGTTGTAGGAAGTTCCAATACGGATATGGTCGTGAAGACCGAAAGATTTCCAAAGCCTGGGGAAACCATCCTAGGGGGGGAGTTTTTTATGTTCCCTGGAGGTAAAGGTGCTAATCAGGCCGTTGCGGCTGCCCGTGCCGGGGGTGAGGTTGCTTTTATTTGCTGTGTGGGAGATGATCTTTTTGGTCAAAATGCCCTAAAGGGCTATCAAAAGGAAGGAATTGACGTGTCCAGTGCCAAAATAGTGGAAAACGAACCTTCCGGGGTGGCGTTGATTACAGTAAACGGCCAGGGCGAAAACGAGATTGTTGTGGCCTCCGGGACCAATGCCTTTTTATCCCCGGAGTATTTAAAGACCCAAGAAGCGATTTTCTTGGCCGGTGATATCTTTTTAACGCAATTGGAGACCCCTCTGGAGACCGTTTCTTTCCTGGCCGAAAAGTGCAGGCAGCAGGGCAAAAAATTAATTATTAACCCCGCACCGGCACAAAAACTGGACGATGCCGTTTTGGACGGACTTTTTCTGATTACCCCTAATGAGACGGAAACCCAAATATTGACCGGGGTAGAAGTGGTGGACGAAACCTCCATGAAAAAGGCCGGTGATGTATTGCTTCAAAAGGGGGTACGGCACGTAATCATGACCTTGGGCAGCCGGGGCTCCTTTTTCATGGATAAAACCGACAATTTTATAGTCCCCTCTCCTAAAGTGGAGGCCCAGGATACCACGGCGGCCGGGGATGTGTTCAACGGGGTGCTTACGGTTTGCCTAGCGGAGGGAAAGGATTTTAAGGAAAGTATGGCCTATGCCAGTAGGGCGGCGGCCATTTCCGTAACCCGTATGGGTGCCCAGGACACCGCCCCTAGAATAGAAGAAATCAACCAATTCCATTGATATGTTCATCATAGAGACCTATACCCTTGCCGTTATTTTCTGTATCATTACCATGTTTGCATGGGGTTCATGGGCCAATACCCAGAAGTTGGCACCGGAAAGTTGGCGTTTTGAGCTGTATTACTGGGATTATGTAATCGGAATTGTGTTGTTTTCCTTGCTTTTTGCATTGACCGCCGGAAGTTCCGGGGAGGTTGGGCGACCTTTTTTTGAGGATATCGCCCAAGGGAGTTCCAGTAATATATGGTCCGCCGTATTGGGCGGAATTCTGTTCAACCTGGCCAATATTCTGCTCGTGGCCTCCATTTCCTTGGCGGGGATGTCCGTGGCCTTTCCCGTAGGCATAGGGCTTGCCCTGGTTATAGGGGTCATTGTAAATTATTTGGATCAACCCATTGGTAATTCCACCATGCTTTTTGGTGGGGTGGCCCTTATCGTTTTGGCTATTTTATTGAATGCCAATGCGTATCGGAAATTATCCGCTCAACAGCAGAAGGTGCCTACCAAAGGTTTATTGTTGGCCGTGGTAGCCGGCCTGTTAATGGGACTTTTTTACAAGTATGTGGCCAACTCCATGTTCCCCGATTTTACCGTACCGATTGATGGAAAACTGAGCCCGTATACCGCGGTTTTCCTTTTTTCACTGGGTATTCTGGCCAGCAATTTTGTGTTCAATACGGTATTGATGCGAAAACCCTTTGAAGGTACTCCGCTGAGCTTCCAAGATTATTTCAAGGGAAGCGGGAAAAGCCATTTGATGGGCGTTTTGGGTGGGATAATCTGGTGCATTGGGATGTCCTTTAGCATATTGGCCTCGGACAAAGCAGGCCCGGCCATATCCTATGGCCTGGGACAAGGGGCCACGGTGGTTGCCGCCCTTTGGGGCATTTTTGTCTGGAAGGAGTTCAAGGGCGCACCGAAGGGCGTCTCCGGCATGTTAAATGCCATGTTGTTACTTTATGTGGTGGGTCTGGGGTTGATTATTGCTTCCCGATAAAGAGAGGGCCGTAAGGTTTCCAAAGCCTTGTTGGTCTATTTGCATGGATATCGGTGTCAAATTCATTTTTTCATTAATTCTGCTGTCATCCGTCTGATGCGATCCGCCAAGGATTCGCTGGAGAGTTTTTCCCGGCTTAGCCTATCGGTAATTATGGGAAAGGAGAATGGGGTAGGGTCCTTGCAGGCTTTCCAAATGATTTCCTGTTCCGCTATGCGCTCTAGGGCCAACCGCAAGCGTCCCTCTTCCAATTGATGTTCAAAAGTTTCCCGAAAGGCCTGTTGGAAAAGGAGATTTTCCGGCTCATAGTCGCGGAATACATTAAAGAGTAATTGCGAACTGCTCTGCAAATGCTTCATTTTTATTTGCTTGTACGGATATCCCGTAAAGACCATACCGCTAATCACCGCGATATCCCGGAATTTCCTTCGTGCCATTTCCGTGGCGTTGAGGCTTTTTTGAAGGTCGTCCAGCAGATAGGTGGTGCTAAACAAATCATTGTCCAGGACATTTTGGATATCAATTTGCTTATCGGAAAGGAGCTCAAACCCATAGTCGTTAAAGGCCAAGGAAAAGGTAATGGGCGAAAGTAGGCTTATGCGATAGCCCAAAAGGCTGCCCATAGCCTCGTGTACAAAGCGCCCCTCAAAAGGATAAAAGATATGGTGATGTCCTTCCCGGGTTTCAAAAGTTTCTATTAAAAACTGATTGGGCCCGGGAACGATGCTTTCCCTACGCTGTCGATCAAAAATGGGTTTTAAGGACTTTAGTTCTTCGCTTATGGACTCCCCCTCCCCTTGGGGGAGGGGGCCGGGGGGTGGGGCTTTATACAACTCCTCTCTTAGCAATTTAGACATTTGAGCGGAGAGGGTGAGTCTTCCCCCCATCCAACTGGGCACTTTATTCGTCCGTTTTTTGGAATTGCGTACATGAACCTGCATTTCCTTGATACGGATGAACTCTAAATTACGTCCGGCGAAGGTAAACACGTCGCCTGGGCTAAGCTTGGAGACAAAATATTCCTCTATAGAACCAATATAGCCTCCTTTTTGGTAGCGCACGCTTAGGTTGGCATCGCCCACAATGGTGCCGATTTGAAACCGATGTCGCATAGCAATGCCTCTATGGTTTACTTTTAACCTACCATCGGACTCCACTTCCACTTTCTTGTATTCGTCATAGGTTTGAAGGCTTTGGCTTCCCATGGTCAAAAAGTTCAACAGCCATTGCCATTGTTCCAAGGAGATGGCCTGGTAACAAAAGGTCTGTTGTATTTCCGGAAAAATGTCTCCCGGATAAAATCCATCGGATACGGCCAGGGTGGTCAAGTATTGCAATAGTACATCAAAACTATTGAGGTACGGAATGCGGTCTTCTACCACATTTTGTTTCACGGCCTGTTGCAGAGCCGAAGCCTCGATGAGTTCTATGGCATGGGTAGGCAGGAAATAGATGACACTTTCCTTTCCCGGCCGATGTCCGCTCCTTCCCGCGCGTTGTAGAAAACGGGCCACCCCTTTGGGTCCGCCGATTTGGACTACGGTCTCTACCGGGGCAAAATCAACGCCAAGGTCAAGACTGGAAGTACAGACCACGGCCGTAAGGCTCTCGTTGCGTATGGCCTGTTCCACCCACAGGCGGGTGTCCTTATTGATACTGCCATGGTGCATGGCCATTATGCCCGCGTATTCCGGGTGTTTCTCCAAAATTTTCTGGTACCAGATCTCGCATTGGCTTCGGGTATTGGTAAATAACAGCGTGGTCTTGCTTTGATTGATTATGGGTACTACATCTTCCAAAAGTCGAATGCCTAGATGTCCCCGCCAAGGAAAGGTTTCCATTTCTTTAGGAATAATGCTTTTTACGGCAATCTTCTTTTTGAGGTCGGCCCTGATCAAAACCGAATTTTGAAGGGCCGCGGTATCGGGGCCAAGCAGTACTTGCCTAGCTTGATCCAAGTTTCCTATGGTAGCGGATATGCCCCATATCCGTAGGTCCTTTGCTATGGTTTTGAGGCGGGAAAGGGCCAGCTCCATCTGTACCCCACGTTTGGTTCCTAGGAGTTCGTGCCATTCATCCACAACGATGGCGGAACAGCTCTTGAAAATCTGGGTATAGCCTTTGGTGGCCAACAAAAGCTGCAGACTTTCCGGGGTAGTGATGAGCAAGTCCGGCATGTTTCGTTTTTGTTGGGCACGTTCGTTGGTCGAGGTATCGCCGGTACGGATGCCCACGGTCATTTGGGTGCCTAAATCGTTGGTAACCCGTTCCGCTGATTGCCGTATTTCTTGGGAGAGGGCCCTTAAAGGGGTAATCCAAATAGCCTTTAACCCCTTCTTATGTTTTGTGGCGTAGTCCGGATTCTGCTTTAAGTAGTTCAAGACAATAGGAAACCAAAGGGCATAGGTCTTTCCACTGCCTGTTGGTGCGTTCAACAAACCGTGCTTTCCTTGTATAAATGCCCTCCACGTCTTTTTCTGGAAGGCAAAAGGCTTCCAGTTCCGTTGCCGGAACCAGGATTCTGCTATGTGATACAAGTCTTGTTGGGTCATAATTCCGAGCGCAACGAAGGAATCTGTTCAGTGTTTCCTAAATATTCTTTTTCTTGTCCCGTCTCAAAAGAAAATTCTCATCATACATACTTATGGCCAGGTCGTTCCATTCCGGATTCATGCTATTTATCAATTGCTCTTTCTTTTTACGGTTGCCTGCTTTCAATTGTTTCTCCCTATTGAAAGCATCGCTCACTTTGTCGTATTCTTCGAAATATACCAAGATGTCGCAATTGTATCTTCTTGTGAAGGAGTTCCGGTACACCCCATGCTTATGCTCATACATTCTTCTGATTATATTATTTGTGGCCCCCACGTAAAGGACTGTCTTGTTCCTGTTGGTTAAAATATAGCAGTAGCCTTTCGAAACGAGCATAGCGAAGTTAATTTTTTGATGTAAGTTCTGATCTGTTTTATTCGTGGCTTTTATTGTGTAATGTTCTTATTTGCCGAGAGATTCTTTCATTCCGCTTTTGCGGAATTCGGAATCAGTGCCTTAAGATCATCAATACTATTTGCCTCTTCTATTTTTTTATCCTTGCGCCAACGCAGGATTCTTGGGAATCTTGTGGCGATACCACTTTTATGGCGTTTGGAAAGGGCAATGCCCTCAAAGGCAATCTCGAACACGTGATGGGGTGTTACCGAACGCACGGGCCCAAAACGTTCCAAGGTGTTTTTTTTGATCCATTGGTCCACTTGTCGAAATTCGGTATCGGTAAGACCGGAATAGGCTTTGGCAAAGGTGACCAGTTCCTTTTTCCCATCCTCGTTTTCGTTCCAAAGCGCAAAAGTATAATCGGTAAAAAGATTGCTACGCCTGCCATGGCCCCTCATGGCATAGGTAAGTACGGCATCAATGGTCAATGGGTCTACCTTCCATTTCCACCAATCGCCTTTTTTTCGGCCCACAAGATAGGGGGAATCCTTTCGTTTTAACATCAGTCCTTCACTTCGCATTTCCCTGGCACGGTTACGTTCTTGGGTCACTTTCTGCCAGGAATCAAGGTTTGATCGTTCCGAAAGATGTAACGGAATTTCGGGAGTACCAAGGTCGTTGGATAAAGTGGAAGCGACCGATCCATACAGGCGTTCTAACCTCGTCCTCCTCTGGTCATAGGGTAGTTCCCGAATATCCTTGCCCTCACATTCCAACATATCATAAGCTTTTAAGATTACCGGAACTTTTTGTAACAGGTTTTTGGAAATCGTTTTGCGACCTATACGGGTCTGAAGATCTTTAAAACTGCCGATCCGTGTATTGGGAAAGGGAAGGATTTCCCCATCTAGAACGGTGCCATTGGGGATTCTATTGAGAAAAGTCTGGAATTCGGGGTATTTATCTGTGACCAGTTCCTCTCCACGGCTCCACACAAAGAGTTCGTTGTTTCGCAAGATGAGCTGTGCACGGATGCCGTCCCATTTGTGTTCCACGGACCAATCCTCTATATCGCCTAAATCCTCCACCTTGCCCTCCAGGGCATAGGCCAAATAAAAAGGATAGGGTTTGGAGCGGTAATCGTTTTCGTTTTCTTCCAAGACCAATTCCCTAAAGCTTATGCCACCGGGATCCCAATTGCCCATTAACCTATAGGCCAAAATGTCCTCATCTAGATGAACGGCCTTCGCCAAGGCCCTTGTCATGAGTTTTTGGCTTACGCCAATGCGAAATCCCCCGGTAATCAGCTTGGTAAAGACAAAACGCTCATAATAATCCAAGGTACTCCAGTTCTCTTGAAGATAGGCTTTTTTAGACGTGTCGTCCTTTTTTTTGAGGGCTATCATTTCCTCCAAAAACTGTGTAAGGCTCTTTTTGGAACCCGTGGTGCCGGAGGGGATGATAAGTGCTATGGTCTCTGCCAGATCCCCTACAATATGATAGCTTTCCTCAAAGAGCCATAAGGGAATATGCGCCAGTTCTGCGGCCCATTCCCGAAGCAAAGTGGTATTCACCGGACGCGGCGGCCTACGATGCGAAAGCAGGGCAATCGTCCAGACCCTGTCTTCGTCATTGGCCTGTTTAAAATATTCGGCCAGCGCATTTACCTTAAGGGTGGTCTTATTGGTACTATCCAGCGTTTTTATAAGTTGCGCAAAATTTTTCATGGTCATTATTGCGAGCGCAGCAAAGCAATCTGTGTTAATCCGTTTTCGAGGGTTCTTCTTTTTTTGGTTCCACTTCCCCCGTTTCTCCCTCATATTGTGTGAGTTCCGTTCTGGCATCATAACCCTGCTCCCGTAAGTAGCGCGAAAAGATTTCCGTATAGCCATGGGTGCAGATCACCTTTTCTGCACCCGTTGCCTTAATACTCTGCAATAGCCCTTGCCAATCGCAATGGTCGCTAAGTACAAACCCTTTGTCTATGGCCCTACGTCTTCGCGCCCCTCGAAAAGCCATCCAACCACTGGCAGAAGCAGTTACATAAGGGACCATTTTGCGGATCCAAGGACTACCGTGGGCACTTAGGGGCGCAATGACCATTTGGCCCTGTAGTTCCTCTTTTTTTGTATCCCGGGTAATGGGCACGGTTTCCGGAAGCTGGGCCAAGGGCCTAAGCACTTGGGTCATGTTCTCAACAGCGCCATGGGTATAAATATTCCCAAGGGAAGTGTCCAAATGTTTTAAGAGGCGTTGTGCCTTTCCCAAGGTATAGCCAAATAATATGGAAGTTTTGCCCTCTGCCTTGTTTTGGGCCCACCAGGTATTGATATCCTGAAAAACTTCGGTCTGTGGCCTCCAGCTAAAAGCGGGTAGTCCAAAAGTGCATTCCGTGATAAAGGTGTGGCAACGGATAGGTTCATAGGGTTGGCAAAGCCCGTCGTCCTCTGTTTTATAATCCCCGCTGGCCACCCATACTTCACCCCTATATTCCACCCGGATTTGGGAAGATCCCAAGATATGCCCTGCCGGATGCAGGGAAAAGGTAACCCCATTGACGGTAAAGGGCTCCCCCCATTCCTTTCCGGAGGTATGTATACGGCCCAACCTATGGGAGATAATGGGGATATTTTTATGGTGGGTAAGGTAGTTTTGGTGCCCAGCCCTGCTGTGATCGGCATGCCCATGGGAGATTATGGCGTTCTTTACAGGGTGCCAAGGGTCTATGTACACATCTGCTAGTCTACAGTGGATGCCTTTCTCCGTAAATTCCAGAAGGGGGTGGTCCATAGCGATAGGAAGTTACGAATTTGCAAGGAAAACAAAGTTTCATATTACCTAAATTATAAGGGTTAAAAAAATTATATTTGCACGCATTAAAAAAACACGAATGTCCGTTAAAGATCTGTACAGCACCCATTCTCCCGATAACAACCTGGCACATTTTGCAAGCATTGCCTCTCTTGCCGCCGTTGATGGCTATATTGACGACGCGGAGATGAAGCTTCTTGAGCGTTTTGCCCATAAGTTGAACATTACGGATGCCCAGTTTAAGGAAGTAATGAAAAAAGAGAACAAATATCCCATTACACCGCAAGTGAGCTTTGAAAAACGGTTGGAACGATTTTTTGACTTGGTTAAGATGGTATTTGCCGACAGGGTTCTGGATACGGAACAGGAAACCCTCTTGAGAAGATATGCCATAGGGTTGGGCTTTACCCCTGACCAAGCGGATGACATTATTACCAAGTCTACTGCACTTTTCACCGGAAAGATTGATTTTGAGGATTACCTGTATTTTGTAAAGAAGTAGGAGGCTCTTGCGCTTTGCGAATCCGATTGAGCGCGAGAATTTGGAGCTTATGTCTTATAGTCCAACGAATTGTCCATTGACATATGGGTAATACCAAAACAATCAATGGTACTTCTGTAAAAATTCCTGAAGTTTTTCTACCATATTGCGGCTGCCACAGAAGAAGGGTATCCTTTGATGGAGTTCCTTGGGCTGTACATCCAATATTCGGGACTTGCCCCCTATGGCCAAACCATTGGCTTGTTCGGCCAGGAAGGCCATGGGATTGCATTCGTAAAGGAGCCGTAGTTTCCCATTTTCCGTAATACTGCTTTTAGGGTACATATATATGCCCCCCTTTATCATATTGCGGTGAAAGTCGGATACCAACGAACCAATATAACGTGAAGTATAGGGTCGGTCGCCCTCTTCCATCTGGCAATACTTGATATAATCCTTGACCCCCTGGTGAAAATGGATATAATTTCCTTCGTTTACGGAATAGATCTTACCGTTTTCCGGAAACTCCATATCCGGGTGTGAAAGGTAGAAAGTGCCAATGGCCGGGTTAAGGGTAAAACCATTTACCCCATGTCCCGTGGTATAGACCAGCATTGTGGAAGTGCCATAAATAATGTAACCAGCGGCTACCTGATTTTTTCCGGGTTGCAAAAAATCTTCCAAGGTAACTGGGGTACCCACTGGGGTGATACGCCGATATATGGAAAAAATAGTACCTACGGAAACGTTTACGTCTATATTACTAGATCCATCCAAAGGATCTATAAGCACAACATATTTGTTTTGGTGCTTTTCGTCATAGCTATTGATACTGATAAAGTCGTCCTCTTCTTCCGAGGCGATTCCACATACGATTTCCCGGTTCTTTAAGGTCTGGATAAATTTGTCATTGGCCAGCACATCCAATTTTTGTTGATTTTCGCCCTGTATATTGGTTTCCCCGGCCTGGCCCAGAATATCTACCAATCCGGCTTTGTTCACCTCATGGTTTACTACCTTGGCCGCAAGGCGGATGGCATTGATCAATTTGGATAGCTCTCCCGAGGAATATTGAAACGCCGCCTGATTTTCTATGATGAATTCTCCTAAAGTTTTGTTTTTTTTGTGGATCATTGGGAAGGATGTTTATTCCTTTACAAAGTTCATCTATTTTGTGAAACTATATGGATTTCGGGCAACTTTAGTTTTTTAAATTTATAACTTTG
>JBCBSN010000143.1:0-11344 GCA_039819225.1 Bacteroidota bacterium | reverse complement strand
GAGAAAACGAACATTGGTCCCATATTTGAGCGTACCACCTTGTCTGGGCTCCGTCCTAAAGAAATCATCCGTAATGGTTGATTTTCCCCAATCTGGTTCATTTAGAAGCCCGTCCAACTTTATTTCGCCCCCGCTTTTAACAATTTCTATCTCTTGCGGTGTCTCAGGTGGCGGAAAATTGTTAGTATCCTTGTCTTGGGCCTCTAAAAAAACACACAATAGGGCGCAAATGAAAAAAAATACTTTCCTCATTTTATACTTGGTTCAGAATGCCCTTGCCCCTTAGGTTCTTCGAAACCATGGAACCCAAACCGAACAAGCCACAGGAAATTAAAAAAAGAACCGTTACGGCCCCTGTTCTAGGCCCTTTTTTCTCCGCATATTCGAAGTTGGGCAAACCCGAATAATCCTTTTGGGAAAAACTCCGATTATTGTATAAAAATGGCATAAAATGCTCTTGCCATGTATGGGCAAAGTTTACCGCCTGTTTTCGATAATCTTCATAATCCCGGGTAGAAGTTCCCGCCATTTCGTTAAGGGATTCCTGGGCAATGATCGCCGTTGAGATCCATTTGAATCGGCTTACCCAATCTTGCTGTTTTTGTAATTGTTCCTCATAGGCGTTGACTACCGGGGCCAGTTCTTCCCTGATCAGTTTTTGGGAGGCCATATAGCGATGATAGAATCCCCGTGCCTGGGCGGTGTCGTTCAGTGCATATTCGGGATGGTCCCGCAAGTAATTATCCAATATCTCGTCCGCTTTTTAGTGGTATTGCTCCTCATGGAAAAAACCAAATTAAACCTTGTATTCAGCTTTGAGCCGAACAACCTTTAATAAGTAAGAGGTAATGAATTGCTCCCTAGGCCATTACAATGGGCGGAGGTCTGGAAAAGAGTGTGCCATTACGAAGAGAATCCGTATAATCCTTCCCCAAGAAAGTAGTTTTAAGCCGGAAAGGCACTAAGGGCGGAGTGTAGTCCAATACCAATGTTGAAGGAATATTTCCATCAAGTTGCTGGGCCTCGATGGCCAATACACAAAGTTCACAATGTGCATTCGAATCATCCGGCGTGTCATGATGTTCGCAAACATGAAACGCGGAAACCTTGATCAGTAGCAAACCGATTAAAAGAACAACGGAAATACGTCCTAAGATTTCTTTCATACCTGAACAAACTTAGTAAATTCTATCTAAGTTTTGTCATCGGCCGTATATTGGCGAACAAGGATGTTATGGGCTTTTCCTGGATTCCATTAAAGCAGGATTCCTTAGTACCACGCCTGGCTAAAAAAATCCCAGTTGGAAGCCTATTGAGGAGAAGTCGGTATTTCCCTTTTATAGGCCTATCGAAATCCAAGGCTAACCATCCTAATTGGTTAGGGCCGTCATCCTAAATGAAGAAGGCCCTTACCGTTCCCTATCCTTTGAAAGGTTTTCCCTAAATTTTTTAAGGCCTATAGATTTTGGAACATTGAAGTGCGCCTTCCCTAATTGTTAATGTAATTGTAGAGTTCCTGTATTTTTTCCGGGGTATTGAACTTTCCTCCGTAGAATGAGGTTACCGTAGCGGAAGTATCGTCCTTGATTCCCCTTGACGAAACACATAAATGTTTGGCATCTATAATCACGGCCACATCTTCCGTTCCTAAAATCGATTGAAGTTCCAAACCGATTTGATTGGTCAACCGTTCCTGTACTTGGGGACGCTTTGCATAATACTGCACAATTCTATTCAACTTTGAAAGCCCTATTACTTTTCCAGATGAGATATAGGCCACATGGGCCCTTCCTATAATGGGGACAAAATGGTGCTCGCAGTTGGAATAGAAGGTAATGTCCTTTTCCACGAGCATTTGATTATATTGATACTTATTGTCAAAAAGGGCTACCTTAGGCTTGTTCTCCGGATCTAGGCCAGAAAATATCTCATCGATATACATTTTCGCAACCCGCTTTGGGGTACCTTTAAGGGAGTCATCTTCCAGATCCAGGCCCATTACATCCATGATCTGGGCAAACAAGCCAGCTATCTTTTCCTTTTTCTGATTGTTTGTTAATGCAAAGGCATCTGGTTTCATTGGCGTTTCCACTCCGGTATACATGTGGTCATCGCCAATCTCTTCATAAGATAAGTCCGTTAATACTTCTTTGGTGTCTAAATAATTTTCAAATACTAGTTCTTTGTTTTTCATTTTTTTAATTCCAGTGAGGTCTGTATATCGACCCCCAGTTCAATTAAATTTTTAATGCCGTTAAAACTACTTATTTTGTTTAATTAATTTTGTTAAAGTTTAAACAAAAAATATTTTTACCTGTTTCCTTACCTCCTGTACAATTTTCGTTCCTAAATTGTGTGGGTACCACTAAATTATCTTTCAAAAGCGTTTCATAAATTTTCGAGCATAGAAATTAAGGACATTCCCGCGGCCGCTCCTGAAATAAACAGGTTCCATTCGCGATGTCTTACCTTTACGATGTTGAGGAACACAAAGGCGATTCCTACTATAAAAAGGACCACCAACAATTGCCCCAGTTCAATTCCGATATTAAAACCCAATAACGGCACTACAATTTCTGAAGGCCCCATAATCAAGGCTTTGAAATAATTGGAAAAATCCATACCATGAATCATTCCGAAGAAAAGGGCCATGACATAATTTCGTTTCATTTTCATAGAATTTCCCGCTTTATCGGAACCAATAACATTGTGCAAGGCAGTTACCAATATGGTTAAGGGAATAAGGAATTTTATGATTTTCGAGGGAATTGAAAATAACTCTAAGGAAACCAAAACCAAGGTTACACTATGCCCAATGGTAAAGGCAGTGACCAAAATGAGAATTTTTCGCCATTGTTCTATGCGATAAACGGCACAAAGTACCACCAAAAAGAGAATATGGTCATATCCTGCTAGATTGGCGATATGCTCAAAACCAAGTTTTATGTAAAATTCAAAGGAATCCATGTCAAAACTTTAGTCGGTGAACCGGGGTTTTTTTGTTGAGCATCATACTGTTCGATTTTCCATCCACGTGCAAATACACAATGTTGTTTTGGTCAAAGAACAAATCCGTAAATACCGCATTCTTGATTTCCAACGAGGTCAAGGGTAGGGGATGCTCAAACTCAAAATACACCCACAGAGCCGTGTTCTCACCCTCACCGCTCAGTTTTTTGCTTTTTATTTTCAAGTCCACCAATTTCCCGTTCGCCCTTACACTGAAAAATCGGTTTACGTAATTCATTAGCATTTCATTGGCTTTTACAGACTCATTGGGTTGGCAAAAAGCGAGTTCCTTACTATTCGGGTCAAAGACCAAGGCTTCGTTTATATCGGTCAGAAACAGTTTCAAGTTAATGGAGAGCAGTTGCTTTTTGGAAGAATACTCGATCTCACAAAGCGAGAGACGTAACGGATGAACCGCTGCCTGTTCGGAAAGGAATACAACCCATAGTATGATCCACAATCGTATCAAATCTCAAAAATTTGTGGATTAGGAGGCTTTCGCGGATTTCAATTGCTCCGCAACAGCTTGTACCTCCTTGAAAACACGAATGAGGTTACCGCCCCAGATTTTTTCTATTTGTGCTTCGGTATATCCCCGCCTTACCAATTCGATCGTGATGTTCATTACCTCGCTGGCATCAAAAACGCCTTGGATACCTCCACCGCCGTCAAAATCGCAGCCTATGCCTACATGGTCTATTCCGGCTATTCTCACGATATGATCAATATGATCCACCACATGTTTCACCGTAGCGGGAGGGGGCGGATATTTTTGGTTGATTTCTTGAAAAGATTTTCGAAGCGCCTTGCGCTCTTCATCCGTCATGTGCGAAACAGGTTTCATCTTGGCGCGTACGCTTGCCATAGCCGAGTCTTTTTCGGCATTGGGCGGAACTTCCCTTAAATAGTCGGCCAACATGGTCAATTGTACCACACCGCCGTTTTTGGCTATGACCCTTAACATATCATCCGACATATTCCGTTTATGGTCCGTCACGGTCCTCGCATTGGAGTGGCTGGCAATAATGGGAGCCTTGGATAGTTTTATGGCATCATAGAACACGCTGTCGTTCCCATGGGAAACATCGACCATAATACCCAAACGATTCATTTCGCCCACCACTTTGGCCCCAAAAGCACTGATACCACCGTGTTCCGGCCCACTTTCGTCCGTCGCGGAATCTGCCAAATCATTATTGGAGGAATGCACCAAAGTAATATACCGTACCCCTTTAGTAAAATATTCTTCAACATTGGCCAAGGTATTCCCAATGGGATAGCCGTTTTCAATGCCGATATAAATGGCGCGTTTCCCTTGCTTTTCCAAGGCATAGGCGTCATCTGGACTTAGGGCCAACCCAACTACCTCCGAATTCCTTTTCGTAGAGGCGATGACCGAATCTATCATTTGGAGGCACAGTGTCTTCGCCCGCGAGTGGCCGTCATCATCCCGAATATCCTGGGCGACAAAAGCGGCGAAAAAGATGGCATCCAAGTCCCCTTCCTGCATACGGGGGTAATCCACCTTGGAGCCTGTTTCATTGGGATCATGGCGTTGGGCCATATCAAAACCGGGTTGGATCATCCGCAGCGGGGTATCCGCATGGGTATCCAGGGTAAGTACCCGTTTATGTATTTCAAGGGATCGTTTTATTAATTCCGCTTCGGTTTCGGTATTGGAATCCGTTCCCGTAGACCTTTCCTTGCATCCGATGGATAACAGTACAAAAAGAAAGAAAATAGGTAACCTTTGAGCTTTCGGATACATTATTTAAGGCCTTGGAATTGAATGGATCTAAATATACGACAATAGCTGGTCCCGATCCTATTCAAAATTACCGGAAGACAATTCCGTGATGATGTTATGCATCATCTCCATTCCTTTTTCCAATTGTGCTTTGGCAATATACTCATCGGCCCTGTGCGCCTGTACAATAGAACCGGGACCACAGATAGCGGATTGAAATCCCTCTTCGGCAAATTGTCCCGCCTCGGCCGCATAGGAAACGGTATCCAATTTGGAATTCCCCGATATCCTTTTGATAAACCCTACAATTTCGGCATCGGGTTTAGTATCCAGGTGGGGTACGGGTGGATGTTTTTCCACGGTCAGAATTGAAAAACCGGGAAATACCTTCCGAAGCTCCTGTTCACGTTCACGGCAATAGGTTTCAAATTCCGTAACAATGCTTACCGCATCATCCATGGGAATAGTACGCAAATCCCAATAAAAATGAGCGTTATCCGCAATGACGTTAGTAGCAATACCCCCATTGACCTGACCAATATGAATGGAGGTGTGTGGAGGACGAAAACGATCGTCCAATCGCCTATCAGCTATCAATTGATCCATCTTATTCTCCAACCACATCATCAAACGCATGGCCTCATGGATGGCGCTGACTTCTTGTTTTATGCGACTGCTATGACCGGCCGAACCATTGACATGGGTTTGGAGGATATAGATGCCTTTTTGCCCCACAATGGGTTCCATGAGAGACGGTTCCCCAATAAGGGCATATTTGGGCGTTTCGGCATAATGCGTTCTGATCGCCCTTGCCAATTCCGGGGCGGCCAAACATCCGATTTCCTCATCATAGGAAAAAGCGAAATAAATAGGCTTTTTTAAATCAGCATCGATCATATTCGGCAATGCAGCCAAACAACAGGCTAAAAATCCCTTCATATCGCATGAGCCCCTACCGTATAATTTTCCATCTCCCTTGTCCGTTAGAATGAATGGATCGGTAGACCAATCCTGGCCTTCCACAGGTACTACATCCATATGCCCCGAAAGGATTAGTCCACCATCGACCGCTGGGCCTATGCGGCAATGCATCGACGCTTTTTTCCCTTCGGCATTGGGCACCAAATGGACGGCAATATCATTGGATTCAAGATAGGATTTTATCCAATTCAGGATGCTCAAATTGCTCTCCCCGCCAAGAACGGGAAAGGAAACCAACGTTTCCAAAATACGGGTTACGGTCATATAAACTAGGTATAATTTATGGCTACAGCTATGATCAAGGCCAAAAAGGCCAGTACGAGCACGGCAAGCAAGACCGGAAAAATAAAGCGGATCCACCGATCAATGGAAACCCGGCACATACTTAGCATCGCAATAAGCCCACCCAAGGTTGGATTAACCAAATTGGATAGTCCATCCCCGATCTGAAAGGCCAATATGGTGATTTGTCTAGAGAGTCCCAAGGATTCTCCCAAAGGTAACATCACCGGTAAAGTAGCCAAGGCCTGCCCACTTCCAGAAGGGATAAAAAAGTTGATGACCGATTGTGAAATGGCCATACAAATTGAAGAGGCGTATAAAGGAAGTCCCTCTAAAACCGTAGCCAATTGATGGGATATGGTATCGCCAATATTCCCCATTTCCATAAGTACTTTTATGGTTGTCGCAAAACCTACCATAAAAGCACCAGGCGCAGCCAAGGATACCGCTTTTAGGACGGTTTCACTCATGGTGGTGGCACCCATTCTGGAGACCCATCCACAGAGTAGCGCAATGATTAAGAAGACGGCCGAAAGTTCATTGATGTACCAGTGCAAATTGAACACTCCATATAGAATGACCCCCAATCCAGCGGTAAAAATGGCCAATACCCACCAATTTCCTGGGCTCAAAGCATAGTCTTTAAGGGGTTTTGAAAGTTCCAAATCATTCGTATTAAGGCCTTTATCTAAACTTCTGTTGGGGTCTACCGTGATTCTTTTTAAGTACCTCACATTGTAATAGGCCATTAAACCCAGGGCAAGAAAACAAAGTACAGTGCGCAGCAGGGCCCCTGAAAATAGGGGCAACTCGGCCAATTTATGCCCGGTACCCACGGTATAAGGATTTATGGGCGATAACCCAAAACCAATGGTCATAGCACCTACCGAAATACCGGCGGCCAGAATCAAATCCCCCCCCAATGCCAAACTCAGCACCGCGGCTATAGGTACCATGGCGATATTATTTTCGTAACCCACGGCCACACCCAACAGCCCGTAAATAAAAGTCATGATGACGATGATCAGATTCCTTCGTTTGAGGCCCAAACTTTTGACCAAGGTTCCCACCGCATTTTCCACGGCTTTGGACTTCTCCATAAAACCGAACATAATGCCACCCGCCAATACGATAAAAATGATTTCTACGGCCGCCTTAAAGCCCAAGGGAATGGCCTTGAACATATCCAATATGCCTATTGGCGTGGATGTTATGGTCTTATAGGAATCGGGCACGACGGTACTTCTACCATCAACACTAATTCTTTCATATGTACCGGCGGGAATAACATAGGTAAGTATCGAAACCAGAACGATTATGCCGAACAACATCGTAATGGCATGCGGAATACGGGTAAAAAAGCGTTTCGTCTCCCGACCGGTTTTTTTCATAAGTTCCCAGATGAACTCAAATAGTATGCTTATTCCACGAATTTAAACTGCTTAAGCTTTAAAATCGCTAATGCCATCACTTAATTTTTGATCAACCCTTGGCCTTCTATCCAAGGTGCCCCGGCCTGTTTTAAGCGTCTTTCAAGATCTGGAAGCGCATCTTCCATGACATTGCTCAATTTTGCCTTCACTTGTTGCAATTGTTTTTTTGCCCGCATCAATGAGGCCCTCTGGTTGCCTGTGGGCCCATACGTATTGGACAACGCATAGGAAGCAATACGATTCCCGTCATTGGGCGTGGGATCGGAAGCTTCCCCGATCTCCCCCTTTACCGAATCACCGTTCAATTCTTTTTGAATTCCCAATAAACGCAATCTCACATCGTTAACTTCCTGTATAAGGGCATCTCTGGCAGCAATTGTCTTATTGGCGGCCCGTTTCATTGCGCCTAATTTTTGCAGTCCATTTGTCATTGCCATATTGGCTGCCGTAAGGTCCTGTTGAAACGCAAATACTTCTTCCCTAAACTGATTTATTTCATCAAAGGACTTTCGGGGTAAGGTACCATTGTACATGGGAACCACATTAAACTTTTCCGGTCCTTGTAGTGAGGTAGTAACCCCATTCACCCGTTTCACCAAAGTTACGGTATAGGTGCCCGGGGTAGCCAAAATACTTCCACTTCCAAAACCATTCTCCTCTTTTTCCTTCATCAACCTTTCCCCGCTTTTATCGGGATAATTTAATTCCCAATTTACACGGTTAAATCCCTTTTCATTAGTTCCCTTGATCGTATTTACGACATTTCCATCTACATCCTTTATCACCAAAAGGATTTTTGGGCCCTCCTGGTTCTTCTCGTTTTGCAGGGATTCCCAACCCGGGAAATCGGTATTCGTTTTTTCTTTTTCTTTCCGCAGATCTTTTGAAGATTTGATCTTGTCCGATAGGAAATAGGTAAACCGGGCTCCAAAAGGTGGATTGGGTGCAATAAATTGGGCATCCCCTTGACTCCCTACCCTACTGTACTGTCTATACCAATACGTGTCTTTTACGGGAAATAATATCGCTTCTTCCGATAGCATGGACGGTTTAAAATTTCGCAGAGGTGTAATATCGTCCAAAACAAAGAATCCCCGACCAAAAGAGGCGCCCACCAAATCGTTCTCTCTTCTTTGGATGGTGATGTCCCTAAAGGATATGGTGGGTACACCTCCATTTAATTTCAACCAATTTTTACCACCGTTATGGGTAAAGTAAATGCCATACTCCGTAGCCGCAAACATCAAGTTTTTATCCTCATGATCTTGAACCAATCTCCAGATCAAAAGATGATCGGGCAAATCCCCGTTTATTAGGATCCAACTTCTCCCCTTGTCGGTACTTTTTAATATGTAAGGCCTGTGATCTCCGTATTTATGGTTATCCACAGCGGCATAGACCGTATTGGCGTCAAATAGATCGGCCCGAACATCGTTCACAAATGGGACATGGTCCAGTCCTTTAATAGAGCTTAGCGTAAATTTACGCCATGTCTGCCCTCCGTCTTCCGTAGTCTGAAGAATCCCATCATCCGTACCGGCATAAATGAGGCCTTCCTGTTTTGGGGATTCCGCCAAGGAGGTTATGGTATTATATTTGGAC
This sequence comes from Bacteroidota bacterium, assembly GCA_039819225.1. GTDB lineage: Bacteria > Bacteroidota > Bacteroidia > Flavobacteriales > Flavobacteriaceae > Ulvibacterium. The sequence continues at coordinate 2,290 of JBCBSN010000143.1, read as the reverse complement.
ATGGCGAATACGTCCCAAGCGTTGTCCCAGCTTTGCTGCTTTCCATAAAAGGGAAGTGTAATGCGGTCCTGATTTAGCGTTAAATCTTCGGATATAGATGTCCAATCATCCCCCCTATTATCAGAACGCCAAACCCGTTGCGAGGCAGCATACAGGCGTTTGGGATCGTGGGGACTCACCAAAATAGGTGCATCCCAGTTAAATCGCTCGTAGGGATCGCCCTCCATGGCCTGAGGTTGGATGAAAACGGCTTCCCTCGTGGTCTGATCAATACGCCAAAGTACTCCTTCCTGATACTCTCCGTAGGTAATGTTCGGGTTTCCAGGTTCGATCGCGGATTGATGCCCGTCGGCACCCAAGGTTTTCCACCAGTCGGAATTCACGATTCCATCAGAGGCTGTGGTCCGGGATGGCCCCCCATGGGAACCATTGTCCTGTGTTCCTCCATAAATTTTATAAAATGGTTTGGAATCGTCTACCGCAACTTTATAGTATTGGGTCAAGGGCAAATTCGCTACATATTTCCAGCTCTTGGTCAAATCAAAGGTTTCGTACAAACCTCCATCGGTACCAAATAGGATATAATTGGGGTCGGAATCCTTGAACGCCACTGCATGGCTATCGACATGCTTGTTTTTCTCGTTCATGGTATAGAACGTTTTTCCGTGATCATCCGAAACCTGTACGTAATTGCTCATTAAAAACAATTTGCCTTCATGATGGGGCGATGCGTACAACTCTTGATAGTAATGCGGTCCCGTACCGCCTCCGACCGCATCGGATTGTTTGGCCCATGATGCTCCTCGGTTCGCGGACATAAAAACGCCTCCTTTTCTTCGATCTAGCTCAATAGCCGCGTAAACAACGTCTGGATTAAAAGGTGAAATGGCCAATCCTATTTTACCGAGGTTGGATTTTGGAATTCCCTCGGTCAACTTGGTCCAGGTTTCCCCACCGTCCGTACTTTTGTGCAGACCAGAACCGGGCCCTCCACCCAAGTAGCCCGCGACGGTACGTTGTCTTTGCCAAGTAGCGGCATACAACACATCCGGATCTCTAGGATCCATGACCAAGTCCGTGGCCCCGATCCATTTGTTATCCCCTAAAGTCCGTTTCCAGGATGCTCCCCCATCGGTGGATTTATACACCCCGCGTTCTCCACCGGAAGTCCATAGGGGACCTTGGGAAACCGCCCAAACGATATTGGAATCTTCGGGATGTACCACTATTTTGGACAAATGCTCCGATTTTTTAAGGCCCCTGTTTTTCCAGGTACCCCCCTCATCATGGCTTACATAAATGCCATCCCCAATGGCCACATGCCGCCCTCCTACGTTTTCCCCAGTACCTACCCAAATGGTATGCGGATTATTGGGGTCAATGGTAATGGCTCCAATGGAATATGAGGGCTGGTCGTCAAAAATGGGTTTCCAGGTGGTCCCGGAATTTGTGGTTTTCCATACCCCGCCGGAACCGACGGCGATATACCATACATTTTCATTATCGGGATGGATGGCAATATCCGCTATTCTGCCCGATGTAAATGCAGGGCCAAGATTTCTAAACTTTAATCCTTTGAATAGGGTGTCATTACCATTTTGCGCCTGTAATGGGAAAAACATAACCATCATAATTCCCCACAGTGTTCCCAACTTTACGATTGATTTCATTTGAAGTTTCTTTTTAGGTCGATTCGATTTTCCACGCATATATTTTCAACAACTTTAAGCAATTAAACCAATGCTCTCCAAATGGCCGACAGATATAGTTCCCACTAAACTTGGCCGAAACTATCCGATATAGAAATCATCGCCTTGTTGGAGGATTTCCCCATTCACCATGCCCAAAAATAGTCAAACTAAAGTCATCGCCTAAGGGCAAATATTAGCTCACTGCATGAGTATCAACATTTTATCCTATTTTTACACTGAATTTTAAAGAAAATGACTACCTTTAAAGAGCTACTAACCCTTAAATTCTATAAGGATGAAAGCCGTATCCCCCGTACGTGTTTGTTCCCTCCTTTTGTTCCTTTTCCTTTTGGGATGTGAAAAGGAAGATGTTTCCCAAACGGTTGAATTACAAGAAACAGAACCCCCCAACTATACCACGGCCACCGTGGGCGAGGCCGAGATAGCGGGCCTCCTAGCGGAACTGGAAGGGGAAACGGGCAAGAACGCCCTGCTGTCCCCTTCCGCGGACAAGAAAAAGAAGCGGTTCCGGCTGGACCGGAAAAGGGCCGTAAAGGTAACGGATTCCGCGGGCAACCGTACCTTTGCCATGACGATAT
>JBCBSN010000142.1:0-11462 GCA_039819225.1 Bacteroidota bacterium | reverse complement strand
ATCAAGGATAATTCAGGCCTTTTGAAAAAGTTGAAGGATTATGGGATTCGTCCAAAAGAATTTTCTACCCTTAACATCAATGGCAACGATTTGAACATGTATATGATCAAACCCCGGGATTTTGATTCCAACAAGGTATATCCGTTGCTGATGACCCAATATAGCGGTCCTGGATCCCAACAAGTGGCCAACAGATGGATGGGCGCCAATGACTATTGGCACCAGATGCTGGCGGCTCAAGGTTATATGGTGGCCTGTGTGGATGGTAGGGGTACAGGTTTTAAGGGGCGCGACTTTAAAAAGGCGACCTATTTGAATTTGGTGAAATACGAGACTGAAGATCAAATCGCCGCGGCCCAGAAACTCAGTGACCTACCGTATATTGATGCGGCTAGGACAGGAATTTGGGGTTGGAGCTATGGGGGACACATGAGCACCAACTGTCTGCTAAAGGGCAATGATGTATTTGAAATGGCCGTTGCCGTGGCTCCAGTGACCAGTTGGCGGTTCTATGATACGATTTATACGGAACGTTTTATGCGCACGCCTCAGGAAAACCCTGGGGGATACGATGACAACTCTCCCTTTAATTATCCCGAAATGCTAAAGGGCAAATATCTGTTGATCCATGGCTCCGGGGACGATAATGTGCACGTGCAGAACAGCATGCGTATGATCGAGGCCTTGGTACAGGCCAACAAGTCCTTTGATTGGGCCATTTACCCGGACAAAAATCATGGGATCTACGGAGGCAATACCCGAGTGCACCTCTTTCACAAGATTACCGATTTTGTTCACCGGACTTTGGGCGATGGGGCCAAAGAACGAGAAGCTAAGGAGGAAAACATAAAAGGATAAACCAATGAATGGCCCGTTTTGGGTTATTCTTACTAACTGCACATTATGGCGAGCTTTAAATTGATCGAAGGACATCCAAAGGGGCTAATGACCCTCTTTTTCTCTGAAATGTGGGAGCGTTTCTGTTACTATGGAATGCGCGTACTGCTTACTCTTTACCTGGTAAAATCACTGATGAAAGGAGATGCGGATGCCGCCCTTATTTACGGTGCGTATACGGGATTGGTCTATGCCGCGCCTATTTTGGGAGGCAAAATGGCGGACAAGTATCTGGGTTATCGGAACGCCGTGTTGCTCGGAGCCATTTTAATGGCCATTGGGGAATTCTTGATCTTAGGTGGAACAGAACATTTTCTGCTTATCGGAATGGGCGCCCTCATTGTGGGCAATGGTTACTTTAAGGCGAACATTTCCACTATTGTAGGGAAATTATACAAGGATAACGATCCAAGACGGGATTCCGGGTTTACTATTTTTTACATAGGCATCAATATTGGGGCACTTTTGGCTACAACGGTGGTGGCCTTTGTGGGGGAAACCTATGGGTTTAAATACGGTTTTGGCCTTGCCGGTCTGGGAATGTTGTTCGGATTCGCCATTTTTTGGTTGGGAAGGCACAATTATGCTGCTGCCGAGGGATTGGGCTTTACCGAAGAGGGTAAGGAAAAGGTTTTTGGGCCTTTGAAAAAAGCACATTTGGTAGCTATCCTATCATTGGCCATTATTCCCCTTGCCTATTACCTGATCCAGAACAATAGTTGGTTGGATTATATATTGTTGGGACTTTTCATTTTTATTGCCGTGGTCTTGATACGTGCCGGGATCTTGGCCGATTCCAAAGAAAAAGTGAAGGTTTGGAGGGATCGGATGATCGCACTTATTATTTTCATGGTTATCAATGTGACCTTTTGGGCTTGTTTTGAACAAGCCGGTACCTCCCTGACCTTGTTTGCCGATCGTAACGTGGACCGAAGTATTTTTGGTTGGGAGATGCCCGCTTCCATGACACAGTTCTTTAATCCGTTTTTTATCATCGTCTTTGGGTCTATTTTTTCGGTAATGTGGGTAAAGCTTTCAAAAATGGGAAAGAATCCGAGTATCCCTATGAAATTTGCCTTTGGGATATTGCAGTTGGCCTTAGGTTTTTTGGTAACGAAAATTGGATTGCAGTTCGTCAACGAATCCTATCAAGTCCCTTTATTGACTTTGCTGTTCCTTTATTTACTTCATACCACTGGGGAGCTGTTCTTGTCCCCAATAGGGTTATCCATGGTCACTAAATTATCTCCAAAAAATATAGCCGGAACGGCCATGGGAGCTTGGTTTTTGAGTTTTGCCATTGCCAATTATGTGGGTGGAAAGATCGCTTCTATGACCGGAGGACATGGAGGTGGGGAAGCCCTTTCCACCGCAGAAGGACTTTCCAAATACACCATGGTGTTTTCAAATATTGGATTTGTCCTGATCGCAATAGCGGTGTTGATAGCCATTTTCAACAAACCCCTCAAAAAACTGATGCATGGCGTAGAATAGCCTCTGTAATCTTATAAACAGTACACTCCTAACTATGGATACGGAAAAGACCACCTTTGTAAAAACGGTTAAATCGTTTAACAAGACATTTTGGCTCGGAAGCTTTATGGAACTTATGGAGCGATGGGCCTGGTACGGTGTCTTTACGCTCTTTGCGCTTTATCTAGTGGGTTCCACCGATGAGGGCGGTCTTGGTTTTGACCATATCCAGAAAGGGAATATCATGTCCGATATTACCGGCCTATTATATCTTCTGCCCATTTTTACAGGGGTTATTGCGGATAGGATAGGATACAAACTTTCTTTGGTCATTGCCTATATCATCTTAATCGTAGGGTACTACCTTATGGGAACGGTAAGTACCTACTGGAGCATGTACTTTATATTTTTATTCGTAGCCATAGGAGCTGCCATGTTTAAGCCTGTGGCATCTGCCATTATCACCAAATCCACCGATAAATCCAATGGGACCTTGGGATTCGGTATTTTTTATATGATGGTAAACGTTGGCGGCTTTATTGGCCCGGCCTGCTCTTCCTACCTCAGGACTACCTACGGGTGGAAGTTGATTTTTATACAAGCTGCCGTGGTCATTGGCATCAACCTTATCATGCTTCTTCTCTTTTTTAAGGAACCTTACCGGGAAAAGGTAGAAAAGGAATCCATAGGAAAGGCCATACTGGCATCCCTAAAGAAAATCTGGGAGGCCGTAAAGGATGTACGCCTAACCGTTTTGTTGATATTGATGATCGGGTTTTGGACCATGTTCAATCAATTGTTCTACACCCTGCCCAACTTTATCGAAGATTGGGTAGATAGCTCGGCCATCAGCAATTGGATCAATACCAAAATTCCGGGCTTGGGCAAAACGCTTACCGAAAATGGTCAGGTAAAACCGGAATGGTTTACGAATATCGATGCCTTAATGATTGTGTTGTTGCAAATGTTCGTGTCCTATTTTGTGATAAAGATGCGTCATGTAAGCGCCATGATACGTGGGTTTATCATTGCGGCTATAGGGGTGGGACTTACGTTTTATACCAACAACGTAATGTTTACCATCATCGGGACAATGATTTTTGCAATTGGGGAAATGGCCACCAATCCTACCTTCTCTTCTTTTATTGCACTTATTTCTCCCAAAGGAAAGGAAGCCCTATACCAGGGAACCTATTTTTTGCCCGTGGCCGCGGGTAATTTCTTTACCAAATTTATCTCCGGCAATCTGTACCAATCCTGGTCGGACAAGTTAAGCCTGCTGCAAGGTGAAATGTTACAAAGGGGAATCGATATGCCTGAAATCACCGAGGGTTTCTCAAAGAATGCCTACTTTGAATTGGCTTCACAAAAACTGAATATGGACAAATGGGAAATGACCCGGTTTCTATGGGACCATTATCACCCCAATAGAATATGGTATGTTATCGTAGGGATTGCCGCATTTACCATTGTTTGTCTAACCCTATACGACAAACTGGTCATTAGGCCAAGGGAGGCCAATGAAGATTGAAGCGTTTTACATGGGACTAGGACTTTAGTCAAGGTCTAAATTATAGGCTCCGGCCGTTGCTGTGTAGTGGAAAGGAACGTTTCTTTTTGCACAGGTGGCCTTCCAGCGTTTTACGGAGCTTTGATAATTACTTCCATCCGCAATAATCTGTTTAGGTTGAACAGTATCCAGGAAGCGTTCCAGATTCAATCTCGGGGTTTGTGTAAAGAGTACGTATTCCGGACTTTTACCAGTGCTCGGATAGAGGCCTAAACTATCAAGGATCCAAAGACTCTGGTTACCCAGCAAATAGGTGTGAGCTAAGGAATGATGTTCAATTTGCCGGATTCGCTCCGCTATTTTGTAATTCGTTGTTAAACGATCGGTCCGGGAACTGTCCGTGGAAAAAACCTTTAGTTCTTGCCCATTTTGGTATAAAAGTACCGAATTCCGAGTTTGATGCGCAATTACCAATACTTTCTTTTGCCGTGTCCTATACACGGCGAATAAGGAATATAATTGGAGGGCAATAATGCCCAAAAGTATCAATGAGATCCTTTTAAAGGAGATTTTTCCTAGGGCAATAACCAGACTTATGGCGATAATATAGGCCAGGATAAGCTGAACGCCGTCAAAAGAAATATCCCTTGAAATGAAAGCTTCTTGATCGGCCACCCAGGCCACTACCGTGTTCATTCCCCCTATGATCCTGTCATAGGCGATGGCAAGGAAATCTGGGAGTAGGTCCATTAGGGCCAAAAGGATAACAAGGATGCCCATCCCCAAAATAACCCCCATAAAAGGTACGATCAGGAGGTTGGATACAAAAAAGAGCCCGGGAAATTGATGAAAATAGAACAGTGCAATGGGCAGCACTCCCAATTGGGCGGCCACACTAACGGAAAGAAATTGCCATAACCTTCGTAAAAGTCCATTTTTAGGATACCAAAAGCGTTGCAGCTTCGGGTAAATCCACATAATGGCCGCAACCGCCGCATAGCTCATCTGGAAACCTACCTGGAACAAGAGTTTGGGGTCAATAATCAAAAGAACCGCAAAAAGGGATAGGGCCAGAATGTTAAAGTTGTTGCTGGGTCGATTTAAATAAAGCGCATAGGCGAAAAAAGTGAACATGGCCACGGCACGGATTATAGAGGCGGAAAGCCCGGCTATCACGGCAAAGCCCCAGAGGAGGGCAACAATGATCACAAGTTTTAGGACCTTACCTTTAGGAAGCCTTTCCAAAGGTGTCAAAAAGTATTGGAGTAAAAACAACAGTACCCCAATATGCAAACCGGACACCGCCAAGATATGTACGGCACCGGCATTTTTGTAGTTGTCGTATACGGATGTGGATAGATCCGTACGCTGCCCCAAAATCAATGCTTGGATGATACCTAGACTTTCGGGTTTAATGGTATAACGTTCCAGTTTTTGGGTAATGCGGTAGCGAATGTTGGCCGCTATACCATACATGGAACGAGATGGATTTCCTTTAAGGACATAGGAATCCCGATCGGTCTTAAGCTGATGGAATATACCCAGGTACTGCATATACTTCCTATAGTTAAACTGGTGTGGGTTTAGGGGTGCTGCAATACCTTTCAATTCTGAATATAACATCAGTTCATCATCAACGTGCAATGGATTTTTGGCGGAATCCCTGGGAAGGTTTACCAAAACCTTGCCGTCTACGGGTTTGGTATCCATACCCTTTACAAGGGCTATGTATCTATGGGAAAACCCGTTGGGCTTCAATACCTCCCTAATCTTGATGTGAAAGGCACGGGTTCCCTGAAAATCCGAATTGCTGTAGTGCCGAGGACTATTTTCCGGGGCGGTAAGGGATATTCCTAGAATTCCGATACATAGGGTGGTGCCCATGGCTACAATGCCAAAATATGGGGAATCAGCTGCCCGATGCTTTATTTGAAGGTATCTTAAAGTAATCAGGCCGAAGAATACACCAAATACAGAAATAAGGATATCAATATGAAAGGTGTCCCCTATTAAAATTCCCAAAACCAAAAAAAGGGAGAGTTTTATGGAGGCAAAACGGAACAGGTTCATCCTAAAGAATACGGGTAGCCTTCACAAAGGCGTAGTTCCAAAAACCTTCCCTTAACGAGGAAACAATTACCCCCCGGGAAGCGGAGGAATGTATGAATTTTATTTCGTCATTGGCTACGGCTACCACCAAACCTACATGGTTGATGCGTTTGCCTCTCTTATTGGTCTTAAAGAACAGCAGGTCTCCCTTGGCGATATCCTTTACCCGGATGCGTTTGCCCTGGCTTGCCATCTCATACGATACCCTGGGCAGGGCCACATTGTGCTCCCCAAAGGAAACATAGAGCAATCCCGAACAGTCCATTCCTTTTCGGGTAGTTCCACCATATTTATACCGGACCCCGGAATAGGTAAGGGCCGTATTTATAATTCTGTCCGCTTTGGGAAGTACGGCCTTTTCCTCTTTTACCACCGGAATTTTGGTAGTGGAAGAGGGTACTTTTTCAGAAGCTTCTACCGTTACTTTGGGTTTTTGGGCATAGGTGGTCTTCTTTTTGACGATACCACAACTGGTTACAAGGCAAGAAAAGGAAATAAGGAAAAATCTACGCATGCTCCAAGAAAATGCCCATCGGGGTCGGGTACTTGGTTATCAAAATTAAATAAATATTTTGAATGTCCCTTAAGTAGGGTGTACGGCAAATTCCTAGTTTTGGGTCTGATTCTTCATTTTGGACTTCTTTTCCAATGAATGAATCCCACCCAGACCTGCCTCGACGGCAAGGCGGGCTCCCCGCCAGAGGTGGGGAGGAGTTTCCCTACTTCGGAGGGATTAAGGGAGGTCAAAATACCGATTTGGGAAATTTGTTGTGCACCCCCTAAGTATGGGATTCCCCCTTTATATTGGCAACGATCAATTGGGCGGCCTTGCTGCTGGCCCCCTTGCCCCCCAATTTAACTTCAAGCTCATAATAGGCTTCAAATTGACCCTTCCGCCCGGGGCCTTCCAAGATTTTGGTCAATTCCCGTTCCAGGTTTTTGGTATTCAAATCACCCTGTATCAATTCCTTCACTACTTCGCGCCCCATGATCAAATTTACCAGGGAAATATAATCCAAGGTGATGATTCTTCTAGCAATCTGATAGGAGAGCCAATTGGCCCTATAGCACACCACCTGGGGTACTTTTAGAAGGGCGGTTTCCAGTGTAGCCGTTCCACTGGTGACCAAGGCCGCATAGGAATGGTTCAGGAGGGCGTGGGTCCTGTTGTCCACAAAACCTACATGTTGCGTTGTTAAAAATGGGGCATAAAAGTCATATTCCAAACTTGGTGCCCCTGCTATGACGAACTCGTAATCGGGAAATGCCGGTATCACGGATAACATCAAGGCAAGCATTTTCCGCACTTCTTGCTTACGGCTTCCCGGCAAGATTGCTACAATAGGCTTTTGCGGGTCTAAATTGTTGTCTTCGCGAAATTCCTTTTCCTCTTTTGTTGGGCTCATACCAAGGGCATCGATCAGGGGATGCCCCACAAAGTGTACCGGGTAGCCGTGTTTTTCCTCATAGAACTTTTTCTCAAAAGGCAAGATGACGTACATATCGTCTATATCGCGTTTAATATCCTTGATGCGGCCCTCGCGTGAAGCCCATATTTGGGGCGAAATGTAATATGCGGTCTTAAAACCGGCGCCTTTGGCCCATTTGGCGATACGCAGGTTAAAACCCGAAAAATCGATAAAAATCAGCACATCGGGGTTAAAACGTTCAATGTCCCCCTTGCAGTACTTGATGTTTTTGGCAATGGTACCCAGGTTGGCAAGTACCTCCAAAAATCCCATAAAGGCCATCTCTTTGTAATGCTTGGCCAAATCCCCGCCGGCATTGCGCATAAGATCGCCTCCCCAGCAGCGGATACTGGCTTTGCCGTCCTTTTCCCGTAAGGCCTTGATGAGATTGGAACCATGAAGGTCCCCGGATGCCTCACCGGCTATGATGTAGTATTTCATTTTTTTGCTAGATGCTAGGCCGATCTGCCGGAAGACAGGTGCTGAATGTTATGTCCCAATTTGCCCAACCCATATGTTTAAGCATGTCAAAAAATCTTGTAATACAAAATGATCAATGCCGTTAAAAGGGTGGCGATCAACACTCCTTTGGCGCGCTGATCTCTTCGAATCCTTAAAAAGCCAAAAAAGGCCAATAGGTTCAGAATGGCACCTAACGCTAATAGGCTGCCTAAATGTCCCTGTTCCCTAGCCGCTTGAAAGGTTTCCGGTATCCCAAGCTCGGAAAACGACAAAACATATAATAGGGTACCTATGGCATTGGCGATGACACCTACCGCAAAACCTATCAATAGTTCTTTTTTTTTGTTCATTGCAATACATCAAAACAGGCTCCGGACCCGGAATCAATTTAGATATCCCTGAGAGCATTTTCTTTAAAACACCTTCTATGCATTCTTTGGAAAAATGGTGTTAAAACCCCTAATTTGGCTTGTTCCGAACAAAGCCTTTCCAAGGTGTATACTTTATGATCCAAAAATACGTTTTAAAAAAGATATGCAAGGATGCCCCGTTAACAAAAAATTAATGCCTTAGGCCTGCCTACTGGCATGGTTTTTTCAGTATCTTAGGGAATTCTGGACGGGTTAGGCCAAGATGCCGGCCCCAAGGCCATAAAAATGTATGCCAAAATGAAGAAGAATTTAATATACGCCCTACTACTTGCCATGATCGCAGTGGCTTCCTGTAGTTTTACCAACAAGACTTTTGAGAACGATGACAAAGATAAGTTGTTATTGGACTTGATAACGTATGTACTGGAAAAGGGTCATTACGAACCCAAGGATATCAACGATGATTTTTCCGTAAGTGTTTTTGAGGATTTCATAGATATCATAGATCCTACTAAACGCTATTTTTTGGAGGAAGATCTTATGGAATTTGAGAAGTATCGGTTCCAGATCGATGACCAGATCAAGAATACGGACATCAGTTTCTTTAATTTGGTGTACGAACGATTGATGAAACGTATGGGCGATGCCCGGAAGATTTATAAGGAAGTACTGGCCGAGCCTTTTGACTATACCCAGAACGAAACCATAAATATCGATTACGAAGAGGTTACCTTTGCAGGATCCAAATCCGAACTAAAGGAACGCTGGAGGAAGCAATTGAAATATGCTACTTTGGGGACCTATGATTCCAAGCTTGCCATCAATACCAATAGAAAGGGCGGCGGGGCCTCAGGCGGGGATATCGCCATGGTAGACAATGTTGTGGCTCCGGATAGGCCCTACATTAAAAGTTCCAATAGCACCGACAAACCCCTGACCACTATAGAAGTGGAAGTGGCCGCCCGGGAGACTACTGAAAAGACCTTGGACGAATTCTTTGATTTCGTGGACGATTTGGAGCGCAAGGATTGGTTCGTACAGTATATAAATACCATTGTGGACGAGTTTGATCCGCATACCTACTACTTTGCCCCGGACGATAAGGAAAAGTTCGATATGGGCATGTCCGGTAAATTTGAAGGTATTGGTGCCCGCCTCCAGAAAAAACCCGAAGGAGCCAAAATCGTGGAAATTATCTCTGGGGGACCGGTGTGGCGGGATCAACGCTTAGAGGTAGGTGATGAAATTATTAAAGTGGGTCAAAATGGCGAGGAGCCTATAAATATTGTGGGGATGCGCCTGGATGATGCCATTAAGTTGATTAAGGGACCGGAAGGTACCGTAGTAGACCTTACCGTGCGCAAGGTAGATGGTTCCTTGGAAATTATTTCCCTTACCCGGGATGTGGTGGAGCTGGAAGAATCCTACGCCAAATCGGCCAATATTATAAAAGAAAACCAGAAATTCGGCCTTATCCATCTTCCCAAATTTTATGTGGATTTTGATGACTATAGTGAACGTAATGCCGCCACGGATGTGGCCAAGGAGGTAGAACGTCTTAAGGAAGAAGGGGTAGAAGGACTTATATTGGATCTAAGGGACAACGGTGGGGGATCCCTAAAAACCGTTGTAGAAATGGCTGGCCTTTTTATCAAGGACGGCCCCATAGTACAGGTGCGTTCCAGTGGCAAAGGAAAAGAAGTCTATGATGATAAGGACGAACGTGTGCAATGGGACGGCCCATTGGTTATTCTGGTCAACGAGCTCTCCGCCTCTGCCTCGGAAATTTTGGCGGCCGCCATGCAAGATTACAAAAGGGCCGTGGTCATAGGGAGCAAACAGACCTTTGGAAAGGGTACCGTTCAGAATGTAATCCCGCTGGACAATATTGTGCGCAGTAGCGAACATGGGGATTTGGGAGCAATTAAACTCACGACCCAAAAGTTTTATAGGATCAATGGGGGATCTACACAGTTGGAAGGCGTAAAGAGCGATGTGGTGGTTCCGGACAAGTACAGTTATATAGACCTGGGCGAACGCGATCAGGCCAACCCCCTTAAGTGGGACAAGATTTCCCCGGCAGATTACGAAATCTGGGACGGGTACATTGATTACGAGCAGACCATAGCCAACAGTAACAAACGTATGGCGATTAACGCTCAGATCAAGAAAATAGAAGAAAATGCAAGGTGGCTCAAGGAGGAGCAGGACGAGACCCTTATATCCTTAAAGTACGATGTTTACAAGGAAGAGGAACAAAAGGACAAAGAAAAAATCGAATATTTTAAGTCCATATCGGAGTACGATTCCAAGTTAAACTTCAGTTCCCTAAAGTATGAGCGGGAATTGTTCACCCAGGACTCCGTATTACGGGAAAAACGGGACCGTTGGCATAAAAATCTGGCCAAGGACGTGTACGTCGAGGAGGCCGTAAACGTTTTGCAGGACCTAAAGATAAATAATATAAAGCGGGGCAAGTTGGCGGCCGTTAAAGGATAGACGAAATAGTAGGTGCAAAGTTAAGATCTGCAAGCTGTCCTTGACAATAATAGGGCTCCTGTCTATATGATTAGAATAAAAAATAGTGAACCCTGACCTTTTGGTCGGGGTTTTTTTGTTGGCATTCAGAGGGATTTTGTTGATTATTGTCATGGCAATTGAAATCCCGAAAGGTTTTGCTAACCGCATGTCTTTGGATTGCTTTTAATCGAACTAGATAGGAATTGAAATGCGCAAGGATAACCTTACTTTGCCATTCCCAATTTGTTTAATCCAAAGGGTCATAAGAACTCTTTCCAGAATACCTGTAAATTGTGAAAAACTACCCCCCTAATCCCCTAAAACCACAAGGAAACCCTTAAAAAATATGGCTTGCCCTAAAAGCAAGGGACCTAGGCCAATGAAAAACGACATAAATAGCATTATTGATACGGCTGGGCTATCTTTGTAACCCTAAACTTGCAACATGGCAGATTCAAGAAGAGCCTCCATCCGCCTTATGCGCAAGATGCAGCGCAAGGTAGACAACCAGCAAAATATCATTTCCTTTTTGTTATGTATCCTTGCTGCCTTGGGAGGTATTTTTGTATTGCAGGATCCCAGCTTTTCCCAACCCCAGTATTACGTACTTTTTTTGTTGTTCTTTTCTGTAGGCCTATGGCTTACCGAGGC
>JBCBSN010000141.1:0-11502 GCA_039819225.1 Bacteroidota bacterium | reverse complement strand
TGGAGGCCTGGGGCATTAACAGCAACCAGATTACCGAACTGGATTGGTGGCAGGAAACCGCCTTTAAGGATATCCAATTGGCCTGTACGCCGGCCCAGCATTTTTCGGGGCGGAAGTTTAGCAATGGCCAGAGTACCCTATGGGCCTCCTGGGTCATAAAATCCGATAGCACCGCTATTTTCTTTAGTGGGGATAGCGGATATGGCCCCCATTTTAAGGAAATAGGGGAAAAGTACGGCCCGTTTGATTTTGCCATGATGGAATGCGGGCAATACAACACCATGTGGCCGGACATCCATATGTTTCCGGAGGAAACGGCCCAGGCAGGTGTGGATGTAAAGGCCAGGGCCATGATGCCCATCCATTGGGGTGCGTTTAAACTGGCCTTGCATTCCTGGACCGATCCCATAGAGCGGGTATCTCAAAAAGCCAAGGTCCTAAATATACCTTTGGTTACCCCTGAAATAGGGGAACCAGTAGCAATAGACCTCCTGCCAAAACCGGATTCCGTTTGGTGGTGATATCCTGGTTTTAGGTGCATTGAAATGGGTCTACGACAAATTTTGGTTTGCCCTCCTTTAATCTCCCTATGTTGCGGTGGTTATCGGGACGGGATAGGTTCTCCCAAGGAGGGATTAAGGGAGGACAAAATAAAGAAGGCAATCAAATTTGTCGTACCCCAGTTGGTACCTTAGGGTTTAAAATAGTACAAAAAAAGCCGTATGTTTATTCCAGATACTTCCAAACCGGTGCAGGACATAGTGTATATAGAGAGCATTTCCGCAATGCATGAGGTCTTTGGGCTGGCCAAGCCCAAACATCCCCTGGTGTCCGTTATCCGGTTCAAAGGGGCCGAGATCCAGCCATTGTACCACCATGTGCGCTGTGTCTTTGGCATGTACTGCATCACTCAAAAAAATGGGATGGAGGGTAGTATGGGCTATGGCCGCAATTCCTATGATTTTCAGGAAGGTTCCCTGCTTTTCATCCGACCCGGGCAGGTTTTGAGTTACGATGGACATCAGTCCACTGCCGAGGATCCGGGCTGGGCCCTATTGTTTCACCCAGACCTTTTGCGGAAATCGGAATTGGGAAAGACCATAGAACAGTATTCCTTTTTCTCCTACGATATCACGGAGGCCCTCCATGTCTCCGATGAGGAAAAACAATCGCTCAACGAACTGATCACTAAAATTGAAAAAGAATACGATCAGCATATTGACCGCCACAGCCAAAAATTGATCATCGCCAACATTGAACTATTGCTGGATTACTGCACGCGGTATTACGACCGCCAGTTTTATACCCGTACCAATCTCAACAAAGATGTATTGACCCGATTTGAGCAGTTGTTAACGTCCTATTACGCAGATGAAAATCAGTTGCACTTGGGGATCCCCTCTGTGGAGTATTGCGGGAAGGAATTGTATATGTCCCCCAAATATTTGAGCGACCTGCTAAAAAAGGAAACAGGCAAAAGCGCAAAGGCTCATATAGACGATTTTTTGATGAACAAAGCCAAAAATCGTTTGTTGCGTTCCCCGGAAACGGTAAGTGAAATCGCCTATGATCTGGGATACGAGTACTCCCAACATTTTTCCAAAACCTTCAAGGTCAAGACCGGGATGAGCCCAAGCGAATATAGACGGTTGAATTGAGGTAATGCCCAAGTCAGTACACCTTGAACCCCAAAATGCTTACCGCTATTGTAACTGCCAACTGAATTGAACCTTCAACTCTTAACACTTGAACCCGCAACCACTTATAAACTTCTAAGCACCAATTTGTCACTCCCTACAATTCTCACAATACGTATCCCTTAAATACGCATTTTTAAGCAATTGAAAGGTAACCCCGCCTTCCTCAGAGGAGTCAAAAATCCCGCAAAAGCGTCCTTGATCCAAATTGATCGCATTCAGCATAATGGTGCGGTAATCGGGGTCGTTCGTATAGCTTTCGTCGATCAAGGTCAGGTTTAAATAATAGAACAACAGGCGTTTGTCCACCCTTATATCGTTTACCTTGTCCTGCAAAAGACTTATGGCCGTTTTCCGATCGTAGTAATAGGTGACGAATTGGGCCAGGCTTAGATAATCCCTATCGGACAAAGGAATTTTGGTATAGGCCTGTAGAATAAAGGCCACGGATTCATCCTTCCCTTCGTAATCGCCCTCCCGCATCAGTAGCTCCGCATTAATGATATGTAGGTTTACCAACAGGCACTGCCGCAGCCCTTCGTCCAAATCCAACGTCTTCAATTGTGCGATTTGTTTTAGCAGTTGCTCCTTGTCCGGCATCAAACGAAGCGCATGGTTCATCCGTAATTTTAAGGCGGTGAGGTTATAGACCACTTTTTTGTTGTTGGGCATTAGACTATCCAGTTGCTGGAGTTCATAATAGGTGCTGAACATATCCTGTTGGTTCATTTGGTAGCGAAAGGCCGAATTGGCATTAAAGAATTCCACAAACCGGCGTTGTTTGGGAATTTTCATTTGATGCAACAAATCGGAATCGATTTCGGTATTGCGCATTCTGCGGAATAGGGTGTGCTGTATTTCCTGGGCTTTGCCCAAGGCATCGGCCAGAAGGGCCGTATTGAATTCCTGGATCAGTTGTTCCCCGTTAAATTGGGTAAAGGCATCCACCTTGTCCAAATACAGGTTCACCAGGGCCTTGCGATGGTGTTGCAAATAGCGCTCCATATTCGAGAAATTGGGTTCGGCCAGCTTTTGTCGGATGGCCGACTTCGATAAAAAGCGCAAGGAATCATAGGTCGTGCCCTTGATGTCATTTAGGAAATCCACCCAATTCTCTGAAGTGGTGACCACGGTCTGTATCGTGGGTTTTTGAAAGCTTTGTAGGGCATTGATGATACTGTTGGCACGCTGATTTTGCAATTTCTTATTGGCTTCCACACTGCCCTCAATAGAGGAATAGGCCGTAATCTCGATGCGTTTTATATCATAGTCCGTAAGTTGAAGGGAGTCATAAAGCGGTTTGATGTCCTGGGGAGAAAAGGTGTTGACATTCTTTTTAAAAGGAATTTGGAAACGCAATACCTTTTCACTCCGTAGTTCGCCTTCCGTAAAGGCTTTATCCCGGTTTTTGGGTCGATACTGTATGGAATCCAGATACAATCCGGTATCCAGCAGCTCAAAATTGAAGGATTGCAGGGAAAAGGTGGTGTAATAATTACAGAGATAGTTGTTATTGATCAACAACATATTGAATTCGAGTTCCTTGTGGTGATAGGTCTTGGGCAAGATGCCTACCAAAAGTCGGTAATATCCCTTTTGAACCTGTTCCAACCGTGGGATTATGTCTTTGGTATAGAGCGGTTTTAACACATGCCTTCGAATTTCCTCAGGAAGCGCCGCAAGATGACAAGCGAACATATCCTTGGTGACCACATCTACGGCCAGCCCGTCCTTGGGGTTCTTAAAGAGGTTAAGGAACCATTCTTTATTATTCAGGTACAGATAGAGTTTACGGTCTTCCTCTTGTTTAACCCCCATGGAAATCTCTTTGGAGCGATTGCGCCAAATCGTGGCAAACCGTCCACAACAATCCATCTGTTCAAAGATTTGGGTATCCGGGGTTTTTATCCCATAGTTCTCCTGGGCATAAAGTGTTCCCGAAAAAAGAAGTAGAAAAAATACAAAGAATAGGGTCGTGGTCGATTGTACTCGCATGGGTTTGTAAAGTTAAAGGTTTCCCAAGGTCGATCAGTTGTTATGCTTAATTGCAAAAGACGTTCCAAAATGTAAACCCGTAAGATTCCAATGTATCCATAAAGCCGAATTTTTCTTCCCATTGATTTTAATACAAGTTTAGTGGAAAACGATAAATATGCAGAGAATGAAATAGTTGCCCATGGTCCGATCAAGGTATCGGAAAAAGTTTTATAGAGAAGCTGCAATGAGATCAAATCTTGGGTTTAAGTTTTATCGTTTGGATTGTCCCCTTGAGGGGACTTTAGGGGTGTAGAAAAGAATGTACAAAGCATCTAAAAATCAAAAAAGGGATTGTGAAACAACCCCAATACCTATCATATTTCATTGGAATTTTGGAACAGGGGTGCCTTTAGGGCAATTTTTCCCCTATTTTTGAAGGAAACCGAATGCCGCCGACTCCCAGTGACCTATCCCAAATGGAAATAAAGTGGATCTTCGGGCAAATACACGGATTTCAATGAGCGAGGCAAAGCTAAAAAAAGCCCTAAGCCCCTTAATGTTATGGGGGTTGGGGGTGGGCTATGTAATCTCTGGAATGTATTTTGGTTGGAACCTGGGCCTTGCGGAAGGGGGTACTTATGGTTTGGCCATTGCCACGGTCTTTATTATTCTTATGTACGTCACTTTTACCTTTAGTTATACGGAAATGGCCTGTGCCATTCCTAGGGCCGGAGGGGCTTTTGAATATGCCCATCGGGGTCTGGGCAAGCATTTGGGCTTTATAGCGGGCATCGCTCAGAATATAGAATTTATCTTTGCCCCTCCTGCCATTGCGGCGGCCATTGGGGCCTATCTTAATTTGGTATATCCGGGAATCAACGTAATGGTCTTTGCCATTGGGGCCTATATGATTTTTACCACCATAAATATTTTGGGGGTGAAACTGGCCGCGACCTTTGAATTGGTCATCACCGTTTTGGCGGTGGTGGAACTATTGATTTTTGCTGGGGTTACCTTGCCGGAATTTGAAATTACCAACTTGCATATAAATCCCATGCCAAAGGGTTATGCGGGGGTTTTTGCCGCGATTCCCTTTGCCATCTGGTTCTTTTTGGCCATCGAGGGCGTGGCCAATGTGGCGGAGGAGGCCATACATCCACAGCGGAGTATCCTCATCGGTTTTGGGAGTGCCATTGCCACCTTGGTTGTCCTGTGCATCCTAACATTTGCCACGGCGGTAGGCGTTGCCGGATGGGAAGCCGTGGTATATCCTCCTGGAAGTGACGTAGCCTCGGATTCGCCCTTGCCCTTGGCGCTTTCCAAGGTGGTAGATCAAGGACACTTCCTGTACCGCTTGTTGGTAGGTATTGGACTTCTTGGGCTTGTGGCCTCGTTTCACGGCATTATCCTAGCCGGGGGAAGGGCCGTTTTTGAGTTTGGTCGAAAAGGATATGCTCCAAAAGCATTGGGAAAGGTACAGCCCAAATTCCGGACACCCGCCAACGCTATGGTCTTCAATACCCTAGTGGGCATAGTTGCCCTGTTTACTGGGGCCACCGGGGAGATTATTACCATTGCCTGTTTTGGTGCCCTTAGCCTCTATATCGTATCCATGGTTTCCTTTTTCGCCCTGCGCAAAAAAGAACCCCATATGGAAAGGCCCTTTAGGGTTCCCCTATATCCATTTTTCCCCTTGACGGCCCTGATCATTGCCACCGTGGCCCTAGTGGCCATGGCCTATTACAACCCGGTACTGGCCGCTATTTTTTTTGGGATCCTGGGGGTATCCTATTTATATTTTTTGTGGTTTTTAAATCGAAAAATGGAGTAATTTTCAGAAAAGCTTAGTGTATGGATAAGAACGACATCATCAAACGCCTACGGGAGACCGATCACAATAGGGTAAAAGTGGTCATCACCGATATGGATGGAGTACTCCGAGGCAAATACATGCACAAGGACAAATTATTGAGCGCCCTCGAGAGTGGTTTTGGATTTTGTTCCGTGGTGTTTGGATGGGATATGGTGGATGGGGATTATGAAAAAGATATCAAGATTACGGGATGGCATACGGGCTATGGCGATTTTGATGCGGATGTTGCCTTGGATTCCTATAGGACAATTCCCTGGGAGGGCAACGTTCCCTTTTTTTTGGCCGATTTTGGTGGTAACGCCGCCGACTCCCTGGCGGTCTGTCCCCGAAGTCTACTTAAAACGGTGATCGGGAAGGCCCAGGATATGGGCTATATGCCCCAATATGCCCAGGAATTTGAATGGTTCAATTACAGGGAAACCTCGGAATCCCTACAGGGGAAATCCCATACCGACTTGGCACCTTTGACCCCGGGTATGTTTGGCTATTCCATTTTACGAATGTCCGAAAATCAAGGCTATTTCACGGATCTTTTTGATATGCTGGAAGGGTTTGGAGTGCCCTTGGAAGGATTGCATACGGAGACCGGACCCGGGGCTACCGAAGCCGCCATCCGGTATAGCGATATCTTGGAAGCGGCGGACAGGGCCGTACTCTTTAAGACCGCGGTAAAGGAAATAGGATATAGGCATGGGGTACGGGCCAGTTTTATGGCCAAGCCTAGTCAGGAGCTTCCGGGTTGTGGGGGGCATATCCATCAAAGCCTTTGGGATTTGCAGACGGGGAAAAATTGTTTTTATGACGAAAGTAGGGAAAAGAACAGAAGTACGATTATGGAACATTTTCTGGCCGGGCAACTCCACTGTCTTCCGGAAATACTGCCCATGTTCGCCCCCACGGTCAACAGCTATAAGCGCTTGGTAATCGGGGCCTGGGCACCTGTTAATAAGACTTGGGGGCATGACAATAGGACCTGTTCCCTGCGGGTATTGACCAATGGTGAAAAATCCACCCGAATCGAGCATCGGGTGGTGGGATCCGATGTAAATCCGTATTTGGCCATGACGGCCTGTTTGGCCAGTGGACTTTATGGCATACAACAGGAACTTCCCCTAAAAATCCCAGAGACAACGGCCAATGGCTATGCCGTAAAAAAGGGCCTCCTTCCGTCCAATTTATGGGAGGCCGCCCAAAAGATGAAACGGTCTAAAATTGCCCATACCCTTTTTGGTGACACCTTTGTGGATCATTTTACCAAAACCCGGCAATGGGAGTGGACACAATTTATGGCGGCCGTTACCGATTGGGAGACAAAACGCTACTTTGAAATTATCTAACCTATGGATATAAACAGCATTCACAGCTTCAATTTTCCCGCTCCCATCCGTTTTGGCCCGGGGGCCAGTAAGGAATTGGGCGATTACCTAAAGATCCATGAACTTTCTAGACCGCTACTAGTTACCGATGGTACAGTGGCGGAGTTGGATTTCTTCAAGGAAATCCAAAACACTCTGGAAGGAAAGGGGCTTTCCGTAGCCGTATTTCATGAGATGCACAAGAATCCGGTAAAGTCCGATGTACTTAAGGGCGGGAACCGGTATCAGGAAACGGAAAGGGACTGTATTGTGGGGATTGGGGGCGGTGTGGCCTTGGATGTGGCCCGGGCCATTGCGCTTCGTATTCATCATAGGCGAGATCTGTTCGATTACGACGATTTGATCGGCGGCGATAAATACGTGACCGAAGAAGTACCACATTTTGTAACCTTGCCCACAACCGCGGGTACGGGAAGCGAAGTGGGGCGCAGTGCCATTATCTCTGAGGACGGATCCAAAAAGAAACGGATCCTTTTTAGCCCAAAATTGATGGCCCAAATGGTATTTGCCGATCCCGCGCTCACCTTGGGTCTGCCCCCCTTTATTACGGCTGCAACGGGCATGGATGCCCTTACCCATAATATGGAGGCCTATTTGGCCAAGAATTTTCACCCCATGTGCGATGGTATTGCCCTTGAGGGCATTGCCCTGATCGCCGATTCCCTGGAAACGGCCACTCATCGTTCGGATCTGCAATCCCGCTCCAAAATGCTCCTGGCCTCGCTAATGGGGGCCGTGGCTTTTCAAAAAGGCCTTGGCGTGGTGCACAGCCTGGCGCATCCCCTGTCCAGTCTCCTGGATACCCACCACGGCTTGGCCAATGCCGTTAATTTGCCCTATGGAATGCGGTTCAACTATGCCAATAATGAAGCCCGTTTTGATAAAATGGCCGATGCTTTGGGATTGGGGGCCAAAGCCGGGGATAGGGTAGTGGACCATCTTTTTGAATGGAGTACCCAATTGGGATTGCCCGTAAAACTTTCGGAAATAGGGGTAAGGGAAGAACATATTGAGGAGCTTTCGGATTTGGCAGAAGCTGATTTTTGCCACCCCAACAATCCCAAGCCCGTCACTAAAAAGGACTTTAGAACGCTCTACGAGAAAGCCTTATGATAAAGATCGGAATATCTGCCTGTTTTCTATATCCCGATAAGAATCGGGTTGTTTTTGGTCCTAAATCCCTTACCTATATTGAAAATGATATGGCCCGATATCTGACCCAAAAGGGGGTGTTGCCCATTCTGATTCCAGACGTGGAAACCGAATTGCTACAGGATATTTTGGCCCAAATGGACGGTTTTGTCTTTCAAGGCGGAAACGACCTGGCATCGGAAACCTATGGGGAAAAGCCCATTGGGAAATGGAAGGGCGATAGGTACCGTGACCAATATGAACTTCGGATTATGGACTACGCGATCCAAAATGGCAAGCCCGTTCTCGGTATCTGTCGGGGATTACAATTAATGAACGTCTATTTTGGGGGAAGCCTGTACCAGGATACGGTAACGCAGAATCCGGACGCCATGGCCCATCGCTCCGCGGAATTATACGATACCATACGGCATCCCATAACCTTTAAAAAGGATAGCTTTTTGGACAGGCTCTATGTCGATGAAAAAGCCCCCCATGTAAATACTGTGCACCACCAGACCATTAAGGAGCTGGGGGAAAACCTGGAAGTGTACGCCACTGCGCCCGATGGAATTATTGAGGCCATTGGCTATACCAAGGAGCCAGAAGGAAAAGTGATGGCCGTACAATGGCATCCCGAATTTTTTCATACGCTGAAAGACGAGTTAATCGATGCCAATAAAGTTTATGACGCTTTTTTAGGACATGTTAAATGTAAAGAATGAACGTAATTAATCCTGCTACAGAAGAGGTCATAGACCAGCTCCCGGAAACCACGGTGCAAGAGCTAAAATCGACCATCGATTCCCTTAGACAAGGGCAATTGGCCTGGGCCCAAAAACCGATCGCTGAAAGATTGTCCCACATCCAACACTTTGGGGAACTTATCATGGATCATGCGGATGAGCTCGCCCTTATTTTAACCTCTGAAACGGGAAAACCCCTTCAACAATCCCTGAACGAAATCAAAGGGGCCCACAACCGGATTGACCATTTAACGGAAAATGCGGAAAAGTGGTTGTCACCGGAGACCATGGTCGCTTCTGGAAGCACCCATGAAAAGATCGTCTATGAACCCCTGGGGGTCATTGCCAATATTTCCGCTTGGAACTTCCCTTATAATGTGGGCTATAATGTGTTTCTCTATGCCTTGGTCGCAGGGAATTCCGTACTCTACAAACCATCGGAATTCGCTACTTTGACCGGAAAACAATTTGAAAAGTACCTATGGGAGGCAGGAATTCCCGAGAATGTGTTCCAATGTGTAGTAGGAGGGAGCAAACTCGGTCAACAGATTTTGGAGGAAACTCTTGATGGGTACTTTTTTACGGGATCCTATGCCACCGGCCTCCATATTGCCAAAGCCGTGGCCCATAAACTAGTGCCGGTTCAATTGGAACTAGGGGGTAAAGATCCGCTCTATGTCATGGATGATGTGCCTGATGTAAAACAAGCCGCCATCAACGCGGCCGAAGGCGCCTTTTATAATAATGGACAAAGCTGCTGCGCTGTAGAGCGGATCTATGTTGCAAGTATAATTTATGAGGAGTTTATCGCGGCTTTTGTGAAAGAAGTAAAATCATATCGTATTGGGGATCCCAAAAATCCCGAAACCTTTATCGGCCCAATGACTCGAAAACAGCAGGTGGATGTACTTGAAAATCAAATTGCCGATGCCTTGGGGAAAGGTGCCGTTATAAAAACCGGTGGCAAACCCATGAATGGAAAAGGTTATTATTTTGAGCCCACTGTCCTAATCGATTGCAGCCATACCATGGTCGTTATGAAAGAAGAATCCTTTGGGCCGATCATCGGGATACAGAAAGTGGATTCCGATCAGGAAGCCCTGGAACTGATGAAGGATACGGATTACGGGCTTACCTCGGCCATATTCTCCACGGATAGGGAAAGGGCCCTGTCCCTTTTGCAAGAGCTGAATGTAGGTACCGCCTATTGGAACTGCTGTGATCGGGTCAGTCCCCAGGTACCTTGGTCGGGCCGTAAGCATTCGGGCTTGGGATCTACCTTGTCGGCCCAGGGAATCCGAGCTTTTGTGCAACCTAAATCCTATCATTTAAGACCTTGAACCATGCCCATACCAAAAAACTATGCCGACTTTACGGAGACCCTCAGGGAACAAATCCCGGATGCCCAATGGCCCGAAGGCTTAAAAGCCCTTTGGTACGATGCCAAGGACGATTGGGAAGCCTCGCACGATATCGCCCAGGAAATACACAATTCATTGGGCAGTTGGATTCACGGCTACTTACATTGGAAGGAAGGCGACATCTGGAATGCCAAATATTGGTACCGCCAAACGGGAAGGCCCTTTCCTGAGCATGGTCTTGAGGCCGAACAGCTCGCAATTTTGGAATTCATTCTTCAATAATCCGAGTATTCCGTGGGATATAAAAACAGCGTATCGTTTTTGGAAACGTTGTTTTGATAGTCCGGATTTGCTTTTAACCGCAGCCACTTGGGCGCTTCCCTAAAGGACCGCCAACTGGCATCCCGGGAGTCCTGGTTTTCGTGTACGGTCATATACATCAGATTGGGCATATGGCTTCCGGAAAGGACTTCGGCATAGAAAACGGCCTGAAAACCCAGTTCCTCAAAAAGGGGAATCTCCCCGCCCTCATTGAACATTTTCACCTTATTTCTGTATTTGTTTTCGGTGGCGGCTTCATAACTCCGCAGTTCATAAATACGATCTTCCCTGGGCCCTTCCAATTTGGGTGTCTTCATTTGTGGCATATCCACGAAGGCTTTCATTAAAACGGATTCCATACGTGCATATGGGGGTCTGTCATGGGGCGCATCCAAAAAGGATTTCCCCAACTCTTGATGGGTTTTGTCCTTGACCAAGGTATCGTCCAATAAGGCAAATTCAATAATCGATTTAAAGGGGATCAGTACATAGATCGTTCTATCGGTGTCCGAGCCTGTATTTCGCGTTTTAAAAACACCTACATTTTCAATACCATATCGTTTAAGGCTGGGTAAAAACGCCTCTTCAAGATAGGTGTCGGTCAGTTGCTCCTGGGTGTCGTTTGCCAGGGAATAAAGGCGAAGTTGGTAATACTCGCGCGCGTTGTTTTGCGCGCTAAGGCCCATGTGAAGAAGACCTATCAATACAAATAGCGTTGTTTTTTTCATCGTTTTATTGAACTTTTAATCAGAATGGATTTAATAGATTTCCAAAGAAAGTGAACACTAATAATATCGAAATAAGAACCGCAATCATCTTAATTCCGCTGCCAAGCGAGTTGTAATTAGTAGTTTTTATTGAGTAATCAAAAAATGTATCCTTTCCATTTTTTTGCATAAGGACATCTGGCACGTCCGAGATAGGTCTTTCGGTTTTTAGTTCTTTATCGGACTGCAAATTATTGAAAACCAGCCAAAAGAATAGTTTCGAGATAATTAGTATTAAAATAAGTAATACTAG
>JBCBSN010000140.1:0-11575 GCA_039819225.1 Bacteroidota bacterium | reverse complement strand
CCTGTGAATCATCCCTAAAATTAGAGAACTGAAAGCAATTCACAACTCCGGGAGCATTTGGATAATTTGAAGGAAACCTGTGAATCATCCCTAAAATTAGAGAACTGAAAGCAATTCACAACTTCGCAGGATCCGACACCTTTACGCCGTACCCTGTGAATCATCCCTAAAATTAGAGAACTGAAAGCAATTCACAACTAACAACAACGCCCAATACAACCAAGTTCCCCTGTGAATCATCCCTAAAATTAGAGAACTGAAAGCAATTCACAACTGTGTGGGCGGGCTGTCGGCGGCAACGTACCCTGTGAATCATCCCTAAAATTAGAGAACTGAAAGCAATTCACAACGGCTATAGTACTGTTCCGCATGTTCCAAAACCTGTGAATCATCCCTAAAATTAGAGAACTGAAAGCAATTCACAACTGCGTCGGAGGGCTGTCCGCGGCAACGTACCTGTGAATCATCCCTAAAATTAGAGAACTGAAAGCAATTCACAACTAAGGGGGCAGTTTTCATCCGTGCTCCGCACCTGTGAATCATCCCTAAAATTAGAGAACTGAAAGCAATTCACAACGTGCTGAACCCGAAACTGTCCACAAATCGTCCTGTGAATCATCCCTAAAATTAGAGAACTGAAAGCAATTCACAACAGTAAAGCCCCATATGGTATTCAACCTCCGCCTGTGAATCATCCCTAAAATTAGAGAACTGAAAGCAATTCACAACGGCCTGGTCCATGTCAAAATCGAATGAACCCCTGTGAATCATCCCTAAAATTAGAGAACTGAAAGCAATTCACAACACAATAGCGGCTGGGCCGTGGTACCGTAAACCTGTGAATCATCCCTAAAATTAGAGAACTGAAAGCAATTCACAACACAGCGCTTTGTAGCTCGTTGTAATTCAGGCCTGTGAATCATCCCTAAAATTAGAGAACTGAAAGCAATTCACAACGAGGTCAATAGCCTTCATCTTATCGTGAACCTGTGAATCATCCCTAAAATTAGAGAACTGAAAGCAATTCACAACTAGGGGGCAACTACACCCAGTACGACGTAGCCTGTGAATCATCCCTAAAATTAGAGAACTGAAAGCAATTCACAACAGGAAATCGGAGGAGAACTCAAAATTTTCTCCTGTGAATCATCCCTAAAATTAGAGAACTGAAAGCAATTCACAACCGCGCTTGAGCCATCCAGCCGCATTGTGATCCTGTGAATCATCCCTAAAATTAGAGAACTGAAAGCAATTCACAACGGTATAGCTCCCCGTGGCATCCGTAAAACCCCTGTGAATCATCCCTAAAATTAGAGAACTGAAAGCAATTCACAACTGTGTTTTCATGGATGGGTGATTCCTTCGGCTTTAGGCAGAAGTGGAAGCATGTCGGCCATTACACAAGAAAGGAAAAATTCTCTTGACCGAGAGGGCCAATTAAAAGGGCATATTCCTACTGATCCATTTAATTAATGACTATTTTTATTTGGTAAACCAATTACTCACCGCCAATATAAAAATCCTACTTCTATGCCAAGGCAAGCGGATAATGAGGGATGCTCGGGCTGTTTTTCCTTTATAGCCGTATTCGTGGTGGTCGTAGGTGTGTTGAGTTGGGTATTGTCACCTAACGTAATACAGTATTTTGAATCCTTTGCAGGATCGTTTTCTTTGGTCTACGATAGGACCGGGCAGGTTCTTTCCGGTATCAGGAGGTTCATATTGGATTTTCGTATCCCGCCCCTAGCGAGCAATATAATCTTTGGAACAGGTATAGCGATAACCCTCATCGGGGCCAACATAATGGGATTCTATTCAAAGGGCACCAAGTGGTTCAATAAAAAAATCGACTCTTTGAACAATGGACTGGATTATTCGGATATATCCAATGTCGTTTTTCACCTATGCGCTTTTGCCCTGTACATCGGATTTTTTCTTTTGCTCCTGACCTTGTTCCTGCATACGATAACGCAGCATCATTCCCCTTTTTTGTTCATTGATATCGGAAGGAGCGTGTTCGCGATTATCCTGCTACTGGTTTTAGGGGTAGTTATTCTTGTTTTGGCGATCTTATCGGTCTTTCTCCTTTTTTTGGTAATGGCCTTCGTTTTGGATGTATTCCTGTCGATCAGTGCCCTATTGACCAAGGACAACCATTTTCAGTCCCTTGGTATCCTAATAATCCTGCTAGGTATCCTTGAGCGTTTATATGATTCGGATATAACCATGTTCCGTATAGGTCTTGGGATTTTCCTTTTGTTCCTTTTCGCGCCAATTTTATTTAAAATAGGGAAACACAGATACTCGGTGCTAAAGAACAAAGTAAAGGACGTTCTTAGGTCGGCCCTGTCCTTCCCGGCGGCCATAGCGGTCACGTTGTTCTTGATTTTCAGTGTTGTAACAACATTCCCTTGGATTGCATTTTCCATGTGGCACCACTTCGAGAAGGTTGAATGGGAAGATGCTTTGGAAACTCCTATCAAGACCACCACCGGGTTGACAATAGAGGATATGGCTTTTGGCACGATGACCTCTGGGTTCTTGAGGAGGCCGAAAATGAAAAAGATAAAAACGGCAAAGGAAGCGATCGTCCAGAACATATTTGCACTTGCCATTAAGACCGAGGGCAAGGTGAAAAAATTCGGGATCTGTATCGATGTTTATGGAAAGAGGTCTGCCGGCGAAAAGGAATATCTCGACAGTTACGAGTCCGCATATCATGGAAATCTTGACTACACTGTTATCGGTTTACCTGTAGACCATTTAAAGGATTTCAGGGAACTTGAGGTTTTTGATTATATCATTTTGGACTACAAGATCTTTCCTTACGGGATATACAAGGGGGAGGAACGCTGGTTGCCGTTCCACTATACGCGGATTGTAGAGAAAACTATACCATATTCCAATTAAACCTGTGAATCATCCCTAAAGTTAGAGAACTGACCGAGCGCAGCGACCGATGAATACCTTTGAAAATCAATGAACATGGCATGAATAAAGCAATTCACAACCAAGCCCTATAGTGTTCGTTACCTTCACTGCCTGTGAATGATCCCTAAACAATCAGGCAAACAAGTCAAAATCACCTTTCAATACCTTGTCCAATTTCCCGGTCTGCCAGCTGGAGACAAAGTCCTTTACAATGGGTGATTTTCCGAATTTATAACGTCTTACGTTTTTGGGAACGGAGGACTTCTTGAATCTCTGGATAATGGGGGGTACCTCCTTCAACCGATAGTCTTCCAGTTCCATGGGAATTACGGAAACCAGGATTTTCGACTTTACAATCTGCTTTTCGCCCGTACCCGATTCTTCTATAATATGATAGCCCGTTTCCTTGTTCAAAATGCCGTATGCCCCAAATCCGACAATTGAAAAAATCACGTGGATATCGTCAAAAGTATGGGATTCTTCTAAGGTTTCCATTTTCATGCCCCTCATTTTTGCCCATGATCGGTACATGTGTTCCATTTTCTTCCCGTGGGTACGGTTAGCATCACTATAGGCGATTTTTAGAATGGCATCTTGGGGTTCGCCTTTGGCGTAGGAAGAAATGGCCTTGTCCAGCAAATACACCCTTTGGGCCAGTTTTTTAATCAGTTTGGGGTCATAGGAGAGTCTTTCTTTCTCCGGATTGTCCAGCCGGTCCAACAAACGCGTCGCCGTGTCGTATCCGCTTTCAAACCGGTCTATAAATTCAATTTGGGTCAACACCTCATAGCGTTCCGGGTTTGACCAAAAATCATTGGATCCCATGGCCAGCATTAGATCGTCCTTTGTTGGGATCAAAGCCTTATCCTCCATTTTTTGGGTCAATTCGTTCAATTTCCTTTGGATCAATTTGAACTCGGATAACACCCCTTTGGAATCCAATAGGATATCGGTCAGTCGTAAATGTTCCGATTTTGTTTTTTGCCTTTCGAGGATTTGTTTTTTCTGCTCCCAGGTAAAGTCGGGCTCGTCCGGATCGATGAACTGTACTTTGAGCTTTTGTTTCCCGGGACTTACCAGTAAAAACTGATTGCCTTTTGGATAGTTATGATTCACAATCGTGAGGGCCAAGGGAGCCAACAAGTATTTTTCAATAACCCTTTTTAAGGGTCGTGCCCCAAGGGTGCTGGAAAATCCTTGTTCCAGAAGAAACTCCAAGGCCGAATCCTCAAAATCCAATTCCCAGGCCCTTCGTCTTAGCCCACGCCTTTGCAGCACTTTACCCAGTTCATTTTTGAGTATTTGTTTGGCTATCGCCTTGGAAAGGGGATTGAACATCACTATTTTGTCGATCCTGTTGATAAACTCCGGTCTAAACGTATAGTGAATGGATTTCATCATATTGGTATCCATATCGTGTTCTCCGGAATTGTTGAATCCAACACGATTTCCTTGAGGGAGACTGGCTCCAATGTTTGAGGTAAGTATAATGATCGAATGTCTGAAATCCGCAACGTTCCCTCGTTGATCCGTCAATCTTCCGTCATCAAAAACTTGAAGAAAAATGTCCCAAATATTTGGATGGGCCTTTTCAAATTCATCCAGTAAGACGATTGAAAATGGCTTTCTCCGTATAATGTTTACCAGTGCCGAACTTTCCGCAGTATCGGTGCTGTCCCCCAACAGTTTATAAGTCGATTCTTGGGTCTGAAATTCGCTCATATCCAGACGGACCAGTCTATCTTCAGAACCAAACAGATATTCGGCAATGGACTTGGCTATCTCGGTCTTTCCGGTGCCGGTTGGCCCTACAAATAGGAAAACACCGGAAGGCTTACTGGGATCGGTAAGCCCGGCTTTGATCATCGCAATTCTCTCGATTATGGTATTGACCGCGTCCTCCTGGCCCAGCACTCTTGTGGCGAAGTACTGCCGTAAGTCCTCAAGATTGAGTTTTTCGCTATCGTCAAGGATGGTTTTGGGCAATCCGGTTATATTCGTAAGGGAATCAATAAAATCGGGCAAGGTAATCTTGGAAGGTTTTTCCTTTTTGGATTCAACCAGTTTTCTGGTCTGCTTGGCCAAGTCCAATACCCTTCCGGGATTTTCCTTATGAGACAGATATTGGTTGGACAAATAATATACTTCTTCCAGATCATCCGGTGTGAAATCCTCCCAAAAACCATCGCCATTGTCGTGTTCTATCCATTGCCTTGCCAACCCAAGGGTTACTTCTTTAGGAACGGAGTTGATGCGAAAAATCTCAAAGCTACTGGTTATCTGGGGACGAAACTGTAGTATCTTTTCCAGACTATTGGAATCCAATTCCCCGATTATTTTTAGTTCCCCGGTTTCGATGAAAGGGAGGATTTGGTCCAATATGCTTACGGGCGAATACTGATGTCTTCCACCATAGTACAGTTCTTGAAATCTGGGAACAAGCCATAAACACTTCTTTGTACTGGTAAGCTCTGCTAATACATTTTGTACACTTTGTTCCAAGTCCCCGATATAGCGCTGCCCGGCCATTACGTTGCCGGCAGTTGCCTTGAAGATAAACCAGTTTTGGCTTTCCAACTTTTTACAGACTAAATCTATTATGGTGGATTTGCCCACCCCTTTATCTCCAGAAATGAGTACGGATTTAGGGCTTGGATTCGTGAGAAGCGAATGAATGGCCTCTACGGAGTCTACGATTAAATCATTTTCGATGATATTTGATGGTACATCCTTCTCGGTCCAAATTTTACCAACGGTTTTTAGGTATTCCTTATCCATATAGTCAAGTAGTGTCTTTTACATATCAAAATACCATAGCAGGCTCCTTTTTGTCGTAACCGTTAAAATAAATATTTAACTTCATTTGTCTTCCACTTCAATGCTAAATTTTAATGGGATATTTTTAGAACACATTTAGCAAAGGTGGCCGATATCCGATAGGGGGTTAGTTAAAAAACCAATGGGATATACAAAAGTTTAAAAACGATCATGGAAGATTTACTGAACCTGTTAATCGAATTTATGATAAATCAGAAAAGACTGATGATAATTCTTTCAATACTGATCATACTGGTTTTTGTCGGGTTTGCTATTTACAATAAAATTCAATAAAAGGAGGTTCTTATTAAAATTACTAAAACTAGTTTTTGAAAGAGCAGATTAGAAAATGTGAATGGTGTCTTAATCAATGTGACCTTGATGATTTAGAATGTCCTAAATGCGGAGGTCCAATTTTGGTTCTTGAACCATGGGTACTCCAATGCGGCTGGTGTTCAAGTTCAAATAGAAGGGATTTGACCGCCACTTGCAAGAATTGTGGTGGACCGCTACCACACATTCCAGGGACACCGAGACTTCCTAGGCCTCCGGAATCACCTCGAACTTTGCCTTTAGGATATGAAAATCGGATTAGGTACTGGAGAAACGTTCATTTCATTATTGGAGCAGTTTTTATGCTATTTTTCTTTACTATCATTTTTCCGATTGTTGGTTTTTTCCTGTTGAGATATGGTAACAAAAGGGCATCCGCCCAGATTTATGCGTTAAAATATGGTGTGCCCACTAGAGGAATTATAGAAGCCGTTTATGTGGATACTTCCCAGCACATTAATCATGTTCATCCTATTTGTATTGAATACTCCTTTCTTCATGGTAATGAAAAAATGTATGGGGATATTACTGTTTGGGACGAATCAAATTTAAAACGTCCGGTTGGAGAACATCAATGGGTATTGCTCAATCCAAATAATACTGAGCAAAACAGTATTTGGCCGCCCTTGCGTTAAGGCTTAAGCGCAAATCGCCCCTTAAAGCTGCTCTTCCCAAATTAAGGCCGCGGCCCCGCAAATGGCGGCCGTTTTTCCGGTCATCCCGGACTGCAACAGTTTTACCTTGCCTTTGTAGACGTCCAGCAGGTAGTGGTCAAAGTATTTTTCCAGGGGTTCCAAGATCCACTTTCCGCTGTTGACCAGGCCAACCATGAGAAAAAAGGCTTCCGGCTGGGTAAAGGCCGTAAAATTGGCCAGGGCCAAACCGAGCACATCGGCGGTGAAATCGAACGCCTTTAAAGCAATGGGATCGCCCTCGTTAGCGGCCTGGGTGATATCCTCCCCGTGAAGATCGTTATAGGCAATGGATCGAAACCGACTCTCGTCCATATATTTGCTCTGCATATACATAACGGTACGTTTAAGACCGGTGGCGGAGACATAGGCTTCCAGCCCGCCCTTTACATTTAGGCCGGTAAGCCGGCCATCGCCCAAGGTCATGTCCACATGGCCCAATTCCCCGGCAAAGCCGTCATAACCGTCAATAAGCTTGCCGTTGGCCACGATACCCGCGCCAAAACCAGTGCCCAAGGTTATTACTATAAAATCCGTCATGCCCTGGGCATTCCCAAACAGCATTTCCCCCAAGGCGGCGGCACTGGCATCGTTCATGATGCGCATGGGCAAGGGCAGGCGCTCCTTTAGGCCCTTTAGGATATGAACCGTACCGTCCCATACCAGATTGGCGGCATTTTCTATGGTGCCGTTCCTACTGGAGGCATTGGGGGCCCCAATGCCACACCCGATCAGCTTTTGGTCTCCTGGGTATTCGTCCATCAGCTCATGAACGGTGTCCCTTACTTTGTCCAAATAGGCCTCTAGATCCGGGTACTCCCGGGTACGAAAAAAGGTAGATACCAGACATTCGCCGGTCTGGTCCACCAGACCGATCTTCGTTTTGGTACCTCCAATATCTATTCCTGCAACGACATCCATATAGTCTTTTCTTTAAGGTACTACCACGAACTTTGTGGTAAAATAAGAAAGCGTTTCCGCCAAGGATGACATAGGACGATAGGACATAAGACTTGGGATACGGTCGTATTCAGATATAAAGTCTCTCTTTACCAGCGCATTGTCATACGTCCTATATCCTTTTGTCCTATCTCTTGTACTATTACAATAGCCTAGGCTTCCACAGAAATAAGGGTAGAACCTTCTTTAAATCACTTCAAAGGGTCAAAATACAGGTTTAGCATCCCATATCAAAAAGAACTACCCATAAATTAACAATTCGGTAAACTACATGGTTTCCTATCGGTTTTCCACTTTGGGGCCGTATTGCTTCTGCTTGCATTTCAAACTCAAAAAAGCAACCGGTAAAAACAACCCGCTTCGCTTTCCCATCTTACCTTCCCCTGAGCGATTTGCGTATAGCGCAAAGCGCAAAGCGTCTCGACTAAGGCACCACTATCCGGTTAGGTGTATATGGCGCCCCTGCCGCCTCCAACTGTTTTTGAAGGCCGTCCAGATCTTCCAAGATCAGTTTTCGCAATTGCATACGTAGCGGCGCAAACCGTTCCGTAACAATAGCCAGGCTCATGGCATTGGTCTGGGTCGTTTCCGCCGTGGAACCGAACATGGCATATTGAATATTGCCCAAGCGGTTCGCGATGGGCATGGGGGTATCCATATCCAACTGTGTGGCCACGGGATCCCCATTGAGCGCTTCGTTGATATCGTCCAACTGCTGCCGTATTTGTGTATATTTCGAACTGAGTTCTTGCTGGGCCACCGGGGTAAGGGCTATGGCCTTTTTAATGTATTTCAACTCATTGTAAATGCCCTTGATGCTGTTCTGGGCCCCTTGGACCAGTCGGGATAGCTCCATGACCTCATTTTTAAATTCGGCCAACGCTTCCCGATTTTGGGCAGGCAAAACGGTATTCTTTAGGGGTTTCACAGAGAAGGAGACCGGGTCGGATAGTTCGGTGAACACCCCGTCCACAAATTGGGACAAACTAACGGTATATTCGCCCGGAGGCACCAAAACCCCCGTATCCGGTCCGCTAAACGGATTGTAAAAGGCGGGCGGTTTCAGTTGTACGGGATCGGTGGAAGGGAAACGAAGGTCCCATTTGATCCGTTGCAGCCCTTTTTTGGGTTTGGCGGTAAGCTTTCGGACCAGTTCCCCCTTGGCATCCGTAATGGAGAACAACAAATAGGGTTCCTCCTCTTTCTTTTCCCCTTTTAACTGCTCATAGGAAGGGTAGGGGTCGTTCTCGGTTTCCTTTTCCCGATCCAACCGTTGGGCTCTCTTGGATTTGATTTCCTCTTTTAGGTAATAGGTGATGATGGCTTCGGCCCCCAAGTTGTCGCCCAGATAATAGGAATCGCCTTGGAACGATTGGCCTGGGAGTCCTAGGGGGTAGTTGTATTCAAAGGAAAGGGCATCCCGTATGGGCAGCAGTGCGGCCCCCTTGTTTTCCAGATCGTGTGCCTGTCTAAGGCAGGAGTAGTCATCCAGCACATAAAATCCCCGGCCAAAGGTGCCCAGAACCAGGTCGTTTTCCCTTTCCTGAAGGGCAATGTCCCTTACGGCTATGGTGGGCACGCCCGAAGTCAAAGGTGTCCATTGGGCTCCTCCATTGCTGGAGAAGAATACCCCAAATTCGGTACCTACAAAAAGAAGGTTGGGGTCTAGATGGTCCTCTTCGATGACATAAACAGATCCACGTTCGGGCAAATTGGAACTTAGGGAAGTCCAGGTCTTCCCCTTGTCCTCACTTTTGTACACGTACGGGCGAAAATCGCCGTACTTATGATGGTTAAAAGCGGCATAGACCCTATTCTCGTTATGCTTGGACGCCAATACCTTATTGACATAGGTGCGTGAAGGAACTCCTTTTATATTCGTAATCTTTCTCCAGTTGTTTCCGCCATCCTCTGTGATTTGGATCAAACCGTCGTCCGTGCCCACATAAAGCAGATCCGCATTTTTGGGCGATTCGGAGAAGGCGACGATAGTGCCGTAGGGACTGGTGGAACGATTCTTGGCCACGGCATCCGTGCTCCATACCTTCCCCATCACTTCGAGTGTATTGCGGTTGATCTGGGCTGTAAGGTCGTCACTGATCACTTCCCAGCTATGGCCGCGATCATCGCTCCGGAATACTTTATTGGCCGCAAAATAAACACGCCCCGGTGTATGGGCACTGAGTTGCAAGGGGGCGTCCCAATTCCATCGGTAGGCGTTCTCGCCCTTTCTGGGTTGGGGTTGGATGCCCAGTTCTTCCCCACTGAGCTTATCATAGCGTACCAAATACCCGTATTGGGACTGGGCATAGACAATATTGGGGTCGTCCGGATCTATGGCCGATTCAAAACCGTCCCCGCCATGGGTCATAAACCATTGGGAATTGGCGATTCCGTTACCACTGGTGGTCCGGGATGGGCCACCCATGCTAAAATTATCCTGCGTACCCCCATAGATATAATAAAAGGGTTCCGAACGGTCCACGGCCACCTTATAGAATTGGGTGATGGGCAGATTGGGCTTATACTGCCAGGTAGCCGCCCCATCAAAGGTCTCATAGATGCCGCCATCACATCCGGCCAAGAGATGGTCCGTATCCTTGGGATCGATCCACAAGCAATGATTGTCCACATGTTTGGTGTCCTCCCCAAGGTTGGTAAAGGTCTTGCCACCATCTCGGGAAACTTGCATCCAGGTGTCCATACCATAGATTACATTTTCGTTTACGGGATCTACCACAATTTCTTGATAATAGTTTCCGGAGGAGTTATAGTCGCTTTGTTTGGACCAGGAGGCCCCTTGGTTGGTGGACTTATAAAAACCACCCTTCCCTTGGGCCGCCTCAACAATGGCATAGAGGGTTTCCGGATGGGAAGGGGCTATGGCCAACCCTATCCGCCCCAGGTCCACTTTGGGCAGTCCCTTGTTTACTTTGGTCCAGTGGGCACCTCCGTCCAAAGATTTATAGATGCCGGAACCGGGCCCACCGCCCAGATAGGTAAACACATGGCGCCTTCTTTGGAAGGCCGCGGCATACAGGATTTCGGGATTCCGGGGATCCATTATAATCTCGTTTACCCCGGTATGCTCGTCCATGCCAAGCACGGCGGTCCAGGTCTTGCCCCCATCCACGGTTTTGTATACGCCACGGTCCCCGCCACTGCTCCAGAGCGGGCCTATGGCCGCTACATAAACTATATTCGGGTCTTCCGGATGGATGAGGATACTGCCAATATGCCCACTGTTCTTTAGGCCAAGATGTTCCCAGCTAGCTCCGCCATCGGCTGATTTATAGATGCCGTCCCCATAGGCCACACTGCGTTGATTGTTGTTTTCCCCGGTGCCTACCCATACCACATTAGGGTTATTGGGATCCAGGGAAACGCATCCGATGGAATAACTGCCCTGTCCATCAAAAATGGGGCTATAGGTGGTGCCGGAATTGATAGTTTTCCATACTCCTCCCGAAGAAGTGGCCACATAATACTCCTTGGGATTATCGGGGTTTACGGCGAAGTCCGAAATACGGCCCGAGGTAATCGCAGGACCTATGGACCGAAAGGTCAGCCCACTTAAATCTATATCTTCTTTGGGCTTTTGCGAGTCTTCGGATTTTTTTCTTTGGGCCTGTACCGTAACGCATAGCAATAGGGATAATTGGAGTAGCAGTAGTTTTTTCATATCGAAAATCAACAATTTGGTTCCATTGAACAAGCTACCAAAAATTTAAATCCAAGAAAAGTCAATTGGCGCATTTATTTGGAAAAATACGGGGTGCAGTAATGCTCTCAAAATCACTATTATATTTGAGAATCCGCCTAGTGCGTATTTATGCCTTTTT
>JBCBSN010000139.1:0-11812 GCA_039819225.1 Bacteroidota bacterium | reverse complement strand
GTTCTTATGACCTTATTCTTTGCAATATATTGCAAAGAATAAGGTCATAAGAACAACAGGTTTTCCCATTTGGAAAATTTTAAACGGTAAATAGATCATTTCCCATAACTATTGTATTACCCTAGGGTTATCAAAACTTTAAAATAAAAACCAATGTTTACGTGATATTGGAAAACAGTTGCACAATAGGTTTTGTTGACCAAATCCCAGTTACCGACCGTATTAAGGTGATTTAACATTCATTTGATATCCCTTTGTGTCCAATTACTGAATTTACTGTCCAATTCCAATGCATAAACAAAATAGGATATTAGAAAGCTATCGGAGGGAGTCAAATATGGTTCTGAGTAACATTTTTAGATGTTCTCCAAAAAACACCTATTGCATCGTATTCAATGTGTGCCTTAAATTGGGGCTTCCCACCGAAGATACAGAAGTAAAATGGACGGGCGCAGAGGGGACAAAGAGTAAAATCGAAACCTCTGACGTCATTTTTATCTTGGCAGATTGAACTCAGAGAAAGACAAAAAAATCGGATTCACATAGTACCCGATCATTTGTATTTTGAATAGGGGGTAAAATACAGGATATTTGCTTGATTAATGGCATGCATGACCAAGTCTACTTTTTACATTTAAAAGCACAATATCAACAAGGAATCCTCAGAGCCTGTTTAAATTTTGTTTTTATAATTTGTTATAGGTCATTTTTTTGCCAATTGAGACCCAAAAAGCGGAGTTTGGCAGCGCCAAATGAGCATTTTTGTAACAAAAAGTGGCGAAAAAAGAGCCATAACAAAACTGAAGGATAAAACCTAAACAGGCTCTTAATACTTAAATGAAAAAAATGAGCATCGCTAGAACCGTTTTCTTGTCATTATTCTGTATAGCAAGTTTTTCTATTTTTCCCCAAACCCGTAAGCCAAACTTTATCATCATTATTGGGGACGATATCAGTTGGAGCGATCTTGGTTGCTATGGACATCCCTCTATAAAATCTCCCCATATTGATCAGTTGGCAAACCAGGGAATCAGGTTTATGAATACGTATCTTACAGCGAGCTCCTGCAGCCCTAGTCGTTGCAGTATTATGGCAGGTAGATATCCACATAATACAGGGGCTGCGGAGCTGCACACTCCATTGCCTGATGGCATGCCCACCTTGGCCGGTGAGCTGAAGAAAGCAGGTTATTATACGGTATCTTCAGGAAAGTGGCATATGGGACCAAACGCGCGTTCGGATTTTAATTTAGTCGATGATAAGGACATCGGAAATGGCGGTCATAAGAACTGGGTGAAGATCCTTCAGGAAAGGCCTAGTGATAAGCCATTTTTCATGTGGTTCGCCTCACGGGATGCGCACCGTGTCTGGCATGCCGATGATTTTGGCTCGCCTCACGACCCCATGGAATCAGTAGTCCCTCCCTACTTGGTAGATGCCCCCGAGACAAGACAAGATCTTGCATCCTATTACAATGAGATTCAAAGGTTGGATCATTATACCGGATTGGTCAAGGAAGAACTAAAGCGACAGGGAATCTTCGAGGAAACGCTGATATTGTTCATGGCGGATAATGGGATGCCCTTTCCTAGAGCTAAGACCCGGGTTTATGATAGCGGTATGAAAACACCATTTGTAATGAGTTGGCCGGACGGCATCAACTCCCCTGGTAAAAACAGTAACAGTATGATCAGTGTCATTGATATTGCACCCACCTTTTTGGAACTGGCAGGAGTAGATGTCGGTCCAACTTTCCAGGGTGTAAGTTTTGCCAA
Source organism: Bacteroidota bacterium (assembly GCA_039819225.1). Taxonomy (GTDB): domain Bacteria; phylum Bacteroidota; class Bacteroidia; order Flavobacteriales; family Flavobacteriaceae; genus Ulvibacterium. The sequence continues at coordinate 10,037 of JBCBSN010000139.1, read as the reverse complement.
GACCATAGGAGATACACAGACGGAGCATCGACAATATGTGTTTGCGGAACATAACTGGCACGATTATGAGGCACATGAACGGATGGTCCGTACAAAGAACTTTATGTATGTTGTGAACAATAGGCCAAATAAGCCAAATCAAGGTCCGGCCGACTCCAACACTTCACCTTCCTATGCTGATTTGAAGGAAGCCAGGGACAAAGGCAAATTGACCGTTGCGCAGGCTGATGTTTTCCTGACACCCAGACCTCATGAGGAGCTATTTGACTGTATTCAAGATCCAGGTCAATTGCACAACATTGCTTCAAATAAAACATATTCCCAGACCCTTTCCGATTTGCGCAACATCATGAAAAAATGGGTTATGGAGACCGGGGATGACGTTCCGGAAAGTCTCACCAAAGATGCTTTTGATACCGAAAATGGCCGGTTGCTCCCTGGTATCGAAAGACATAACAAAGTGCCAAGAGGGAAAATGCCTGGAACAAAAACCAATGCCGTGACAATTAATCGTAAAGGTCCCTTTTAAAGTCAAGGATTAGTTTCTTGTGACGGAAACTTTTAATAATGCTCAACTAGCGGAGGAACACAGCTAAGTCATTACTTTTCTTTTAGGTAACACGTTGTTAAGCCCGATTAGTGATTTACCCAACTAGGGCCTGTTAACACTAAGCCTAAAAGTGGCTTTTTCGCCCTTTTTCCGTATTTCTTCGTTCGTTTTTGGACACGTAGCTCGCTATGCTTACCAAGAAACCGCCTAGAAATCCGAAAAAAACTTCAAAAAATCCATGATTTTCGTTTAGTGTTAACAGGCCCTAGTTACCGATCAAATCCATAATCCTATTCCAATTGATTGGATCGTAAGGTATAGCGATAGGGGATGTTTACCGTATAGGTTTTGTCCCGAATGGAGGAAACAAAATACCACAAGGCTTCCAGTTTTTCCTCGGTTATGTCCAATACGATAAATCCATGGGAATCCTGATGGAACCAAAGTACATTTTCGGCCTCGGTAAGGCGTTTGGCTTCCTTAGCCAAAACGTCGGGGTCGTAAAAAGCCTTTTCGGCATTATTACCCGAACTTATAGATCCTGGCAAAAACTCATGTACCAAAGTATCCCTTTTAGTTTCATCTCTTATGATATAATGGTGTGGATTATGGGCATTTCCCGTAGTAAACACAAAGTTCTTTTCGGGATTTCGTTGCACAAAATCCAAAAAGCGATCTCTATCCCTGGGAAATCCCGGCCAACGGGCCCATCCCATATCCTTTATGGCAAGTAGCAATTGATTGCCAAAAACGTTCCAATCGGCATCGTTTTGGATGACTTCCTCCTGAATCCACTTTAGCTGCTTGCTTCCAATAATATGTCGTGTGGTATCCAACAAGGATTCCGGGGTTTTGGTTACTTCACTTTTGCAGCACACCCGTGTATCCAACATCATTAGATTGACCAAATCCCCAAACTGAAAAGACCGATAAATAGTTTCGAAGGCCTTGGGCCGCAAAGGCAGCCATTCATGGTACGCTTTGACCGAGTTATCAAATCGCTCTTGCCATGTACCTCCAAATTTCGCATAGCCGGGCTTGTTTTTGTTCAAGGGCTTCATGGCAATTTCATGATCGTCCCAAATAGGGATCATAGGGAATCTGGAATGCAGTTTTTGCAATGCACTATCCCCCCTATAGAGGGCGTATCGTGTACGGTAGTCCGTCAACGAAAAACACTCGTGCATGGGATCGTGCTGTCGTCCTGTGGCCTTATACGAAGGCCAGTAGGAACTCCCCTCCACTACCTTGCCTCCCTCATAAATATAATCGCCCAAATGGATGACCACGTCTATGTCCTTCATTTTTGAAAGCGAGTCAAAGGCATGGTAGTACCCTCCGGTATAGTTGGCACAGTTGACCACCCCTATTCTAATGTTATCCGCTTTTTCAGGCAAGGTTCGGGTACGTCCCGTTAGGGTCTCCAATCCATTCTTCTTAAAGCGATAATAGTAGGTCTTGCCAGACTGTAGCCCACCGGCCCGGACATGGACACAAAAATCATTATCCGGGGATGAAAGGATACTCCCTTTGTTCACTATTCGGGAAAAAAGACTATCCGAGCCTATTTCCCAATCGATATTGGTTTCCAGGGAGTCCACGGGAACAAAACGGGTCCAGAGAATAACATCCTCCTTGCCCGGATCCCCGGAAGCTACGCCATGCGTAAACGTACCTAGGGGTGCTTTCTTAGTCTCCTTACAGCCAAAGGCCACCGCCATACAGACCATCAGTACGCCAAGGACCACCCTATTTACTTCTTGCTTATTCACCATACCTAAAGTCTTTTGGGGTCAACATTATTTTTTTTCCTTTCGAATCTCTATACCATAGTTCCAATGCATAATTCCTGCGAAATTGGAAGTACTGGATTTCTACTTTATGCTTTCCTTTTTTCAAATCGATACTGCCGCTTACCTCCCTGGCTTTGTGTTTTACCAAATCGGAAAGTACCGGTCTACCATCAATGCGAAGGGCTATGGCATCATCCGAAATGGCATGAAAATCATAGGTCCCGCTTTTGTCCACCTCCAGCGTACCCCAATATCGGATGGCATATTCCCTTTCCTTTTGGGCAATTCTCATGGGGTCAAACTCCTCGGCTACCCTTACCCGTGTAGGCTGCTGTAAATCAAAGTCGGGCATGGAAATGTCCGATTTTCCATAGGTGTTCAAATCATATACTTCGGCAATCATACCCTTACCCGGTTTTAACGGTTTCAATTTCATTTGATCCACCTTTCCCATCCAGCCCTCCTCGGTGAGCAAAACGGCTTTTACCGAACCCTCTTTCTTCACTGTAATGGGTTCCGTATATACCGGGGACAATGCATCCGGGTTTGATCCATCCAGGGTATAGTGAACGGAAACGCCGGGAATGGTATTCTGCATTGAGACCGAAGCCGTGCTAAAGAAAACATCCTCTTCTATCGGGAGCACTTGATAGTCCGATACTTTTATAGGGATTTCCGTCACTCCTTTTAGCTTTAAATCCTTGTACTCCGGATCCTCGTAGTAAAGGGAGCCTTCAAGCTCCAGTTTTATGTTCTCCTTAAGATCAAAGGATTCAATGGCCTGTAAAGCAATTGGGATTGTTTTTGTGCCTTTGGGAGGCACAACTTCGCTAATTTCCCCGGGCCGTACGCTTACATAATGGTTATGATAAAAACGGCCTTTGACCCTTATGGGCAAATCGGAAACATTGGTATAGGTAATATAGGCCCTACCTCTGGTAAAACGGCTTGCATTGTCTACAAAAACCTGGGAATCATAAAAAACACTCTTGACCAAATCCTGTGAAAGTGCTTCCGTCCTCTGATCGGCAATGTCATGGGGTAAAATCCCGTCCAGTTTAAGATTGGCCAACTGTGGGCCGTCATCCGTCATGGTGACCCAAGTGATATGGTCGAACATCCCAAAACGGTTGCCCAAAAGTTCGGATCCGCCACCGGTGGTGGCCAATACATAGTAATTGGATTTCCCCTTTTTACTATAATTATACCGATGCTGGTGTCCCGCAAAAACAGTGAAATCCCGTTCCTGTAAAAGTCCTTCCAATTTTTCAAAATTGCTCATATGGGGATACCGCCATAATGGATGGTGCATAAAGACCATGGTCCAACGGACATTCTTGTTTTCCTGTAGCACTTTCTCAAAGTATGCGATCTGTTCCGCGCTAAGGATTTGCGTACCTTGATTGGTAAACAAGGCCAAAAAAAGTACATCCTTGTAAACGAAGGAATAGTAGGGCGCACCGAATAGTCTATTCCAGTACGCTACTTGAAAATCATTATTGGCCTTGATATCATGGTTTCCGGCCAAATGGAAAAAAGGCATCTTTAAAGGCTCGATGCGATTAAAATGGGCCTTCCATTGTTTGGCCAGCTTTACGGAATCACGGCCCTCCGCCCCTCGTATCAAATCGCCTACCGTGATCACGAATTCGGGCATGAGCCAGTTGAGCTTTTCCATGGCATCCTCAAAGATACCGGGCCTAGGGCCTCCAGTGCGATCGGTAACAATGGCGAATTGAAAATCCTTGGGGTCATTGGCAAAATCCAGATGTGTCCATGGTTTTTTCCCGGTATCCAAATCCGAAAAGAACACATCGGGTTGTTGGGCCACACCCCAAAGGGAGGCCAACAAAAAAATGAGGAGAATTCTACGCAGCATATTCTAGTGATTGTGAAAAGTAGCGACCAGAAAACACTTCTGGCCACTACTTGATCTAAATGATGAAAACAACTCAATACAAATCCTATGCTACCAATTGGGATTATTCTCCAGATTGGGGTTCAAATCCAAGGCGCTTAGGGGCAATGGAAAGAGGTAGTTTCTTTCGTCCCATTCTTTTTCACCGGCTTCAAAGCGTTCGCCGGTCAAATCCCCGGGGTTTTCGGGATCCATGGGAATACCCTCTACCCTTCCAAAGACCTGATCGCCGAGACGGTATCGCCAGATGTCGGACATGCGCTGAAAACCTTCCCCGGCAAATTCATACCGACGTTCCAGCAAAACGGCATCGATCAGGGCATTGCCCGTTGTACCGCTCATTACACTTGTGGGCACATCGGCAATGCCATTATAGCCCGGCATACCTACTCGATTACGTACTTGATTGATATAGTCCAATGCCTCCGCGCTATTATCGGCGGCCCTACACTCTGCCATCATCAATAGAACTTCGGCATAACGGATAATCTTGTAATCGGCATGGGCCCTACTCGGATTTTCATAGACCAAGGTAGAATCATTCTCTATCCCCAGACCCGAATACTTTCTAATCAGATACCCTGTTTCTATTGCCGTCCGTCTCCCTATACCGTCATCGCGAAAGTCGGTCAGATCAGGGTGGGGCTGAAAGTTGTAATACCCTATACCCCCACCATCTATGGATTGTAGAGCGTCCCCGGGCAAAATAAAGGATGCCCTTAACCTTGGGTCCCTATTCTCATAGGGCATTTCTTCACTATAGGTAGTGCCTAACCCGTCAACCGGGGCCAGGCCGTCGTTAGTTTGAAAGGAACTGATCAGGTTCCAAGTAGCTCCATATTGGGCCTGATTGTTTCCGGAACCATCCCCTGTCCCTTGAAAGGAACCCCTGGGCAGACATTTGTTGGCCATTTCCTCATAAAAAAGCTCCCCTTCAATGTAAGCTCGGGAAAGCAGGACGGCGGTAGAGGGTTCCGGGCCATCAAAATCGGATTCCGGTGAAAACAATAGGGAAAAACCTTCTACACCCTCGTCCAAGGCAAAGCCTCCTTCACCAATAATACGCCCTAAGGCTACCTCGGCATTATCGTACATCGAGTCGGGGTCGGGGTGCCAACCTAGGGCATCCAAATACGCGCGGGACAATACCGCCAGGGCCGCCCATCTCGTTATCCTTCCTGCTTCAGAAACCTCATAACTATCCGGTAGTCTTTGTGACGCCTCTTCTAATTCGGAAACCACAAAATTGAAAACCTCCAGCCTACTATCCCTGGAAGGATCAAAATCTTCGCCCTGGGGTTCTGTTACCATGGGAACATCCCCATACAGAAACACCATTCGCTCGTAGAGCATGGCCCTTATAAAACGGGCCTCGGCTTCAAGACGTTGTCGTACATCCCCTGAATCAAAATCGGCATCGGGCAATCTGGACAATACTTCATTGCACTGCCTGATCCCATCGTACCTATAATAGTTGAGTAAATCATTGGAATCGTCCATAGTCCAATCCAACAGTGTTCCAAAGCGTCCTCTCCTTCGCCATCCATCATCCGTCCAAAACCACATTTTTTGGTCGCTGGCATCGGCCTCCAAAAAAGGAAGAAAGGTATACAAGCCATTTACGGCCAAGATCATATCCGCTTCGGTTTGATAAACGGATCCCGTTGTGTAGGCATCCTGAGGAATCTGCTCAAGAAAGTCGTCGGTATCACAGCCGTTGGCGCCCAACAAAATAGCCAAAAGCCCTATCAGTCTTATTGTACTTTTCATTTCCATCTTTTTTTAAAATTGAACGTTAAGGCCAAAGGATGTTTTTACGGCCAGGGGATAATTGAAGCCGTTGGCACCAAATTCCGGATCAAAACCATATTCAAAAGCAGGGTAGTTGGTCCAAATAACGCCTAGGTTTTCAAACGAGACATATACATCCAGACCTTTTAGAAACCCTATTTGATCCAGGAAAGGCCGGCCAAAGGTGTAGGACAGGTTTACGTTCTTCCATTTTATGTATGACCGGTCCTTAATCAATTCGGAAACATTGGGGTCATATGGCCTGTTGTTTAAATAGGCCTGTGGGAACAGGGGATCCGTATTATTGGGCCGCCAGGTATCCCTCTGATAATCAAAGGGACCTACCCCTGCGCTGGTGAAAGCGTTCAAAAATGCGCCCTGGTTCCACCACTCATATCCACTTAGTGCCCCATAAATCCGGGTGGATAGGCCAAAACCTTTATAGGTAAACCCAAAATTGGCCCCCAACCTGTAGTTGTCGTTGGAATTTTCCAACAAAACCACCCTATCATCCTCATTAATGATACCGTCCGCCTGATCGGGAATTCCATCGCCATTGGAATCCACGGTAAGTTGGTCAATGTATTTAAGTCCTCCCAAATACCTGCCGAGGTCATCACCGGTAATCACCACTTCGGATTGATCTATCTGATGGGCCTCAATTTCAGCTTGCGAATCAAAATAGCCGTCCGTCTCAAAGCCGAAGAGGTTTCCCAAAATAGGCAACCCTTCTATCTGATAGTTGTTTTCGTCCAAATTCAAGGGAGCATCGCCTTCGCCCGAAGTAATCTCACTATTGTAATAAGATAGGTTAACATTGGCAAAGAAGCCTACATCTCCGATATTGCTATTGTGGCCTACATTTATTTCCCAACCCCAGGATTTGGCGTCGTATACATTGGCCAGAATCCCACCGCTAAAACCATCGTTACCGCTACCGGTAAGACCACTTTCCAGGGAAGTCAATTGTCTGGTGATAATGTCTTCACGGTTGTCTATAAAATAATCCCCGGTAAACGTAAGCTTTCCGTTCCAAAGGGAAAGATCTACCCCTAGGTTGGTCTTTTCCGAGGTTTCCCATGTTAAGTTGGGGTTTACCGCATCCGAAAGGAAGATGGTGGGTTGGGTAGCCCCGCCAAAAGCAATTCCGTTGGGATTGGTAATGGCCGTTTCTACCCCGGAGAGGCTTCCATCATCTCCATTTATTCCCCAGGAGGCCCTTAGCTTTAACCTTGTAATAAAATTATTTTCCATGAGGAAGTTTTCCCTATCCACGTTCCAACCCACTGAAAAAGCGGGAAAATAGCCCCACTTGTCCCTGACAAAGTTGGAACTGGCATCAGCCCTCATGTTTACTTCCATCAAGTATTTGCTGCGGTAGTTATAGCTTAATCGCGAAAAGTAGGAAAGGGTAGATCGTTCATTGAAGAAATCGGAATCGTTCCCAAAACCATCGATCTGGGAGCCTAAATTGATACTTTGGGGGTCATCCAGGATAAAATCGAATCGGCTTGCCGAAAAACTGCGCCCTTCCCCGGACTCCGCCTGAAAACCCAACAAAGCTTCAAAATTATGTGCATTTCCGAAGGTAGTGTCGTAGTTAAGGGTTACCAAGGTATTGATAAGCCTGCTCCTTGAATCTACATTTTGAAGGTTCCTATCCTCGTTGGCAATGGGTACGGGATTGCCAATAGGCGTTAAATCGGCCTCGTCCAGAATAATGTAGGAATAGGGATTGTTCCAAATCTCCCTGAAATCATTATCCGTTAAATAAGACAGTCGTCCCTCCAGTTCGAGACCTTTTAAAAGCTTAATTGTTCCATAGAGCTGCATATTAAGCTCGTCACTGACGGTGTTATCAAACGAGCCGGATAATGCCTGGGCAATGGGATTTTCCTCTCCCGAGGTAGACCCCTTGAACACAAACGTGCCCGCAAACGGCCCTGAGTCCAAGGTCACCGGAAAAAAGGGCTGTCCCCTTAGGCCATTTCCGGTATTCAAAGGGACGTTGTTCAACTCCCGGTACCCGTTAAAAATATTGGCCCCAATGGTAAGCCAATCATTAATATCGGCATCGACTTTTACACGAACTGTAAAGCGCTCCAATTGGTCATTGCCCAAGGAGATTCCATCTTGGTTCAAATACCCCAGATTTACGAGATAGCCGATATTCTCACTACCACCACTGACCTCAAGATTATGCGTAGTCTGTAATGCCGATTGGCTGTACAATTCCTCCACCCAATTGGTTTCAGGGTAAAATCCGCTAGCGGCCCTTGCTATGTCCTCGTCAGAATACGTAAGGGTAACGTCATCAGGGGTCAACTCTTGATCGGCGTTCAAGGTTTCCGCCAACTGGGCTTCATTAAAGAACTCCATAAACTCCTGGGAGTTTGCCAGATCCGCGGTCACATTGGGTTGTTGCCATGAGGTGTTGGTGCTGTAGGTAACGCTCATCCTTTGATTTTTCCGGGTAGTTTTCGTAGTGACCAACACCACACCATTGGCACCTCTTGCCCCGTAAATGGCAGTAGCGGCCGCATCCTTTAAAATGGATACGGATTCAATATCATAGGGGTTGATGTTCTCCAAGGAACTCTCGAATCCATCCACCAACACCAAGGCATTTTTCTGCTCCAAGGCACTGGCCGCCCTTACTTGGATCCCGGCCTCCGTGCCCAACTGTCCGCTGCCTTGGTCTATGATCAACCCAGGGGAAGAACCTACCAAGGAAGATTCAAGCGTTGCAACGGGACGTTTGGACACTTCCAGGTCTTCGGTAGCTACCTGGGCGATGGATGCACTTACCTCGGAACTCTTTTGGTCCCCGTATCCTACCACTACCACAGCGTCCAATTGGGCTACATCGGGGCGTAACGCAATGGTTAGTTCGGTTCTTCCGTCCAAAGGCACTTCCAAAGTGGAGAACCCGATATAGGAAACCTCCAAGATGGCATTAGGGTCGGAAACATCAATGCTAAACAGACCATCAAAATCGGATGTAGTTCCATTTGTGGTTCCTTTTTCCAGAATACTCGCGCCCAGAAGGACCATCCCGTCGGAATCGGTGACTTTTCCGGTAACGGTAATCTCTTGGAGCATAACCGATGTTTGCCCTTTGTCCTCTTCGTAATCCACATTGGAGGGGGCAGGCTTTAGTAGAATATTGCGCTTATTTATGATGTACGATATTTTTGTCCCTGAAAATACTTTTTCAAGTATCCGTTCTATGTTCCAATTATCGGCCTTGAGGGAAAACTTCCTATCCAGATCCACCTCGCTTGTTTTAAAGGTGAACTTGAATTCCGATATGGTCTCAATTTCATCAATGAATTCGCCTACGGTAGCCTGGTCCAAATCCATGGAAAGTTTGGTACGTTGGGCATAAGAATCGTTAGCTTGTAAGGCAAAGAAGGTAAATACGATAAAAAATGTGCTGAGCTTCAATTTTAGGTCATATTTGAATAGGTAATTCCTGCTTCTTGAATAGGTAAGAAGTTTTTTCATAATTTTATAGTGTTAACGAGTGATTATTCCGAACTGGTTAATCACCTTATCCCAATCGGAAGATGTTGGCGCATTTTCCGATTTTTTTGTTCTTATAGAAAAGGTGACCCTATTATCGTTTCAATTAGGTATACTTCATTGGCTGTTTAATTTTAGGGTTTGATGATTATTTTTCTATCGATTATCTCATAGTCAAAGGGATGTATGTCCCGGAATAGTTTTAAGGCCTGTTCAATGCTTTCCTCATTTACATCGATATGGGTATTAAAGGTCAACCTATCCAATTCCTGGTTTCGATTTTCAATCGCCACGTTATACCGTCTTTCAAGTTTTAGAAGGATATTTTTGAAAGGCGCATCCCTAAAGATCAGGCTTCCGGTCAACCAGGAAGTATAAATGGCCGTGTTCACCTTTTTGGCAGAGATAGATCCGTCCGTCTTATTCAAGGAACCCATAAAGCCTGGCTCCAATACCATGT